>JBDTMB010000140.1:0-12834 GCA_039934485.1 Vicinamibacterales bacterium
CCATCAGCGCCCGCAGGTCACCGATCTCCACGCCGCGGGAGAAGGTGATCTTTTCGATCTGGCGCTCGCGCATGTCCCGCAGCAAGCCGACGAGCGAGGCCGAGCCTCGCGGCAGCCGGAAATCGTTGATCACCACGTCGTCTTCGAGAAAACCGACGATGACGTTGGGCACGTCGGCCAGGCTGGCGATGACGACGTGGTGCAGCCCGACCGCGGTACGTTGCACCAGCGGATGGGTCGGCGCGTAGAGCTCCGCGGCGCGGACGGTGGCGCCGAGCCGGCGGATGAGGTCGTCGTGTGCGATGCGCATCTACGTGCCCTTGGCGACGGTCTTGGCCAGCCGTCGCAGGAAGTAATCGCCCGTCGTGGCCAACTCGTCGAACGTCGCCAGCGATTTCGGCGTGTCGATGCGCATCAGCGTCCGCAACGCCGCCGTCCGCAGCCGGCTGGTCTTGCCCCATGACAGCCATCGCCTTTGGCGCGCCAGCAGGGCGATCTGCGGCAGGGCGCGATCGTCCTTGATCCCCGCCAGCGCACCGAGCGTCTCGAGGACCAGGAGATGATCGTCGCCGAAGGCGTCGCTGCCCTGCAAGATGCGCACGAGCAACGGCACGACCCGCGGGTCTTTCAACCCGACGAGGGCCTCGATCACCGCGGTTCGCGCCTGCCCCGTGGTGGCCTTCAGCACGGTGTGGATCGCCCGTGCCGCGATCGGATCGTCGATCTTTGCCAGCGACGACACCGCCGCCCGCATGATGCGCAAATCGCTGCGCCGCAACAGCGTCTGCAGCGGCGGCACCGCCGCGGCCGTGCCGATCTGCCCAAGCAGCCGGGCCACCTCGCGCTGGACGAACCACCGTTGATCGTCGACGGCCGGGAGCAGGCGTGGAATGGCCGGGGGGCCGAGCCTGAGAATGACGGCCGAGGCGCGTTCGGTGGCGCCGCCGCCGTCTTCGCGCTCGTACGCCCGCAGCAGCCCCGTCACCGATGCCGGGCCAATCGCGCGCGCCAGCTGCTCGAACTCCGCGAACTCCTCGGCCGACTGTTCGGCGAGCGACCCGGCCGCTTCGCCAAACGCCAGTGATTCGCCGATGCTGTCGATGGCGGCGCGGCAGGCGTGCGGGGACAGCTTGCCGGTGGCCGCCTTGGCGAGCGTGTTGACCACCGGGATGCCCTCGCCGAAGACGCCCGCGAGCAGCAGGTCTTCCACAAACGCCGCCATGTCGCGGGCGGTCTCGCTCATTCGCTCCGCATGGGTCTCGTTGGTGAGCAGGTCCATCAGGAGCTGCCCCGACAGGCGCCGCACGCTCTCGTGTCCCAGCGTGGCGAGCCATTCGTCCATCTCCGGGAGCCGCCCGCGCGCGGCGAGCTCGGCCGCCCGCGCGCCGGCCACGCCCATCGATTCGCGGTACTCGGTGGAGACGTATTCCTTCTCGTCGTACTTGAGCAGCAGCTCGTCGAGCGACTGGCGGATGTCATCGATTGGCCGCTTGCTGCCGAAGTCGCGCTCGCCGATCAACCGTTCGGCGAGTTTCAGGACGCGGCGCTTGCGCTCATCGTCGGGCGCCAGCGTATCGAGGACCTGGGCCAGCCGGCTGGTGGGGTGCCCGGGGGTCGCCAGGGCGCGCGCCAGCAGCATGGCGACTTGTTGATCGTCAAAGGTCTGCTTGAACGCGCTGATGATCTGGAGCGAATCATCCGGCGAATCCTCCTGCTTGAGGACTTCGAACGCCATCGCCGGGTCGAGCCCCGAAGTGGCGAGGGCGAGCGACTGGATCACCTCCTTCGCCCGTTCGGGTTCGAGGGCGGTGACGGTCTTGGCGATGTGCCGGTAGACGGCGAGGATGGTCGCGGCCTGGGTGGTCAGGAGCGGCGCGCCTTCGGGCGTGCAGTACGGTTCCTTGCAGTCGTTGCCGAGCGCGCCGATGGCGGAGACATCGCGCGAGATCTCAAGGAGGCGTTGTTGCTCGTCGGCGGTGAAGGTCCTGCGGCCCATGATGATCGAGCGCACGATCGCCTTCCACGTCGCGTCGCGCCGCGCCGCGCCTTCGTCGAAGTCGCGTTCGAGGATTTCCTGGTAGTCGATTTGCTCGAGCAGGATCCCGGTTTCGCCTGCCGCCGACCAGATCGCGGCCGGCCCGCCGCGCGCGCGGCGCGTGTTGCGATCGAGCGACAGCATGCCGAGCAGCAAACGGATCACCGGTTCGGACGGCGCGCTCACGAACGTGAGCTGCAGGATGTCGCGATCGTGGAGCAAGGCGGCGCACTCCGACACGGACAGGTCCGGCGCGTCGAGGACCAGGCCGTCGACCAACAGCGCATGCGGCGTCACCGCCAGCTGCAACAGCCCGCCAACCGTCGCCTCGGCCGCGGTGTTGACGAAACGATCGACGGCGAGGCCCACCGCCGGATGTTCCGGCGGATAAAAACCCCAACTGCGCAGTCCAATCGTGATCGCTCGCGCGAGACTGACCGCGCTCTTGGTCGCGTCGGCGGCCGACGGGGCTCGCTGGGCCATGAGACTCACTAAGATATACTGCCGACCGCCCATGCGAGCAGTGGATATCATTCGTGCCAAGCGGGATGGCGAAGCCCTTTCGCGTGAGGCGATCGAGGCCTTCGTGGCCGGCGTCACCGACGGTTCGTGGCCCGACTACCAGTCGTCGGCCCTGCTGATGGCCATCGTCCTGAAGGGGATGACCGCCGACGAGACGTCGTGGCTGACGACCGCCATGGAACAGTCTGGCGAGCGGGTCGACCTGGGGGCGATTCCCGGCACCAAGGTGGGCAAGCACAGCACCGGGGGCGTCGGGGACAAGGTCTCCGTGGTGCTGGCCCCCCTGGCCGCGGCGTGCGGCGTCACCGTCCCCAAGATGTCGGGCCGGGGACTGGGCCACACCGGCGGCACGCTCGACAAGCTCGAAAGCATTCCAGGGTTCCGCGTGGCCCTCTCGCTTGATGAGTACAAGAAGATCCTGGCCGAGGTCGGCTGCTGCCTGATTAGCCAGACCGCCACCATCGCTCCTGCCGACAAGACGCTCTACGCGCTGCGTGACGTCACCGCCACGGTGGAGAGCCTGCCGCTCATCGCCTCGTCGGTGATGAGC
This sequence comes from Vicinamibacterales bacterium, assembly GCA_039934485.1. Taxonomy (GTDB): domain Bacteria; phylum Acidobacteriota; class Vicinamibacteria; order Vicinamibacterales; family UBA2999; genus 12-FULL-67-14b. Next base: position 3,108 of record JBDTMB010000140.1, read on the forward strand.
AAGAAACTCGCCGAGGGCAGCAACGCGCTCGTCCTCGACGTCAAGTGCGGCCGCGGCGCCTTCATGAAAGCGCCGGCCGACGCCCGCGCGCTGGCCCGCTCGCTGGTCTCGATCGGCACCGCCGCCGGTGTCCGCACCGAAGCGTTCATCACCCGCATGGACACCCCCCTGGGCCGTGCCGTCGGCAACTCGGTGGAGATCATCGAGTGCATCGAGACCTTGCGCGGCCGCGGCCCTGCCGATCTCGAAACGCTGGTGGTGACGCTGGGATCGCGGATGCTCGTGCTCGGCGGCAAGGCCGCCAATGAAGCGGCGGCCGAACCGCAACTGCGCGCCGCGATGGCGTCCGGCGCCGGGCTGGAGAAGCTGCGCACGATGATCCGCTGGCAGGGCGGCGACGCCGGCGTGGTCGATGACGTCACGCGGTTCCCGCAGGCCACGTTGCGGCACCAGGTCACGGCGCACCGTGCCGGCGTCGTCTCGGGCCTCGATGCCCTCTTCGTCGGCCAGACCTCGGTGGCCCTGGGCGCCGGCCGCGACAAGAAGGGCGACGCGGTCGATCTGTCGGCCGGCATCCGGATCCTCAAGAAGCCCGGCGAGACGGTGGCCAACGGCGAACCCATTCTCGAATTGCTCTACAACGACGCCGCCCGTCTGCCGGCGGCGGTGGCCCTCGCCAAGAAGGCCATTGCCATCGACGACACCGCGCCGGCGCCGGCCAGCCTGGTCCTCGGCTGGGTCCACGGTGGCGGTGAGACGATGTTCATTCCCGGGATGTGAGTCTCTCGAAAGCGAGGAGATGTGGACTTTGTGTTGCTCAAGCTCCAACCGCTGGTTGGGTTGGTCGGGATTCTCGGGCTCGCGTATGCGCTCTCGACGAACCGGAAGGCGATCAGCCCGCGCGTGGTTGGCTGGGGCCTCGGCCTGCAGGTGCTGTTTGCGCTGCTCGTGCTCAAGACCGCCGCCGGGCAGGCCGTGTTCACGGTGCTCGGCGACCGCATGCGCGAGTTGCTCAACTTCTCCAGGGTCGGCTCGGCATTCGTGTTCGGCGCCCTCGGCGACAGCTCGGTGTGGTCGCGGGTGATGACCGGCGCCCTCGGCCCGGAGGGCGCCAATTACGGAGTGATCTTCGCGTTCCAAATCCTGCCGACGATCATCTTCATCGCGGCGTTGTTCGCGATTCTGTATTACGTCGGCCTGATGCAGGTCATCGTGCGGGCGCTCGCCGTGGTGATGAACAAGGTGATGGGCGCCAGCGGCGCGGAATCGCTGAACGTGGCGGCGAGCATCTTCATGGGCCAGACTGAAGCCCCGCTGACGATTCGGCCCTTCATCTCGAAGATGACGCAATCGGAACTGATGACGGTGATGACCTCCGGGATGGCGCACATCTCCGGCGGCATCATGGCGGCCTACATCGCGTTCGGCATCGACGCCAAGCACCTGCTGACGGCGGTCATCATGACCGCGCCGGGCACGCTGATGATGGCCAAGATGTTCGTGCCCGAGACGGAAACGCCGGCGACGCGCGGCACGGTGAAGCTCGAGGTGGTCAGCCACGACGTGAACATCATCGACGCCGCGGGCCGGGGCACGGGAGAGGGATTGCACCTGGCGCTCAATGTCGGCGCGATGCTGATTTCGTTCGTCGCGCTGATCGCGCTGGTCAATGCGATTCTCGGCGCGGCCGGTCACCAGGTGGGCGTCGAGGGCTTTTCGCTGCAAACCATCTTCGGCTGGGTGTTTGCGCCGGTGGCCTGGAGCCTGGGTGTGCCCTGGGTGGATGCGGCGACCGTCGGCAACCTGCTCGGCACGCGCATGGTGCTGAACGAGTTCATCGCGTTTGCCCAGCTGGGCACGATGAAGGCCACGCTCGATCCGCGCTCGTTCACCATCGCCACCTTCGCGCTCTGCGGCTTCGCCAACTTCGCCTCGATCGGGATGCAGATTGCCGGCATCGGCTCGCTGGCGCCCGAGCGGCGCCACGACCTCGCGCGGCTCGGCCTGCGCGCGATGCTGGCCGGCACGATGGCGAACTTCCTGACCGCGATCATCGTGGGTTTCCTGCTGTGACCTATTTCGATCAAGTCACCGAGGCGGCGGCGTGGCTCGATGCGCGTCAGTGTGGCGGCGCCGACGCGGCGGTGGTGCTCGGCTCCGGACTGGGCGACTTCGCCGATCACATGGGCGACGGGTTCACGCTGCCATACGCGGACATCCCGCATTGGCCGGCCTCGCGGGTGATCGGCCACGCCGGGAAACTGGTGTGCGGCACGGTCGATGGCCGCAAGGTGATCGCGCTGTCCGGCCGCGTGCACCTCTACGAAGGGCACGACCTGCGGACCGTGACCTTCGCGATGCGGGTGATGGGACGACTGGGGGTGCCGCGCGTGCTCCTCACCAACGCCGCCGGCGGCATCTCCCCGCGGTGTTCGCGCGGCGCGCTGATGGTGATCGACGATCACATCAACCTGATGGGCGACAACCCGCTCGTCGGGCCCAACGACGAGCGGTTCGGCCTGCGCTTTCCCGACATGAGCGAGATCTACTCGAAGCGGTTGCGCGGGCTCGCCGACGAGGCGGCGCGGGCGCTGGCGGTCGAGATCCAGCACGGCGTCTACATTGCCGTCCTCGGGCCGAGCTACGAAACGCCCGCGGAAATCCGCGCCTTTCGCCTCCTCGGTGCCGACGCCGTGGGCATGTCCACCGCGCCCGAAGCCATCGTCGCGCGCCACATGGGGCTCGACGTGCTCGGCATCTCGTGCATCACCAACGCGGCCGCCGGCGTGTTTCCGGAACCGCTGCATCACGAGGAAGTGATGGAGACCGCGCGCCAGGTGAAGGGGCAGTTCATCGCGCTGCTGGAGGGGATCATTGGCCGGCTCTGACGCCGCCACCTCCGCCAAGGCTTCGGTGCCCAAGCTCGTGGCGGCGGCCCGCGCCGCGCGCGAATTCGCCGTCGCCGATTTTTCCCACTTCAAGGTCGGCGCCGCGCTCGAAACCGAAGACGGGCACGTGATCGCCGGCTGCAACGTCGAGAACGCCACCTACGGCCTGACCATGTGTGCGGAGCGGGTGGCGATCTTCAAGGCGCTGTCGGAGGGCCACCGCAAGTTTGCCCGCATCGCCGTGGTGGCCGACACCCAACAACCCACGCCGCCTTGCGGCGCCTGCCGGCAGATCATCTGGGAGTTCTGCGGCGACGTCGACGTGATTCTCGCCAACCTGCAGGACACCAAGGCCACGCTCCGGATGAAAGACCTCCTCCCGCTGCCCTTCGACCGGCGCTTGCTGTAGGACCATCGGGAGGCACATCTTGTCGGGACACGATTCTTGTCGGGACGTAATTCTTGTCGGGACGTAATTCTTGTCGGGACAAATTCCCGACGGAATGCACGTCCCGACCAGGATCGCCTCCCGGCGAGTATCAACTTCCCGATATGATCGAGTAATGCTTCCAACGATGGCGTGGGACGGTGACGAGATTGTGATGGTCGATCAGCGCAAGCTGCCGGCCGTCGAAACCTACGTTCACTGCCGCACCGTCAACGAAGTGGCCAAGGCCATCAAGACGATGGTCATTCGCGGCGCGCCGGCGATTGGCGTGGCGGCGGCGATGGGCATCGCGCTCGGCGCGGCCCGGAGCAAGGCTACCGGGACCAGGCAGTTCACCACCGAATTCCAGCGGATGTGCGATCAGCTCGCCGAGACCCGGCCGACGGCGGTCAACCTGTTCTGGGCGATCGAGAAGATGAAGCGCGCGTTTTCCGAAGGCGCGCTCGCCGGCGAGTCGGTGGAGCAGCTGAAGGCCCGGCTTCGCGTCGAAGCGGATCGCATTCACGACGAGGATGTCGCCAGCTGCCGCGCGATCGGCGTCCACGGCGCGGCGCTGGTGCCCGACGAGGCGTGCATCCTGACCCACTGCAACGCCGGCGCGCTGGCGACGGCCGGCTACGGCACCGCGCTGGGCGTCATCCGCGGCGCCGTGGATGCGGGCCGCAAGGTCCGCGTGCTGGCCGACGAGACCCGGCCCTTTCTCCAGGGCGCGCGCCTCACGGCGTGGGAACTGGTGAAGGACGGCATCGACACGACGGTGATCACCGACAACATGGCCGGCGCGATCATGCGCGAAGGCAGCATCACCCTGGTCGTCGTCGGCGCCGACCGCATCGCCGCCAATGGCGACACCGCCAACAAGATCGGCACCTACTCGGTGGCGGTCCTCGCCAAAGCGCACGGGATTCCGTTCTATGTCGCCGCGCCGTGGTCCACGATCGACCTGGCGACGGCGGATGGATCGGGCATCAAGATCGAGGAACGCAGCGCCCGCGAAGTGACGCACGTCGGTTCGCACCAGCTCGTGCCCGAGGGCGCGCACGTCCGCAACCCGTCCTTCGACGTCACGCCGAACACATTCATCACCGCGATCATCACCGAACGCGGAATCTTCAGGGCTCCCTACCTCACCACCTTGTCGGGAGCCGGGAACCGGGAACCGGGAACCTGATGCCGGCTCGGCGGCTCGTTCTCGGGATCGAAACCTCGTGCGATGAGACCGCGGCGGCCGTGGTCGAGGCGACCGGCGACGCGGCCAAGCCGTGGCGGGTGCGCTCGAATATCGTCGCGTCGCAGGTCGAGATTCATCGCGAGTGGGGCGGCGTGGTGCCGGAGATCGCGTCGCGGCAGCACGTGCGCGACATCTGCGGCGTGGTGGAGCGGGCACTGGCCGACGGCGGAGCCACCTGGAACGACCTGGACGCGCTGGCCGTCACGCAGGGCCCCGGCCTCGTCGGTTCGCTCCTGGTCGGGGTCTCGTTTGCCAAGGCCGCGGCGTGGGCGCTCGACAAGCCGCTCGTCGCTGTCAACCACCTGGCCGGCCACATCGAATCGATCTGGCTCGAGCACGGCGACATCCCGTTGCCGGCCGTGGTGCTCGTGGTCTCAGGCGGCCACACCAGCCTCTACCTGGTCGAGCAGCCTGGGGAGTATCAACTGCTCGGCCGGACCCGCGACGACGCGGCCGGGGAGGCCTTCGACAAGGTCGCCAAGCTGCTCGGCCTCGGTTACCCCGGCGGCCCCATCATCGATCGCCTGGCCCGCGATGGACGGGACGAGGCGATCCGGTTTCCGGCCACGCGCTTGACCAATCCCGACCGCAACGCGCCCGAGCGCGACGGCCGGTTCGACTTCAGCTTCAGCGGCCTCAAGACGGCCGTCTTGCGCCACGTGCGGCAGTGCCAGGCGCGGCTCGGCGCCGAGCGCTTGCCGCAGGACGAAATCGTCGATCTCGCCGCGAGTTTCCAGCGCCGCGTGGTCGAGACCCTGCTCGATCGCACCTTCGCCGCGGCCGAGTGGCATCGAGCCCGCTCGATCGGCATCGCCGGCGGCGTCTCGGCCAACTCGCGGCTGCGCGCCGACGCGCTGGCGCGCTCGGCGCACGTCGGTCGGCCGGTCTTCATCCCGAGCCTGGCGCTCTCGACCGACAACGCGGCGATGATCGCGGCGGCGGCGATGCGGCAGGTCGCCGCCGGCCGCTACGCGAAGCTCGACATGAACGCTTCAGCGTCGTTGCCACTCTGACGAACGCTAACCACGGAGGACACGGAGTTCACGGAGCAAATCCTCAAATTCCGTCAGGGCTTGAAAACATTGCTCCGTGTCCTCCGTGCTCCCCGTGGTCAACGTCCGTGGTTCGCTACGCCCCGATTACCTTGATCAACACGCGCTTCGGCCGGTTGCCATCGAATTCGCCATAAAAGATCTGTTCCCACGGGCCGAAGTCGAGCTCCCCGGCGGTGATCGCGACCACCACTTCGCGGCCCATGATCTGCCGCTTCATGTGCGCGTCGGCGTTGTCTTCGCCGGTGCGGTTGTGCGCGTAACGCGCCGGTGACGCGTCAAACGGCGCGAGTTGCTCGAGCCACTTCGCGTAATCTTGGTGGAGCCCGGACTCGTCGTCGTTGATGAAGACCGACGCGGTGATGTGCATGGCGTTGACCAGGACCAGGCCCTCGCGGACGCCGCTCTTGCGGACCGCGGCGGCGACTTTCGGCGTGATGTTCTCGAACCCGGCGCGGCCGGGAATCGTGAACGTCAGGTATTCGGTGTGAGCTGTCATATGGCCAGAGAATACCCCGCCCACCCGGTGCTCGGCGTCGGTGCCGTCGTCGTGCGCGGCGACCAGGCGCTCATCATCAAGCGTGGGCACGATCCGCGAAAAGGCGAGTGGTCGCTGCCCGGCGGCACTGTCGAACTCGGGGAGTCGCTCGTCGATGCGGTGAAGCGGGAAGTCCTCGAAGAGACGGGCCTCGCCGTGGAGGCCGGCCCCATCGTCGAGACCTTCGACCGCGTCCATCGCGACGCGGACGGACGCGTCCGCTACCACTTCGTGATTATCGACTACCTCTGCGCGGCCCCCGACGGGCAGGCCGTCGCCGGCTCCGACGCCGACGACGTGGCGTGGATCACGGCCGATCAGATTGACGAGTACGGGATAAATTCGCACGCGGCGGAAGTGATTCGTCGAGGGCTCGAGTTTGGAGGGCGAGGGCTTCAGCCCTCGCCTGGCGACGGCTAAAGCCATCGCCCTCCATGGACGGCTAAAGCCATCGCCCTCCATGGGCGGCTCACGGTATGCTTTTCCCATGACGCTTTCTCGCGACGCCGCCTGGCAATTGCTCACCGAATGGACGCAGGGTGAAAGCCTTCGCAAGCACGCCCTGGCCGTGGAGGCCGCGGTGCGCGGCTACGCCCGCCAGCAGGGCGCCAACGAGGAGGAGTGGGCCGTGGTGGCCCTGCTCCACGACTTCGATTACGAGAAGTACCCAACGCTTGGCGATCACCCGAACAAGGGCTGCGAGCACCTCCGCGCGCTGGGCTATCCCGAATGGGTGATGCGCGCGATCCTCTCGCACGCCGCTGAAATCACCGGCATCGAGCCCGAATCGCCGGTCGAGAAGGCCCTGGTCGCCTGCGACGAGCTCGCCGGCTTCATCACTGCGGCGTCGCTGGTGCGGCCGTCCAAGAGCATCCTCGACCTCGAGGCCGCCTCGGTGATCAAGCGGATGAAGGACAAGGCTTTCGCGCGCCAGGTACCCCGCGAGCATCTCAAGCGCGGCGCGGAACTGATGGGCCTGCCGCTCGATCAACACGTCACCAACGTGATCACCTTCATGCGGGAACAGGCAGACGCGCTGGGACTTAGGGGAACGCTGTAGCCCTGCTGCCCGTATACTCAATTGCATCCGCATGACAGAGATTCAAGGACCCGTGGTCCAATGCGACAACCTGAGCGTCCGCTTCGGGAAGGCGTGGGCGCTACGAGACGTCACGGCGGTCTTCCAACCAGGCGCCGTCGGCCTGCTCGGCCCCAACGGGGCGGGCAAGAGTACGCTGTTGAAGTCGCTCCTGGGTTTCATCGTACCCGACAAGGGCAAGATGACCGTCCTCGGCCTCGACGTGGCCACGCATCCGCTCGAGATTCGCGCCCGCCTTGGCTACATGCCGGAGAGCGATTCCCACATTCCCGGCATGAACGCGGTGTCGTTTGTCGCCTATTGCGGCCAACTGTCGGGCCTGCCGCAGGCCGACGCGATGCAGCGTGCCCACGAGGTCCTCTATTACGTCGGCCTCGGCGAAGCGCGCTATCGCAATCTTGAAACCTATTCCACCGGGATGAAGCAGCGCATCAAGCTCGCGCAGGCGATCGTCCACGATCCCGACCTGTTGTTTCTCGACGAGCCCACCAACGGCATGGACCCGAAGGGCCGCGACGAGATGCTCGAACTGATCTACGACCTCGCCCACAACAAGGGCGTCAACCTGATCCTCTCGTCGCACCTGTTGCCCGACGTCGAATACACGTGCGACCACGTCGTCGTCATGGACAAGGGGACCGTCGCCACCCACGGCCCGATTGAGGCGCTCAAGGGCACCCACGGCCGCGTCTACGAACTGCGCGTCAAGGGCGACGAGTCGCGGTTTATCGGCGTGCTGCAGGGCGCCGGCTACGACGTCAAGAACACCGATGACGACGTGATGCGCGTGTTCATTCCGGGCACCGAGGTGGACGGGTCGCAGGTGTTGTTCGGCCTGGCCGCGCGCGAGCGCGTGCAGGTGCGCCACCTCCGCCCGAGCGTGCCGACGCTCGAGGACGTGTTCGCCAAAGCGGTGGGAGAACAGTAGCGTGCCCATCCACGACCAGGGATACCGGCGCTACGGCGGCACCAGGTCCGCGATCGGCACCGCGTGGCGCGTGATGACGCGCGCCGGCGTGATGTCGATCATCTCGAAGCGCCCGTTCATCGCGCTGATGCTGCTGGCGTGGGCGCCCTTCGTGGTCCGCGCCGTGCAGATCTACGTCGCCGCCAACTTCCAGCAGGCGTCGTTCCTCCAGCCCAAGGGCGAGACCTTCCGCGAGTTCCTCGATCAGCAGGGGACCATCCTGTTTCTCGTCACCGTCTACGTCGGCGCCGGGTTGGTCGCCAACGACCGGCGCGCCAACGCCCTGCAGCTCTATCTCTCCAAGCCGATGACCCGGGCGGAATACATCGCCGGCAAGATGGCGATCCTCTTCCTCTTCCTGGCGTTTGTCAGCTTCGCGCCGGCGATGATGCTGCTGCTGGTGCAGACGATCTTCGCCGGCAGCTTCACCTTCGTCCGGAACAATCTCTACCTGCTGCCCGCCATCACGCTGCTGTCGCTCGCCCAGGTCCTGCTGGCCTCGACGACGATGCTCGCGCTGTCGTCGCTGTCGAAGAGCAGCCGGTTCGTGGGCGTGATGTACGCGGGCCTCTACTTCTTCACGACGGCGTTGTTCCAGGCGATTCGCGGCATCACGCACCAGAGCACCTTTGCCTGGTTATCGCCGGCCGCGACGCTCGAAGTGGTCGGCGACATCATCTTCCGGCTGCAGCCGCGCTATGACCTCCCGCCCGCGATCGCCGCCATCGTCATCGTCGTGCTGATCGCCGGGTCCCTCTTCATCCTCGATCGCCGCGTCCGCGGCGTGGAGATTGTGACGTGACGCTGCCGGGAGTGACCGAAGACGTGCCGGGAGGTGAGTTCTCGTCGGGAGGAGCGAAGGACTCGTCGGGAGGAACCTTCTCGTCGGGAGGGCAGCAGCTGTCGCCGGGCACTGGAACCGCGTTGGTGCGCGCAGAGCACTTGTCCAAGTGGTACGGACAGGTGAGCGGCCTCAACGACGTCACCGCCTCGATTCCTCCGGGCATCACCGGATTGCTCGGGCCCAACGGCGCCGGCAAGTCGACGTTCATGAAGCTGATGACCGGGCAGCTCAAGCCCAGCCAGGGCAGCATCCAGGTGCTCGGCGAGCCGATCTGGGGCAACCCCGGTGTCTATGCGCGCATCGGCTTCTGTCCCGAACAGGACGCCTTCTACGACCGCATGACGGGGCTCGAGTGGGTCACGGCGCTGGTGCGCTTGAACGGCCTGGACGACAAGGCCGCCGATGCCGCCGCCAGGGTCGCGCTCGAGCGCGTCGATCTGATGGACGCCGCCGGCAAGAAGATCGGCGCGTATAGCAAGGGCATGCGGCAGCGCGTGAAACTCGCGCAGGCGCTGGTCCACGATCCCGAGTTGCTGATTCTCGACGAGCCGCTCACCGGCATGGATCCGCTGATGCGCCGCCGGACCATCCGGTTCATCAAGGACTGGGCGCGCGCCGGCAAGCACATCATCGTCTCGAGCCACATCCTGCACGAGATCG
>JBDTMB010000141.1:0-12785 GCA_039934485.1 Vicinamibacterales bacterium
GCCAAGCTGATCCGCGATCACCTGAACATCTTCGTCAGCCTCGATGATGCCGACGACGAACAGTCGGAAGCGGGCGCCGAAGCGCCGCGCGTCGGCGTCGCCAACGAGCACCTCGACAAGAGCGTCGAGGAGCTGGAACTGTCGGTGCGCTCGTACAACTGCCTCAAGAACGCGAACATCCGGACCATTCGCGAGCTGGTGCAGAAGACCGAGACCGAGATGCTCAAGACCAAGAATTTTGGGCGCAAGTCGCTCAACGAAATCAAGGAGATCCTCACGTCGATGGGGCTGAGCCTCGGCATGAAGCTCGACCAGCCCACGGCTGCGGAATAAACAGACATGCGTCACCGAAATGCACACCGTAAGCTCGGCCGCGACACCTCGCATCGGACGGCGTTGCTGCGCAACCAGGCCGAAGCCCTGCTCCGCCACGAGCGCATCGAGACCACCGTGCCCAAGGCGAAGGAGCTGCGGCCCTACGTCGAACGGCTGATCACGATCGCCAAGCGCGGCGTCAAGGCCAACGATCCGAAGGGCGTTTCGCTCTCGGCCCGCCGCCTGGTCATGCGCGACGTGCTGAACGAGACCGTCGTCACCAAGCTGTTCGACGAACTGGCGCCGCGCTTCGCGGACCGGCCGGGCGGCTACACCCGCATCCTCAAGCTTGGTCATCGCCGCGGCGACGCCGCCGAGATCGCGCAGATCGAGCTCATCGGCAGCGAGTTCGACCCGAAGAAGGCCGAGGCCGAGAAGAAGGCCGCGGAAGCGGCGGCGGCCGGCGGCGAACAGCCCAAGTCGCAGAAGAGCGTCGGCGAGCGCCTGCGCGCGGCGGCGAAGAGCATTCGCGGCGGCGGCCAGAAGGCCAAGGGCGACGGCGGCGCCAAGAGCAAGGCCAGCAAGCCCGCCCGGGGCGCGTCGAAGCAGACCTCGACGCCGCGCAAGGCCGGCGGGAGCTAAGCCGCAGATGGCGCAGATTACGCAGACACGCTCCTAGGCTCCCGGCCTCGACAACCAAGGGCCTCGATGGTGCTGCCATCGGGGCCTTTTCTTTTTTGGTGATGGTGGTGAGTGAAACCGCGCGGATTGCCAATGGCTTGATCGATCGGACCCTGCCGAAGGCCGAGTGGACGCACCAGGCGCACTTACGCGCCGGGCTCTGGCACGTCCTGACGTTCGGTGAAGACGAGGCGCTGCGGCTGCTGCGCGAGCGCATCACCCGCTACAACGCCAGCGTCGGCACCGCCAACACCGACTCCTCTGGCTACCACGAGACCCTGACGCGGTTTTACGTCGGGCTGATCGCGCGGTTCGTGGCCGAATGCCAGACGGCGATGACGGTGGACGGCCTGGCCGAGCTGCTGATTGCCCGGCACGGCGACCGCGAGTTGGCGCTGCGTTTCTATTCCCGCGAGCGCCTGTTCTCCGTCGAGGCGCGCCGCCGTTGGGTCGAGCCCGACCTGAGATGACGCTCCAGGATCAATTCGGCAACATCGATATCTACCTGTTCGACCAGCTCCTGCGCGGACGCATCGCGCCGGGCATGCGCGTCTTCGACGCCGGCTGCGGCGGCGGCCGCAATCTCGTCTACTTGCTGCGCGAAGGCTACGACGTGTGCGGCGTCGACACCAACAGGGCGGCCGTGGCGGAGTTACAGGGGCTGGCCGCGAGGCTCGCCGCGCCAGGTGCGATCAGTGATTTTCGCGCGGAGTCGATTGAAGCGTCGTCGTTTCCAGGCGCCCACGCCGATGTCGTGATCGCCAACGCGGTCCTGCACTTTGCCCGCGACCACGCCCACTTCGAAGCCATGCTGCTGGGCATGTGGCGCGTGCTCCGTCCAGGCGGAATCCTGATCGCACGCCTGGCCTCGACGATCGGCATGGCGGAGCAGATGACGCCGCTTGGCGAGGGACGCCACCGTCTCCCGCACGGGATCGAGTGGTACCTGGTTGACGCGCCGGCCCTGCTCGACTGGACCCGCCGACTCGGCGCGCAGCTGATCGATCCGCTCAAGACGACCGTGGTCCACGAGGAGCGCGCGATGACGACCTGGGTGATTCGGAAGCCGAAGTGAGAGAATAGGCGCTCGAATGGATTCGCTACCCCACCTCTTTGTCAGCAACCGCAAGTGGGCCGAAGAGCGGACCCGCCGCGACCCCGAGTTCTTCACCCGCCTCGAGGCCCAGCAGGCGCCCGAGTACTTGTGGGTGGGCTGTTCCGACAGCCGCGTCCCCGCCAACGAGATCGTCGGCCTGGCGCCGGGTGAGTTGTTCGTCCACCGCAACGTCGCCAACGTCGTCGTGCACACCGACGTCAATTGCCTGTCGGTGCTGCAATACGCCGTCGATGTGCTGAAGGTAAAACACGTGATCGTGTGCGGTCACTACGGCTGCGGCGGGGTGCGCGCCGCGATGGACGGCTCGGCGCACGGCCTGATCGACAACTGGCTCCGCCACGTCGAAGACGTGCAGCGCACCCACCAGCCCGAGCTCGATCAGATCGCCAACCGGCCGGCGCGCCTCGACCGGTTATGCGAGCTGAACGTGATCGAGCAGGTCCGCAACATCGCCCGCACCACCATCGTCCAGGACGCGTGGCGGGCGAGGCAGCCGCTCGAGCTGCACGGCTGGATCTACCGCCTCAAGGACGGCCTGCTGCACGACCTGGGCGTGTCCGTCGACGCGCTTGTTTCCGGCGTGCGGTCTGCAGCCGCCGAAGCCCGTCGCCTGTAGCCTTCAGGCCCCAGACTTCGGGGGCTTCTGACCTCAGGCCGGCTCCTCTGCCACCTGTCCGCGTTCGGCCTTCGCAGTGGCGACGATCTTCTGCTGCAGGTGCGCCGGCACTTCGTCGTAGTGCGAGTACGCCATCTGGTAGGCGCCGCGGCCGCCGGTTACCGAGGTCAGGTGTTGCTCGTAGGTCAGCATCTCCGACATCGGGATCTGCGCCTTGATGACGGTGGTTTGTCCGCGCGCTTCCATTCCTGAGATCCGCCCGCGACGTCCGTTCAGGTCGCCCATCAGGTCTCCGGCATGGTCCGCTGGTGTGTAGACCTCGACGTTCATGATCGGCTCGAGCAGCGTGGGCTTGGCCCTCGACATCCCGTCCTTGAACGCCAGCCAGCCGGCGGTCTTGAAGGACAGTTCATTCGAGTCGACGTCGTGATACGAGCCGTCGTAAAGGATCACGCGGAAGTCCACCACCGGGTAGCCGGCGAGGTAGCCGCGCAGCCGGGATTCCTGGATGCCTTTTTCCACCGCCGGAATGAAGCCGCGTGGAATCGATCCGCCGAAGATCTCGTCGACGAATTCGAACTCGCTGCCGCGGGGCAGCGGCTCCATCTTGATCTTGCAGTCGCCGAACTGGCCGTGGCCGCCGGTCTGCTTCTTGTGGCGGCCGTGCGCTTCGACCCTGGCGGTGATCGTCTCGCGGTAGGGGATGCGCGGCGGTTTGAGCAGCACGTCGACGCCGAACCGCCGCTTGAGTTTCGCGACGGTGACCTCGATGTGCATCTGCCCCTGCCCGGCCAGCAGCAGCTCGTGCGTCTGCGGATCGCGCTGATAGTGGATCGTGCCGTCTTCTTCCTCGAGGCGATGCATGGCGGTGCTGATCTTGTCTTCGTCGCCGCGGGTCTTGGGTTCGATGGCGTACGACAACACCGGATCGGGGAAGGCAATCGGCGGGAACGTGGCGCCGGCGGCCTTGTCGGCCAGCGTGTCGTTGGTGCGCGTGTCCTTGAGCTTGGCCACCGCGCCCAGATCGCCGGCCTTGATCTCGGGCACGTTGGTCGGCGTCTTGCCCTGCATCAGCATCAGGTGGCCCAGGCGCTCCGGCACCGACTGCGTGGCGTTGTTGACGGTGGAATCCGCCTTCAGCACGCCCTGGTAGACGCGGAACATGGTGATGCGCCCCGCGAATTGATCGGCCACGGTCTTCCAGACAAACGCCGCGTACGGCGCCTTCTCGTCGGCGGCCTTCGGCTCCGGCAGGTAGGTCAGGACGGCCTCCATCAGCGGCTGTCCGCCAATGTTCTGCAAGCCCGAGGCGCAGACCAGCGGAAAGATCTTCGCGGCGCGCGTCGCCGTGGCGAGTCCCTTGACCAGCTCCTCCTGCGTGAGGGTGCCGGCCTCGAAGAACTTCTCCATCAGCGACTCGTCGGCTTCCGCCACCATTTCGATCAGCGCTTCGCGCGCGGTGTTGGCCGCGTCGGCCAGGCCGGCCGGCACGGCGCCCTCGGTCATCTTGCCGGACGCATCGCCGGCAAATGTGTAGGCCTTCATCGCCACCAGGTCGATCACGCCGCTGAAGTCTTTCTCCTCGCCGATCGGCAGCTGGATCGGGATCACCGAACGTCCGCAGGCGTCGCGCACCGAGGCCAGCGAGCGGTCGAGCGACGCGCGGTCGCGGTCGAGCCGGTTGATGACCACGATGCGGGGCAGTGCGAGTTCGTCGGCCGCGGCCCACGCCTTTTCGGTTTGCACCTCGACGCCGGCCACGCCGTCGACGATCACCAGCGCGCCATCGGCCACGCGCATGGCGGCGCGGGCATCGGTAAAGAAGTTGCCGAACCCGGGCGTGTCGATCAGGTTGATCTTGTTCTTGTTCCACTCGGCGAAGGCCAGGCTGGCCGAGAGGGTGTGCTTGCGGGCGATTTCTTCTTCGTCGTAGTCGGTGACGGTCGTGCCGTCGTCCACCTTGCCAAGCCGGTTGACCATGCCGGCGTCAAAGAGCAGGGCGGACACCAGTTGCGTCTTGCCAGACCCGCCGTGACCAACTACAGCCACGTTGCGGATGCTGGCAGCGTCGTAGACCTTCATGGGCGGAACCCTCCAGGGGATGCGTCACACACCCGTTACGCGCATCATATCGCCACTCCGGAAGGAAATGCTTCTCGGGACCTCCCGACCGGGATGAACCTCCCGACGATCCGGTCACCCTCCCGAAGGGTTTTCCAGTTCCCGTCTACTCGTAACGGAGCGCTTCGATCGGGTCGAGCCGTGATGCCCGCCAGGCGGGGAGCATGCCGAAGAAGATGCCGATCGAGGCGGAGAAGCCCAGGCCGAGGGCAAAGGACCACCACGGCAGCGACACCGGGAAGCCCGAGACGAGGTTGACCAGCAGGCCGATGGCGCTGCCCATCAACACGCCCAGCAGGCCACCGACGCTGGTGAGGACCGCGGCTTCGATCAGGAACTGCACGAGGATCTCGCGGCGGCGCGCGCCGATGGCCTTGCGCACGCCAATCTCGCGCGTCCGCTCGGTGACCGAAATTGTCATGATCGCCATCACGCCGATGCCACCGACCATCAGCGCGATCGACGAGATGACGACCAGCGCCAACATGATGGCGGCGGAGATTTGGTCCCAGACCTTGAGGATCGCGTCCGAGGTCACCAGGTCGAAGTCGTTCGGCTTGTCGAGCGTCAGGCCGTGGCGGATGCGCATCACCGCCTCGACCTCACGCATCGTGTCGTCCCGTGACGCGCCCTCGCGCGGCACCACCGCGATCATGGCCGCCATGCCGCCAAATGGCCCGCGCCGGATGCGCTCGTTGCCGAATTGCTTGCGGTAAACCGTGTAGGGAATGATGATGAAGTCGTCCTGGCCCAGGCTGAAGCCGCCGGCAGCCGGGCGCTTGTCGATGACGCCGATCACGGTGTACTCGACTGCGCCCACTCGTACCTTCTTGCCGATCGGATCCATCCCACGTTTTTCGAACAGCGCCAGATAGGGCCCGTAGCCGATGACGCCGACTGATTTGTGGCGCTCGACCTCTTGCGCGGTGAAGGTGCGTCCCGCGAACATCTTGGCGAAGTTGATGTCGACGAACGCTTCGCTGGTGCCCATCACGGCGTTGGGACGGGTGCGCTCACCTTTGTAGAAGATGCGTTCGAGCGTCGGCTGCGGGCCGCCGGCGCCGAGCCAGGTGTCCACGATGCCTACCGACGGCGCCAGTTTCTCGATCGCCTGGCCGTCGGCCACCGTGAGGTTGGGTCGGCGCATGACGGTCGCGAACGACGCGCCAGAGGAAAAACTCACGGCGCCGAACCGCTGGACCATGATCGTGTTCGGGCCCAGCGCGTTGATTGAATCGCGCAGCGAGGTGTCGAAGCCGCGGATGAGCGAGGTCATCCCGACGATCGAGGTGACGCCGATCACCACGCCGAGCACGGTCAGCGCCGAGCGCATCTTGTTGCTGCGCAGCGTCCCGAACGCCATGTCGGCGGTCTCCCGGAACAACGCCATTTGCTTGGTAAAGGCCGACACCTGGTTACTCCCGCCTCAAGGCTTCAATCGGGTCCAGCATCGCGGCCCGACGCGCCGGGTAATAGCCGAAAATCAGGCCAACCAGCGCCGTGATCGTCACGCCGAGGACCACCGACCAGGTTTCCACCGCCGAGGGCACCGGCGTCAGCGCCGAGATCGCCTTCGAGAAGAGCGCGCCGAGCGCGATGCCCATGATGCCGCCGACGATCGACAGGGTGATCGACTCGGTGAGGACCTGCGACATGATGTCGCGCCGCTTGGCGCCGAGCGCCTTGCGCAGCCCGATCTCGCGGGTGCGCTCGCTCACCACCATCAGCATGATGTTCATGATCACGATGCCGCCGACCAGCAGCGACAGGCCGACGATGCCGACCAGCACCACCGCGATGCCCGCCGTGGCCTGCTGGAAAATCCCCAGCACCGAGTCGGAGGCGACGATGCCGAAGTTGTCCGGGTCTCGCGGCTTGAGCCGCCGCTCCACGCGCAGCGCCACCCGCGTCTCATCCTTCGCGGCCTGCACCAGCGTGGGGTTCCGCGGCTTCACCATCAAGGCCAGCGACTGGCGCGCGCCAAACAGCTTCTGGTAGGCGCCGAGCGGAATCACCGCGAACTCATCGAGCGAGTTGCCAAACGCCGCGCCCTTCTTCGCGCTGACCCCGACGACGCGGAACGCCACGCCGGCGATGCGGATCTGCTTGTCGAGCGGATCGGCGGTGCCGAACAGGCGCTCGGCGAGCTGGTAGCCAATCAGCGTGACGTAGCGCTTGCGGCTGATTTCCACCGGGCTGACCATGCGCCCGCGCTCCGCATCAAAGGTCGTGAAATCGAGATAATCCTCGGTGACGCCCTGGACCTGCACCGTCTCCAGTTCCTCGTCGCGGTAGGCCACCCGCGTCTGCGTCTGCGCCTGCGCCATCACCGAGCCGATTGACAGGCCGAACTTCTTGACCGCCTCGGCATCCTTCAGCGTGACCAGCGGGTTGTTGCGCATCCGCTCGAAGTCGTCCTCGTTCTGGGTGAAGCCCGTGCGCTGCACCGTGAACGCGTCGGCGCCCAGCTGCCCGACGATGGCATCGCTCACCGCGCCGTTCACACCGGTGATCAGCGCGACCACGGTGATGATCGACGACACGGCGACGATGTTGCCGAGCAGCGTCAGCATCGAGCGGAGCTTGTTGGCCCAGATCGACGCCAGCGCCAGGCGAACGGACTCGTAGATTTGGGACATTACCTACCGGCTGAAATTGAAACCACCACGTTTTTGTTCGGTCGTCACGAGGTCGCCGTCGTAGAGCCCGCGGACCGAATCAAACGGGCCGGTGATCACGCGGTCGCCCTCGTTCAGGCCGGACAGCACCTCCAGGTAGCGTTCGCCCGAGATGCCGAGCTTGACGAGGACGAATTGCGCCTTGCCGTCCTTGATCAGGAACACGCCCTCGGCTTCCTCGCGCTTCTGGCCCGGCTTGAGTTCCGTGGTCGCCGGCGCCGGTGTCGTCGTCGCCGCCGCCGCCCCGAACTGGAAGCCGGCCTTCGGCGGACGCGGCTCGGGCACGATGTTGCCCTTCTCGTCGTACAGCAGCTCGCGAACCGTGAGCGACTGGATCGGGACGGACACCGCCTTGGCTTTCTTGTTGGTGGTGATTTCCGCCGTCGTCGTGAAGCCGGGACGCACTTCGGGAATCTGCCCATCGATTGTCACCGTCACCTTGAAGTTGGTGGCGGTGCGCGTGGTGCCGGTGCCGGTGGTTTGGATTGGGCTGTTGCCGATCTCGGTGACCCGGCCGCTGAAGGTCTTGTCGGCGATCGCGTCGATCGTCACCTTGGCGAGTTGGCCCAGCTGGACGAAGGGGATGTCGGTTTCGTCGACTTCCACTTCGGCTTCGATCACCGACATGTCGGCGACGGTGAGCAGCACGGTGCCGGCGTTGTTCATCGTGCCGACCATCACGTTCTCGCCCTCTTCGATGTTGCGGCGCGTGACGATGCCGTCGAAGGGCGCTTCGAAGCGCACCTGAGAGAGGTTGTGCTGGCTGCTGGCCAACCCGGCCTGCTGTTGATTGAGCATGGTCTCGCGGTTCTTGATTTCCTGCTCGCGCGCCTTGAGATCGCTCTCGCGCACCTGCACGTCGGTCTCGGCGCGCTCGAGCGTTTCCTTGGTGGTGAGGCCCGAGGCGTTCAACTCGCGCTGCCGCTTGAGGGCCTGGCGGGCGCTCTCCAGGCTCGCTTGCGCGCTGAGGAGCGACGCCTTCGACTGGTCGAGCCCAGTGCGCGCGCCGGCCACCGCGGCTTCGTCGCGGCGCACCGCCGCTTCGGCGTTGACCGCGTCGATCTGCAGCAGGAACTGGCCGGCCTTGACGCGGTCGCCCTCGTTCACGGCGAGGCGCGTGACGCGGCCCATCGACTGCGCGCTGATGTTCACCGTCTTCTTGGGATCGATCTTCCCCGAGGCCGAGACGATGGCCTCCAGATCCCGCCTCTGGATGGTTTCAGCCGTGACGAAGGTGCCGGTATCGGCCTTGCGCCTGAAATACGCGCCGGCGGCCACGCCGAGCACCAGCAACGCGATGACTACGAGAACCCACTTCTTACGAAACACGCTAAGACCCTCCACTCCGGCTCACATCCCAGTCATTACCGCAAACACTCCGGCGACGATCGCCGCGATTCCTACGTACGCCAGCAGCAGCTTCCACAGGTAGCCGCGGCCCGGGCGGTGCGTGGCGGCGCCCAGCCCCACGGCGAGCAGCCAGATCCACCACAACCCGAACACGTCGATCGAGCCAAGCCACCGCGCCGGCCACGAGCCCTCGTCGAGCATCGGCAGCAACCCCGAGAGGTTGGTCGGGCTCGTCAGAGACTCGCGTAGGTAGTGGAGCGGCGTCGCCACCACCTGCTGCAGCGCCAGCACCACGCTGGCGTGGACGGCGATGGCCATCGCCGGCTTGAGGCGAACGACGGCCCGGTCGAGCCGCGCCAGCCCCATGAGTGCCAGGGCGACGAAAAATGTGACGGGCGGCGTCAACAGAAGGCGGCCGCCACTCGTCAAATACACCAGCGCCGGGGGGTTCGCCTGCAGCGCCGCATACGTGGCATCGTCGACCCGGCCGCCCAGCGCCTCGATGACGCGCACGCGTTCGTCGACGAGCGCCTGCCGTCCGACAGGCGTCGACAAGAAGATCGCGCCGCAGATCGCCACTACGAGGAGAAGTGCAATCCAGGTGGTGGTAAAGGCCGGGTGGCGCACGACCTCGGCCATTGTGGAGCGCGGGTGCCACAGCACCCCCGCGACGCGGCGCATCAACAAATTCCCTTTAGTGACTACTAATACGATAGTGCCACGCTATCGGTTTCCTTGACAGGCTTCCAAACTGCTGAATACGATGGACTTTCCCTTCAGTCGCGTTGCCCTTGGGCTCGATTTTGCTCAGTCAAAAATTGTATTTCATGTCATCAAACAAATTCAACGTATTCCTGGCCGTCATCGCACTGACAATCCTGGTTCCAGCAAACTCTGAAGCCCAAGCGCTCATTGGAGTTAGGGCACAAGGCCTTGCCGGCGCGTTTGTCGGCGTGGCAGACGACGCCTCGGCGGTGTACTGGAATCCGGCCGGGCTGGCCACCGGTGCGTTTGTCAGCTTCGTCCTGGATTACGGCGAACACGACCTCGGGCCGGAGGGTGGACCAGCGTCGGCGGGCGGCGCGGAGCACCAAACTGGCGGAATCGTGGCAATTTCGGCACCGCCGGTCGGAATTGCCTACTATCGCATGACGACTTTCGGCGCCGGGCCCCGGGAGACTGTAGTGATGGGCGTTCCCGGCCGAGAAGAAGTGCGGCGCAGTGTGCACGCTCTGACCACTTCCACCGTAGGTGTCGCCTTGCTGCAGTCGGTGGGCCAGTATCTGGTGGTGGGCGGCACGCTTAAGCTGGTGCGGGGCGGAGCGGCCGAGGGTTCTTCCACGGCGATCCTGGCGGCCGAGGCGTTGGACGACGCTGCGGGGCTCGTCAGGGAGAGACACACGACGGGTGATGTTGACCTGAGCGCGATGTCGGCCCTGGGGCACCTGAGGCTCGGGGTGGTGGCGCGTAACCTCACCACGCCGTCCTTTGCCCTCGACGCGGGTGGCGAGGCGGCGGTGGAACTGGCACGTCAGGTTCGCCTCGGCGGCGGTTGGGGCTCAGGGTGGCCGGGGAACTCTCGCGTGGTGGTGGCGGTTGACGCCGATGTGACCCGCCGGGTCGCGCCGGGCGGCGAGCGCCGGGACCTCGCGGCAGGCACCGAAACGTGGTGGCTCGGCCAGCGGTTGGGCATTCGGGGCGGCATCCGCCGCAGCACGCTTGGCGAGGCTCGGGTCGTGGTGGCCGCCGGGGTGTCCGGGGCGATCCGGCCGGGGATGCTCGTCGAAGGCCACGTGGCGCGAGGGCAGCACGACGAGCGGTCGTGGAGCGTCGGGCTCAGGTTTGGGTTCTGAGGGGGGTCGAACGAGTCAACCATGGCGGTCAGAATTGGCGAGTTGCTTCTCAAGGAGAAGCGGATTTCGGCGGGACAACTCCAGGAGGCGCTGAACTATCAGCGGACCAACGGGGGCAAGCTCGGCGCAAATCTCGTGAAGCTCGGCTACGTCAAGGACGAGGAAATCACCGCGCTGCTGTCGAAGCAGTACGGTGTGCCCTCGATCGCCCTCAACCAATTCGAAATCGACCCCGCGGTCATCAAGCTGGTGCCCGCCGAGACCGCGCGCAAGTATCAAATCGTCCCGCTCAGCCGCGCCGGCGCCACGCTCACCATCGCGATGACGGATCCGACCAACGTCTTCGCCATGGACGACGTGAAGTTCATGACCGGCTACAACGTGGAGCCGGTCGTGGCCTCGGAAACCGCGGTCCTCGATTCGATCGACAAGTACTACGGGGTGAGTGCGGCGGCGTCCGCGGGGGGCGGATCGTCGGGCGGGATGAAGGGCACGGGGTCGATCAAGGAGATGGCCCCCGGCGAGAGCGCGCTCGACATGGCCACCCGGTCGCTGACCGAGGTGTCGACGCTGCTGCCCGACGGCGCCGATGTCGAGGTGCTCGAGGACCTCGAAGAGATCAGCGCCGAGATGCTCACCCGCCAGGGTGAAGAGGCGCCGGTCATCAAGCTGGTGAACGTCGTGCTGATGTCGGCGATCTCGAAGGGCGCCAGCGACATTCACATCGAGCCGTACGAGAAGGAATACCGCGTCCGCTACCGCGTCGACGGCATTCTCTACAACATCATGGCGCCGTCGCTGAAGATGCGCGACGCGATCACCTCGCGCATCAAGATCATGGCGAAGCTCGACATCGCCGAGAAGCGCCTGCCGCAGGACGGCCGTATCAAGATCCGCTTCAGCGACAGCGGCCAGACCAAGGAAATCGACTTCCGCGTGTCCTGCCTGCCGACGCTGTTCGGCGAGAAGATCGTCATGCGCTTGCTCGACAAGGGCAAGTTGATGCTCGACATGACCAAGCTCGGCTTCGAGCAGGAGTCGCTGACCAAGCTCGAGCGGCAGATCGAGAAGCCGTGGGGCATGGTGCTGGTGACGGGGCCGACCGGCAGCGGCAAGACCAACACCCTTTATTCGTCGATCACCAAGCTGAACACGCCGGAAACCAACATCATGACGGCGGAAGACCCGGTGGAATTCAACCTGCCGGGCATCAACCAGGTGCAGGTGCGCGAAAGCATCGGCCTCAACTTCGCGGCCGCGCTGCGCAGCTTCCTGCGCCAGGACCCGAACATCATCCTGGTCGGTGAAATCCGCGACTTCGAAACCGCGGAAATCGCGGTCAAGGCCGCACTCACCGGCCACCTCGTGCTCTCGACGCTGCACACCAACGACGCCCCGAGCACGATCAGCCGCCTGATGAACATGGGCATCGAGCCGTTCCTGGTCGCCAGCTCGCTCAACCTGGTGTGCGCCCAGCGCCTGGTCCGACGCGTCTGCGTCAACTGCAAGACCGACGACAAGCACGCGGCGCCGGCGCTCGAGCAGGTCGGCTTCAACTCGTCGGACGCCGCCTCGGTGGTGCCGAAGAAGGGCACCGGCTGCGAGAAGTGCAACAAGACCGGCTACAAGGGCCGCGTCGGTCTTTACGAGGTGATGGAGATCAGCGACGAATTGCGCGAGCTGATCCTGGTCGGCGCCTCGGCGCTCGAAATCCGGCGCAAGGCGATCGAGGAAGGCATGATCACGCTGCGCGGCAGCGGGCTGCGCAAGGTCAAAGATGGCGTGACCACGATTGAAGAAGTGCTACGGGAAACGGTCAAGTAGGCAGCGGGCAAAAAGGCAAAAGGCAGAAGGCAGAAGGCAGAACCAATGGCTACACTTCCGGATTTACTCAAGCAAGCGGTGGAGTTGGAGGGCTCGGACCTCCACCTGTCCATCGGCTCGCCACCCCAGGTGCGGGTGCACGGCGAGTTGCGGAAGCTCGAGTTTCCCGACCTGACGCCGACCGACACCAAGTCGCTCGCCTACGCCGTGCTCACCGACGCGCAGAAGAA
>JBDTMB010000142.1:0-12703 GCA_039934485.1 Vicinamibacterales bacterium
GCGCCCACCGTCGATCAGCTGGCCGAGGAATACAACGGCCGCATCACGGTGGCGAAGGTTGATATCGACGAGAACCCGATGACACCGAGCAAGTTCATGGTGCGCGGGATTCCCACCATCTTGCTGTTCAAGAACGGTGATCTGAAGGAAACCATCGTGGGCCTGTCCTCGAAGGACGACCTCGCGAAGATGATCGACAAGCACCTCTGAATCGTGGATAGGCAAACCTTAAGGTTTGCCTCCACCCGAAAGGTCGGCCTCACGCCGCGGACCCCATGAACACAGACCGGCAAGTCATCATCATTGGATCGGGCCCTGCCGGATTGACGGCCGCGCTCTACGCGGCGCGCGCCAACCTCACGCCACTGGTGATCGAAGGCATCGAGGCCGGCGGCCAGTTGATGCTGACGACGATGGTCGAGAACTGGCCGGGGTATCGCGACGGCATCATGGGGCCGGACCTGATGGTGGAACTGCGCGCGCAGGCCGAGCGCTTTGGCGCGGAGATCATCCAGGGCGACGTCGATTCCGTCGAGCTGTCGAAGCGTCCGTTCACGCTCGCGGTCGGGAAGACGAAATACACCACGCAGACGCTGATCATCGCGACCGGCGCCTCTGCCAAGTGGCTCGATCTCGGCGTCGACAAGAAGTTGTCCGGCCGCGGCGTCTCCACCTGTGCCACCTGCGATGGCTTCTTCTTCAAGGGCCGGCCGGTGGCCGTGATCGGCGGTGGCGATACCGCGATGGAAGAGGCGATCTACCTGTCGAAACTCGCCACCTCGGTCACCGTGATTCACCGGCGCGATACCTTGCGCGCGTCGAAGGTGATGCAGGACAAGGCGCGGTCGATGCCCAACATCTCGTTCATGTGGAACACCGATGTGATGGACATCAAGGACCTCGACAAGGGCGAGGTCACCGCGCTCGTCCTCCACAACAACAAGACCGGCGAGACGAGCGAACTGCCCGTTGACGGCGTGTTCATCGGGATTGGCCACGTGCCGAACACCAAGCTGTTCCAGGGCCAGCTCGCGCTGCATGACAACGGCTACCTGAAGACGCATGATGGGTCGCGGACCAGCGTGGCCGGCGTGTTTGCGGCCGGCGACGTGCAGGATCACATCTATCGGCAGGCTGTGACGGCCGCCGGCTCCGGCTGCATGGCGGCGATTGATGCTGAACGTTTCCTGTCCGGCACGCTCCATCAGGAAAGTGAAAAGTTAGAAGTGAAAAGTTAAAAGCCTTTCCACTCTCCACTTTCTTCAGTCAATCCAGCCGCCGCCGATCACTTCTTCACCGTCATAAAACACCACTGCCTGTCCGGGCGTGACCGCGGTCTGCGGCGCGTCGAATGCCACTTCCGCACGCTGCTCGTCCAGCGCCCGCACCTTCGCGGGCGCGGCGGCATGCCGGTGGCGAATCTGTGCCGTCAGCGGCCGCCAGGCGGTGTCCGCTGCGCCTGACACCCAGTTGACGCCCGACGCGGTCAACGTCGCGCGGCCCAGCGACTCGCGCGCTCCGACGACCACCTGCGCGGTGTCGGGCTTGATCTCGAGCACGTACAGCGGCTCACGGGACGACAGGCCGAGGCCCTTGCGCTGGCCAATGGTGAACTTGTGCACGCCGGCATGGGTGCCCAGCACGCGTCCGTCGCTGCCCACCACGGTGCCGGGCCGCGTGGCTTCGGGTGCGTGGCGCTCGACGAATGCGGCGTAGTCGCCGTCGGGCACGAAGCAGATCTCCTGGCTATCGGGCTTGTTCGCCACGCGGAGCTTCAAGCGATGCGCGTGCGCGCGGACCGTCTCCTTGTCCAGGTGTCCCACCGGGAACGCCGCCCGCGCCAGCTGCGCCTGCGTCAGCGAAAACAGGAAATACGTCTGGTCCTTGGAATTGTCGGCGCCGCGATACAGGTGATACCGGCCGGCGGCGTCCTGCTCAACGCGCGCGTAGTGGCCCGTGGCCAGCGACTCGGCGCCAAACGCCTTCGCGCGATCGAGCAGCTCGGCAAACTTCAGGTCGCTGTTGCAATGCGAACACGGAATCGGAGTCCGCCCCGCCATGTATTCGTTGACGAAGTTCGACACCACGTGATCGCCAAACTGCGACTCGAAATTGACAATGTAGTGGGGGATGCCGATGGCGGCGGCGACGCGCCTGGCATCGTAGAGATCGTCGATCGTGCAGCAGGTCCCGAACTTGTGGACCCCGGAAGCGTCGGTCTGCGACTGATCGTAGAGCTGCATCGACACACCGATGACGTCATGACCCTGCTCGGCGAGCAGGGCCGCGGCCACCGACGAATCCACTCCACCTGACATCGCGACAACAATACGCATATTGAGCCAATTCTTAAGAAGGCCGCTCGCAGTTTCCCCCAAAGACTCCGTGCTCTCCGTGTCCTCCGTGGTTAACGTACGTCACGGCGTTAGCGGATGTGACTAACGTTTCCCTCCGACCGTCGTGAGGCTCCGCAGTTTTTCAACGAGCGGCGGCAACACGTCGATCACGCGATCGATTTCCGCTTCCGTGTTCGACGCGCCCAGGCTGAACCGGATCGAGCCGAGCGTGCGCGCGTGGGGCAGGCCCATCGCCTTGAGCACGTGTGACGGCTCGAGCGTCCCCGACGAGCACGCCGATCCCGACGACACGGCGATGCCGGCGAGATCCAGGCCGATCAGCACCGATTCCGATTCGATCCGTTCGATGCTGATGTTGCTCGTGTTCGGCACCCGCGGCTCGGCGGCACCGTTTCGCTCGCAGCCGCTGACGCGGGCGAGGAGGCCCGATTCCAGTCGATCGCGAAGCGCGCTCAAGCGCGGCCCTTCGCTCGCCATCTTTCGGCGCGCCACTTCCGTCGCGACGCCGAGTCCCACCAGCGCGGCCACGTTTTCGGTGCCGGCGCGGCGGCTCCGCTCCTGCCGGCCGCCGGTGATCGAGCTGACGAGTCGAACGCCCCGCTTCACCCACAACGCGCCGGTGCCCTTGGGTCCGTAGAACTTGTGGCCCGCGATGCTGAGCAGGTCCACGCCGAGCGCCCGCACATCGACGGGCAGCTTGCCGGCGGTCTGCACCGCGTCGGTATGCATCAGCGCCCCGCGCTCGTGCGCGATCTGCGCGAGTTCGGCGATCGGCTGCACGGTGCCGATCTCGTTGTTGGCGTGCATCACCGAGACGAGCGCCGTGTCGTCGGTGATCGCCTCGCGCAGCCGATCGGGCGAGACGATGCCGCCCGAGTCGACGGGGAGCGTGGTCACGCGCCAGCCTTTTCGCGCCAGCGCCTTCATCGTATTGAGCACGGCCTCGTGTTCAATCGCGCTCGTAATGAGGTGCTTGCGTCCGGACGCTTCGAGCGCGTCGGCGGCGCCGCGGATCGCGATGTTGTCGCTTTCGGTCCCGCCGGCGGTGAAGACCACTTCCGAGGCATCGGCGTTGAGCAGCGCGGCGACCAACGAGCGGGCGTCGTCCAATGCCGCTTTGGCCTGTTGACCGAAATGGTGAACGCTGGAAGCGTTACCCCAGGTGTCTTTCAGGGCGTGGACCATCCGGTCGGCCACCAAGGGGTCGAGCGGCGTCGTGGCGTTATGGTCGAGATAGATCCGCATGACGGGGAATGCTGATCGTAACATTCCTGCTAAGTCTCAGCAATAAAAGGACTAGACAACGCTTCGGATCCACTTCTATACTGGCCAGACTCAAGGTCCGAAGCCCAATTCCCCGGGTTTCTTTTTGCGGTACCCTCGCGCGGAGTTTTCCAGCCGAGGGGGAGGTTTTCAACGATGTGGAAGCGTGACGAGTCGGTGAAACCGGCCACGCCATCGGCGCCACCAGCGGCGCCGGGGGCGCCCGTCTCCGCTGTTTCGGCTCCGACGAGCGAGCCGCGAGCCCAGGTTGGCATTGGGAGGGACAACGTGAATATCGGGAAGTCGGTTGTTATCAAAGGCGAGCTGAGCGGCAGCGAGGACCTCACGATCGAGGGCCAGGTCGAAGGCCGCATCGATCTCAAGGACAACGTCCTGACCATCGGCGCCAATGGGAAGATCAAGGCGGAAGTGTTCGCGAAAGCCGTCGTGGTGCTCGGGGAAGTCACCGGCAACGTGACCGCGTCGGAAAAGGTGGACATCCGCGACAATGGCTCGGTGGATGGCGACATCTCCTCGCCGCGCGTGGCCATCGCCGAAGGCGCGCATTTCCGCGGCAGCGTGGACATGCAGCGCAGCGGCGCGGCCAAGGCGGCACAGACAACCGCGGCCACACCCAAGCCTGCCACTCCGCCTCAACAGGGCGGGCAGCCTCAGCAGCAGGGGCAGCGAGTCGGCGCCTGATAACGGAATAATGGTTTGGGGCAAACCTCGAGGTTTGCCCTGACCGAAACGAATCGACATGGCCGACGCCACTCGATCGCTCACCGACATGTTCTCCATCTTCGGTCCCCGCCGGACGGCCGAGACGGATGGGGGTGTCGAACCGAATGCGCCCGCCACGACCGAAATCGCGTACCCGACGCGCGCGCTCCACAAGTTCCTTGCGGGTCTGCACGCCCGCGACAACCCCCTCATCCTCGACCTCGGCCCCGTCGTCGGCAGCAACGTCACGTTTTTCGGCGAACAGCTGGGCTGCCGCATTCGCGTCGAGGATGTGGCGGCGGATATCGATCGGCATGTCAAGGCGGGCAACCTCGAGGAACTCGAGGCCTTCTTTACCGGCCGCTTCACCCAGGCGCCCGAAAGCGTGGACGGCATCCTGTGCTGGGACATCCTCGACTACCTGGATCGGCCGGCGGCGCAGGCGCTGGCGACGGCGCTGGCCCGTTTGCTGCGGCCCGACGGTTACCTGTTGGGCCTCTTCAGCACGGCGGAAGCCCGGGAACAGATCTACACAAAATACGTGGTCGTCGACGAGAACACGCTGCGCTACCGCACCTATCCGGCGCTTCGTGCCCGGCAGCGCAGCCTCCTGAACGGCGACATCATCAAGCTTTTCAAGACGCTCCGTGTGACCGACTCCTTCCTGATGAAGAGCAACGTCAGGGAGATGCTCTTCCGCAAGCCGGCCGCGAAGACTGCTTCTGCAACCCTCTGAGGGGCGGGCGAGATGGCCCGACCCACCGTTGCTTTCCTAAGCGACTTCGGCACGCGCGATCATTACGCGGGCACCCTCAAAGCGGTCGTGCTGGGCGTCTGCCCTGAGGCCACCCTCGTCGACATCGGCCACGAGATCCCTCCCCACGATGTGCTGGCCGGCGCGCTCGAGCTGGCCGCCTGTTATCGATATTTTCCCGCCGGCACCATTTTCCTGGTCGTCGTGGATCCGGGTGTTGGCTCGGCGCGCCGAGGCATCGCGGCCGAGGCGGGCGACTATAAGTTCGTCGCGCCCGACAACGGCGTGCTGTCCGGGGTGTTCGAGGAAACCCCGCCCAAGCGCGTGGTGGAACTCACCGAGCGCAAGTACGCGCGCGCCACGGTGAGCCGCACGTTCGAGGGCCGCGACCGCTTTGCGCCTGCGGCCGGATGGCTCGCCAAGGGCATCAACCTCACCTGGCTGGGCAAGGGGGTCACCAACTTCCACATGCTGACCCTGCCGCATGCCGTGGTGTCCGCCGACCAGGTGACGGGAGAGGTGGTGCGCGTCGATCGCTTCGGCAACCTGATCACGAACATCGATCGGCGGAGCTTTGAACCACTCGCGGCCGGCGGAGCCATCGTCGTCAGGGCCGGCACCCGCGACGTCCCGCGCATGGTGGCCACCTATGCGGAAGCGCCGGAGGGCGAACCCTGCGCGCTCTTCGGCAGCACCGACCACCTCGAGATTGCCGTGAACGCCGGGGATGCGGCGGCCACACTCGGCCTCGGTCGTGGCGCGGCGGTGACCGTGCGCCGTGCCCCCTGAATCTGTTACGATTTCCTGCTTGCCCTCAAGCCTTCAGCCCTCAAGCCCCCAAAGGTAGCCAACCGTGGAATCTGACCTCTCACTGGAGTTTCTTCGCGTCGTCGAACAGGCCGCCATCGCGTGCGCGCACACGATGGGCCAGGGCGATCGGCATCTCTCGGACCAGGTGGCCGTCGAGGCGATGCGCAAGGAAATGGACAACGTGCCGATCAACGGCACGATCGTGATCGGCGAAGGCGAGCGCGACGAGGCGCCGATGCTCTACATCGGCGAAAAGGTCGGCATGGCGAACCAGGCCACGAGCGAACGGCGCGCGTTCGACGAAGTGGACATCGCCGTGGATCCGCTCGAAGGCACCAATCTCTGCGCCACTGGCGCGGCGAATGCGATTGCCGTGCTGGCGGCCTCCGAGCGTGGCGGCCTGCTGCACGCGCCCGACCTCTACATGGAAAAGCTGGTCGTTGGGCCGACCTCGAAGCACCTGGTCGATCTCGATGCCCCGGTGCGCGAAAACCTGCGGGCGATCGCGCGCAGCCTGGGCCGCCAGATCGACGAGCTTACGGTCGTGGTCCTCGATCGCCCGCGTCATGAGACGTTGATCAACGAGATCCGCGCGACCGGCGCGCGCATCCGGCTGATCGGCGACGGCGATTTGTCGGCGGGCATTTCCGCCGCGGTGTCGGGCACCGGCGTCCACGCCGTGATGGGAACGGGCGGCGCGCCGGAAGGCGTGTTGACCGCGGCGGCGATGCGCTGCCTCAACGGTGAGATCTTCGCGCGCCTCAAGATTGCCAAGCCCGAGGACGAAGCGCGCTGCCGCGTCATGGGCATCACCGACTTCAAGAAGATCTACAAATCCGCGGACCTGGCCTGCGGCAAGGACATCGTGTTTGCCGCCACCGGCGTCACCGACGGGTCGTTGTTGAAAGGCCCGCAGTTCTTCGGCGCCGGCATTCGCACGAGCTCGGTCGTGATGCAGACCAATCCGCATCGCATCCGTTTCATCGACAGCATCCAGGTGTACCCGGGACCGTCGGTTAAGATCCGCTTCTAGGCGGATAGCTTGGACGAACGCCAAGGGCAAAGGAACGTCTTCGCGGCGGCCGCGACTGGTTGCATCGGCTTTACGGGATTCACGCTCGTGATGCCGTTCCTCCCGCTCTACATTCGTGAGCTCGGGACGACGGACGTGGGTGAGATCGCGATGTGGACCGGGTTGATTCTCGGCGCCACACCGGCCGTTACCGCGATCAGCGCCCCATTCTGGGGCCGGGTGGGCGATCGCTACGGCAGCAAGCTCCTGGTGATCCGCTCGCTCGCCGCCTTCATCCTCACCAAGGCCGCGATGGCGTTTGTGACGGCCCCCTGGCAGCTGTTTGCGCTGCGGGCCCTGCTGGGGGTGTTCGCCGGCTTTGGCTCCCTTACGATCTCCATGGCCGCGGAGTCGGCGCCGCGCCACAAGATGGCGCAGGCGATCGGCTTCGTCCAGACCGGCCACCGGATTGGCCCGGCGATTGGACCGGTGATGGGCGGACTGCTGGCGCCGGTGGTGGGCCTGAGGAATTCCTTCCTGGTGGCGGCGGCCTTTTACGTGATCGCTTTGCTGAACATCGTCTTCCTGTATCGGGAACCGCGCGAGGGGAAGGCGCCGCGCAAGGTCCGTGGCGGCAGGGACGTCTTCAACCACCTGGTCCAGTTGCCGGGCTTCCTGCTCGCGCTCGGCGTGATCTTCGGCCTACAGACGGTCGATCGCAGCTTTGGTCCGGTGTTGCCGCTGTATGTGGCACAGGTCGGCGTGCCGGAAGCGAGGATCCCCATCGTGACCGGCATCCTGTTCTCCCTGGGCGCGTTGGCGGCGGCGCTCGGGCATCACCTGGCCGGCAAGCTGATGCAGACGCGGCCGGCAAGAAGCGTGATTATCTCGGGCACGTTCATTGGAGCGGCCGCCGTGGCGGCCATCGTGCTCGCGCCGTCCCTCTGGATCGTCGGCATTGCGATGATGGTCTTCGGCGTGGCGCTCGGTGTCTCGACCACCACGATTTACGCGGTGGCGGGCGGGCTCCTGCCGGCCGATGCGCATGCGACCGGCTTCGGCTTCATGACCACCGCGTCGCTTGTCGGCCTCGCCGTGAGCCCCGTCGTCGCCGGCTTCATCGGCGCCACCGGCCTGCGCATCGTGTTCATGCTCGACGTGGCGTTGCTGGTGGCGCTGGCGCTGTTGGTCTCCGCGAGGATGCGGCCCGGTCCGCAGCCGGTGACGCACGATGCATTGGCGCCGGATCCCTCGGATGGATGATCCCGTCGCCTGGCTCCCGTCACCCGATTCCCGACTCCCGACTCCCGACAGCTCTAAAAGAGTCTGAAAGCGGCTGCCGCGATCAACGTCGGCACCACCGCGGCGGCGAGGAGCTGCAGCGGATTGATGGCGAAACCGAAGAAGCGCCCGAGCAGCGCCTGTCCCGCTGGGTTGGGCGCATTGGCGATCACCGTCAACCCTCCTCCCGTTACGGCGCCCTCGACCACTGCATACTTCAGGTGATCCCCAAGGTCCGGCACGAGCGTCGCCAGGTAGGTGATGAGGGCGTTGTCGTTAAAGGCCGTGAGCAGCGTGGCGCCCCAGAACAGCGGCTCTTCGGAGAGCCGCGAGATGAGCGGCTTGATCCACCAGCCCTGCAACCCGCCGTGAATCACGAGGCCGGCGAGGAAAAAGCTGACGAGGAGGGGTGTCTTCAAGTCCAACAGGCTCTGGTACGGCGCGGTGGTGCGGGAAAACCCGAGGAAAAACAGGAAGCCGCCGACGAAGAGGCCAGGATAGTGCGCGGTGGCCACCGTCCACGCCATGAAGAACACGTGAATGAGGGTGACCCAGGGTGGAATCGGCAGGACGCGATGTTCGGGCTCGTCTTCCGAGGGTTGATCGACCTCCGGCACGGCCTGCAGGGTGGCGAGCGCGCGAAATTCCCTGAAGAACGCCAGGTAGTACACGACGGTCGACAGCACAATGGCAGACGCGGCCCGCCAGCCAAAGTGGTCGAGCATGAAGGGCGTGTCCCACTCCCACACGCGCGCCACCATCAGGACGGGCGGTGCGGCAAAGTGCGTCAGCGTCCCGCCAATCGAGACGTTGACGAAGAGCAGGCCCAGCGTGGCGTATTTCAGGCGCGTCGACGGTTGCAGATCGTAGAACTGGCGCGCCAGGAGCAGGGCCGAGATGGTCATGGCCCCGGGTTCGGTGATGAAGGACCCCATCAGCGGGCCGACGATGAGGATGGTGATCCACCACGCCGCTGGTGTCTTGCCGCCGAGCGTCGCCAACTGCCGCAGCGCGGCCTCCGCCAGCGAGACGATGGGCCGGGTGGAGGCGAGCGCCATGATCACGCCGACAAAGAGCGGCTCGGTGTAGTTCACCTCGTTGTTGAAATACACGGCGCCGTCGTGCCAGCCGCGGAAGCCGATGAAGGCGACCAGCAGGGGAATGGTCCAGAGGCCGAAGACCACCTCGACCTCGCCCAGGAAGTGCAGCAGCTCTGCGGCAAAGCTGGGCGTCGAGGGGCGGCCGGCTGCGGCGGACTGCTCATCGTGACGCCGCTGGGTGTGATGCGCGGCGGCCGTGAAGCGGGCGGTGAAGAACGTGTGGGTGACGGCGAGAGCGAAGATCGCGGTCGCGACCACGTTAAACATTTCGATCGGCGGCACCTCGCGATTATACGTGCGTGATAAACTGCGCAGAGAGCATGCAGACACGGCGTCCCGTCCTGGTGGAGCGGGCAGCACTCGTGGGTTTGGTGACCGGTGGCGCGCGGCGGGTCGATGCTGAACATTCCCTTGAAGAGCTCGGCGGCCTCGCCGAGGCGGCGGGTGCGCGAGTGGTCCTGCGCGTGTTGCAGGATCGTCCCCGGCCCGATTCCGCGACCTTCCTCGGCAGCGGCAAAGTGGAAGTCCTGGCCCTCGCCGCCTCGGAAGCCGACGCCGATGTCATCATTTTCGACAACGAACTGTCGCCGGCGCAGCTGCGCGAGCTGACCAAGCGGATCGGCCGCCGCGTTGTCGATCGCACGCAGCTGATCCTCGACATCTTCGCGCGCCGCGCGCGGACCCGCGAAGGCAAGCTCCAGGTCGAACTGGCGCAGCTCAAGTACCTGTTGCCGCGGCTGGTCGGCGGCAGCGACGGCCTGTCGCAGCAGGGCGGCGGCATCGGCACCAGGGGTCCTGGCGAAACCAAGCTCGAAGCGGATCGCCGGCGCATCCGCGTGCGGATGAAGGTGTTGCAGGACGACATCGAGGTCGTGCGCCGGCGGCGCACCCAGTTGCGGGAGCGGCGGCACAAGGTGGACATCCCGACCGTGGCGCTCGTCGGCTACACCAACGCCGGCAAGACCACACTGTTCAACCGCCTGACCAAGTCCAACGCGGAAGCCTCGGACGCGCTGTTTGTGACCCTCGATCCGCTGGTGCGTCGCGTCTCGTTGCCCGATCGTCGGGAGCTGCTGTTGAGCGACACCGTGGGTTTCATCGATCGCCTGCCGCACACGCTGGTGGCCGCCTTTCGGGCGACCTTGGAAGAAACTGCGGATGCGGACCTGGTGCTGCATGTGATCGACGCTGCCAACCCCGAGCGCGAGCGTCATGTCGCGGCGGTCACGCGCGTGCTGGAAGAAGTGGGCGCGCTGGTGGTGCCGAGGATCGAGGTCTACAACAAGGTCGATCAGCTGTCCCAGGATGAGCGGCGGCGCGTGCAGGAGGCCGATCCGACGTCCTTGTCGATCTCCGCCGTGACCGGCGCCGGATGCGACGACCTGCTCGATGTCGTGGCATCGCGGCTCGCGCTCGATCAGCAGCGGGTCACCATTGAACTCGACCTCGCCAACCCGGTTCACGTCGACCGGCTCGCGTGGATCTACCGCCATGCGACGGTGCACAGCCACGCCGCCACCGGCAACCGGGTGGTGCTCGAGGCCGATGTGCCGAGGCGATTGCTGCCACAGGTCGGCTTAGGCAAGCCCGCGGCGAAGAAAGCAGGGGGCCGGCGTGCGTAGTCGCTTCGTGGCACTGGCCTTTTCAAAAAGAGTCTTCGCCCTGTCTCTGTGTCTCGGTGGCCTTTTGATCGGGGGGTGTGCGACCAAGGCGCCGCCCGTGGTGCCTGGGGCGCCAAGGCACGCGGATTTCATGTTCCCCACGGCGCCGGATGGCGCCGCGCCCGCGCTCGTCGCGCAACTCGATCGGGGCTGGCAGTATCTCCAGATGGACGACATGCGGAGCGCCGAGCGCGAGTTCGCGGCCGCCCTCAAGCAGCAGGCCGCGTTTTATCCCGCCGAGGCCGCGCTGGGCTACACCGCGCTCGCGCGAAAAAACCCGAAAGACGCCGGCGACCATTTCGATCGCGCGCTCGAGGGTGATGCGGCGTACGTCCCCGCCCTCTTGGGGCGCGGCGAAGCGATGCTTGAACTGAACCGCGATGCTGATGCGCTGGCGAGCTTCGAAAGCGCGATCGCCGCTGATCCCTCGCTGACCGATCTCCGCGGGCGCGTGGAGGTGCTGAGGCTCCGGGCCACACAAGGCACGCTGGCCCGGGCGAAGAAGGCCGCCGACGCCCAGCGGTGGGACGAAGCCAGGATGGCGTACGAGCAGGCGATCGCGGCGTCGCCGGATTCGGCCTTCCTGTATCGCGAGCTGGCGGGAGTGGAGCAGAAGGCCGGCCAGACGGCGCTGGCCCTCAGCCACTACCGCAAGGCCGTGGAGATGGATGCCACCGACGCGCACTCGCACGCCGCCATCGGCGCCATCCTCGAAGGCCAGGAGGATCTCCCGGGCGCGCTCGAGTCGTACGAGCGGGCGCGGGCGATCGATCCTAACGAAGTGCCCGAGGCGGTGGTGAGCCGGCTCCGGGCGCGGGCGGCGCTGGCCCGCCTGCCCGCCGAATATCGCGCCATCCCGTCGGCCACCTCGGTCAGCCGGGCCGAGGTCGCCGCGTTGGTGGCGATTCGCCTCGAAGCGCTGGTGGCCCGCGCGCGTCCGCGGCAGGCGATCATCACCGACGTGCGCGGCCACTGGGCCGAACGCTGGATCACCCCCGTCGTCCGGGCCGGCATCATGAACACGCTGCCGAACTATCAATTTGGTCCGGGCACCCGGGTCCGTCGCGGCGACCTCGCGCTCGTCGTCTCGCGGGTGTTGTCGCTCATCGCCGCGGACCGGCCCGAACTCGCGACGCGCTGGGAAGGCGTGCGGGTGCAGGTGGCCGACGTCGGGGAGGGGCACTTGAGTTACCCGGCCGTGTCGATGGCCGTCGCCTCCGGCGTGATGCCTCTCAACGGCGCCGGCTTCGATCTGCTGAAAAACGTCACCGGCGCCGAGGCCCTCGAGGTGATGGGTCGTCTTGAGGCCCTGGCGCAGCAATGACGACGCCGATCTTCACGATCGCGAACCAGCTCACGCTGCTTCGCATGCTGCTGATTCCGGCCTTCGTGCTGCTCACGGTCTATGGGAAATTCGGGTGGGCGCTGACGACATTCATGGTGGCCGGCCTCACCGACGCCCTTGACGGCCTGGCGGCGCGCACCGCCGGCCAGAAGAGCGACCTTGGCGCGTGGCTCGATCCGGCGGCCGACAAGCTCCTGCTCGTGACCACGTTCATCCTCCTCACGCTGCCGAACATCGGGTTGGTCAATCGCCTGCCGCTGTGGCTCACCATTCTCATGATCAGCCGCGACGTCGGCATTGTCCTGACGGTGGCCATCGTCAATCTCGCGGTGGGGCCCAAGACCTTCCGGCCATCACCGCTCGGCAAGGCGGCGACGGCGATCTTCATCTTCGCCTG
>JBDTMB010000143.1:0-12650 GCA_039934485.1 Vicinamibacterales bacterium
ATGGCAAGGGCTCGGTGGCGGCCATGGTCGAGCGGGGGTTCCGCGCCGCCGGCATGCGGACCGGCCGGTATACCTCTCCACACCTGGACACCATCGAAGAACGCTTTGCCATCGACGGCGCCGCGGTCGACTCCGCGACCTTCGCCGCGGTCACTACCGAGGTGATGGCAACCGTCGACCGCTGCCTCGCCTCGGGTGCGCTCACGGTGTCGCCGACGTTTTTCGAGGTCTGCACAGCGATTGCCTTCGAGATCTTCCGCCGGGCCAAGGTGGAGGTCGCCGTCGTCGAGGTCGGCCTGGGCGGCCGGTTCGACGCCACCAATGTCCTCACCCCCGAAGTCGCGGCGATTACGTCGATTGCGTTCGATCACGAAAAGCATCTCGGCCGCACCCTGACGGCGATCGCCTATGAGAAGGCCGGCATCGCCAAGCGCAACGTACCGCTGGTGGTCGGGCGGGTGTCGCCGGAAGTGGCGGCGAAGATCCGCAGCGTGGCGTTCGACGTGGGCGCGCCGGTGATCGACGCGCATGGCACGACCACCGACCGCGTGTATCCGCCGCTGAAGCTGGCGCTGGCGGGCCGGCACCAGCTGGAAAATGCCGCGGTGGCGGTGAGCATCCTCGAGACCTGGTCGGCGCTGGTCTCGCACATCCCCACCGAGGCGATCGTCACGGCGCTCACCGATTGCGAGTGGCCGGCGCGGCTCGAATGGATTCGCCTGCCGGGCGGCGCGGAACTCCTGATCGATGCGGCCCACAACCCGAGCGGCGCGCTGGCGCTGGCGGCATACCTGCGCGATACCGCCGTGGCGCCGCTGCCGATCGTGCTGGCGGTGATGAGCGACAAGGATGTGGACGGCATGATCGGCGCCCTGGCGCCGGTGGCGTCGAGGTTTGTCGCCACCACCGTTCCTCACAAGCGCGCCAAGCCGGCGGCGGCGCTGGCCGAGGCGATCGGCCGGGTTGCGCCCGGCGCCGCGGTCGCGGTGGTGGAATCGCCCGATGCGGCGGTGGCGCAGGCCACCTCTGGCCTGGCCCGCGCGGTGGCCGCCGGCTCGATCTTCCTGATCGGCCCGTTGCGCGCGCGCCTCTTCGCGTCGGGGGCCAAGCCCGTCTGACGTGCGTGCTATTCTCGGAAGACTCGTGTCGCGAATTCGACGGTGCTTCCTCGCGTGCCTGATCCTCGTCTGCGCCGGCGCCCAGCCCGCGCTCGCGCAGGTCGTCCCCGGTTGGAACACCAAGCAGTTCTCGCTCGAACGCATCGACGCCGACCGCGTGCGGTTGATGCGCGAGGTGGAAATCGAGGGCGAGCCCGGCAGCCCCAATGCCGGCCAGAAATTCTTCGCCGACGATCTCGACTTCAACACCAGGACCGGCGAGATGACCGCGCGCGGCAACGTCGTGTTTTCGACGCCGACCTCGCGCATCTCCGCCGAGTCGATGGTCTTCAACACCCATTCGAAGATGGGAACTTTCACCATGGCCTCGGGCATCTCGCAGCTGGGCGAGAAGAGCAAGCCGAACCTGGCGATGTTCGGCGGCGTGCTCGAACCGGACGTGTATTTCTACGGCGACCTGATCGAAAAGATTGGACCGGATAAGTACCGCATCACCCGCGGCGGCTTCACCACCTGCGTGCAGCCCACGCCGCGCTGGCAGATCGTCGCCAACCATGCGACGGTCAACTTGCACGACTACGTGGTGATGCGCAACGCCGTGGTCACGGTCAAGGACGTGCCGGTGTTCTACCTGCCGATGCTCTACTACCCGATTCAAGACGACGACCGGGCCACCGGTTTGCTGATGCCGTTGTACGGCGCGTCGACCTACCGCGGCCAGTCGCTGAGCAACGCGTTCTTCTGGGCGGTCAACCGCAGCCAGGACGTGACGTTGATGCACGACTGGTTCTTCTCGCGCGGCATCGGGATGGGCAGCGAGTATCGTTACGCACTGTCGCCCCAGGCGCAGGGCAACTTCAAGGCGTATTGGCTGAACGAGCACGAGGCGGAGATCAACGGCCAGCTCCAGCCGGCGAGAAAGAGCTCGCAGATGACCGGAGGGCTCTCCCAGGGCCTGCCCTTCCACCTCACCGCCCGCGCGCGGGTGGACTACTTTTCCGACGTCACGGTGCAGCAGCAGTACAACAACAATTTCTACGACGCCTCGCGCAGCACGCGATCGATCGGCGGCGGCATCTCGGGCGCCTGGCGCGCGCTCAGCGTCAACGCCAACTACCAGCGCACCGAACAATTCACCGGCGAGAACGCCTCGCTCGTCACCGGCGCCGCGCCCGGGATCACGCTGGCCTACAGCGGCCAGAAGCTGGGCTTCCTGCCGCTGTACGCCTCGGTCAACGCCGAAGCCACGAAGTTCCTCTACCAGGACAAGCGCGCGACGGGCATTGCCGATTTCGGCCTGGCCAAGGTCGATTTCCTGCCGTCGCTGCGCGCGCCGATCAGCACGCTGCCGTATCTCACGGCCAACGCCACGGTGGCGTATCGCACCACTTACTTCAGCGAGAGCCTGGACCCCATCACGAAACGGCAGATCGAGACGCCGGTGTCGCGCAACTACGCCGACCTGCGCGCCGAGGTCATTGGCCCGGTCTTCTCCAGGGTCTTTTCGCCGAACAACGCCATCGCCGATCGGCTGAAGCACGTGATCGAGCCGTCGTGGTCGGTGCAGCGGCGGACGAAGATCGACAACCAGAATCTCATTCCCACCACCGCCGGCGGCGGCTACGACACGATCATCGGCGGCTCGACGCAGATGACCTACGGACTGGCGAACCGGATCATGGTGCGCAAGACGGGCGGGGCGGAAAACGATCCGACATCCGCGCCGCGCGAGGTGCTCAACGTGTCGCTCAAGCAGAGCTATTACACCGACGAGCGCGCCAGCCAGTACGACACCTCGTACTCGTTCGGCTACCTTAGCCGGCCGGCCAGCCCCTACTCGCCGATCGCGCTCATCGCCAGGGCATCACCGACGCTGCCGACGGCCGTCGACCTCCGGCTGGAATACGACCCGGTGGCCGGCGCCACGCGGCGGGTCCTGGGCTTTGGCTTGAACGGCACCATGCGCTGGGACGTGCTCGACGCCAGCGCCGGGTGGAACCGGCGCGCCTATAGCACGCCCACGGCCAATGGGGCGACGGCGTCCAACTACCTGCAGTCGCAGGCCAACATGCGCTTCAGCGGCGGGAAGGTCGGCGGCACGGCGCTCTTCAACTGGGACATCGAGCGTTCCGTCCTGCTCAACCAGCGCTATGTCGCCTATTACAACGCGCAGTGCTGCGGCATCTCGTTCGAATACCAGGCGTTCAACTTCCCCAACACGTCGAATTTTCCGGTGCCGAAGGACCGGCGCTTCAACCTGTCGTTCACGCTGGCGGGCGTGGGGTCGTTCTCCAATTTCCTGGGCGCATTCGGCGTCGGCACACAGTAAGATCGTCTGCTGACATGAAGGGACTCATCCTCAGTGGGGGCAAGGGCACCCGGCTCCGCCCGCTGACCTACACCTCGGCCAAGCAACTCGTGCCGGTGGCCAACAAGCCGGTTCTTTTCTACGGGATCGAGGCGCTCGTCGCCGCCGGCATCCGCGACATCGGCATTGTCGTCGGCGACACGCAGGCGGAAATCCGCGCCGCCGTGGGCGACGGATCGAAGTGGGGAGCGAAGGTCACCTACATCGAACAGGACGCGCCGCGAGGCCTGGCCCACGCGGTCCTCATCAGCGAAGCCTTTATCGGGCGCGATCCGTTCGTGATGTACCTGGGCGATAACCTCCTGAACCGGGGCATCACCGAATTCGTCGAACAGTTCGTCAAGGAGAGCCCGGCGGCGCAGATCCTGCTGACGCCGGTGCCCGATCCGCAGATGTTCGGCGTGGCGGAGCTGCACGACGGCAAGGTGGTGCGGCTGGTCGAGAAGCCGAAGGAACCCAGGTCGAACCTGGCGCTGGTCGGCGTCTACATGTTCGGCCCCGAGATCTTCGCCTCGGCGAAGCTGATCAAGCCGAGCTTCCGCAACGAGCTCGAGATCACCGACGCGATCCAGGACCTGATCGATCGGCACCTGCGGGTCACGCCGCACCTGGTGTCGGGCTGGTGGAAGGACACCGGCAAGCTCGAAGACATGCTGGAAGCCAATCGCCTGATCCTCGAGACGCTGTCGCCGCGCACCGACGGCTCGGTGGATGGCGCGTCGCGGCTCGAGGGCATGGTGATCGTGGAAGCCGGCGCGACCGTCGAAAACTCCGTGATTCGTGGACCGGCGATCATCGGTCCGGGGGCGCGGATCACCGGCGCCTACGTCGGGCCCTTCACCTCGATTGGCCCGGAGGTGGTGATTCGCCATTCCGAGATCGAGCACAGCATCGTCCTCGAAGGGTCGCTGATTCACGACCTCGACGTGCGCGTGGCCGACAGCCTGATTGGCAAGGGCGTGAAGATTCATCGCCTGCAGCTCAAGCCCGCGGCCCACCGCTTCATGCTCGGCGACAACTCGGAAGTGTGGATTAAGTGGTAGCCACAGATAAACGCAGATGGGCCACAGATAAACGCAGATGAAGAGCGTACTCGTCACCGGCGGCGCCGGTTTTATCGGCAGCAATTTCGTTCGCTACGCGCTGCAGGCGCATGTCGATTGGCACGTCACCAATCTCGACAAGCTGACCTACGCCGGCCGGATGGAAAACCTCCACGACGTGATCGACCATCCGCGCCACACCTTCGTGCACGGCGACATCCTCGACGCGCCGGTCTCCGGTCCGCTGGTGGAAGCGTCCGACATCGTCGTGCACTTCGCCGCCGAGACGCACGTCGATCGTTCGATCATGGCGGCCGGCGATTTCATCAAGACCGACGTCGAGGGTTCGTGGGTGCTGCTCGAGGCGGCGCGGCGCAACCCGAAGTTGACGCGGTTCGTCCAGATTTCGACCGACGAGGTGTACGGCAGCGTCCCTGAAGGGTCGAGCACGGAAACCGACGAGCTGCGGCCGCGCAATCCGTATGCGGCCAGCAAGGCCGGCGCCGATCGCCTGGCCTACAGCTACTGGGCCACGCACGACGTGCCGGTGATCGTCACGCGCGCGTCGAACAACTACGGGCCGTACCAGTTCCCGGAAAAAATCATCCCGCTGTTTGTCACCAACGCGATGGACGACCTCCCGGTCCCGCTGTACGGTGACGGCCTCAACGTCCGCGACTGGCTGCACGTGCTCGATCACTGCCGCGGGCTGGACCTGCTGATCGAGAAGGGCGTCAACGGCGAGGTCTACAACATCGGCGGCGGCAACGAGGTGAAGAACGTCGACCTGACGCACGCGATCCTCAAGTACGCGGGCAAGACGACGTCGCTCATCAAGCCGGTGCAGGACCGCAAGGGCCACGATCGCCGCTACAGCCTCGGCACCGCCAAGCTCGAAGCCATGGGCTGGCGGCCGCAGGTGGATTTCGAACAGGGCCTGCGCGAAACCGTCGCGTGGTATCAGGCCAACGAATGGTGGTGGCGTCCGATCAAGGAACGCGACCCGAACTACAAGGCCTACATCGAAGCGCAGTACGGCAAGCGCTGACCAGGATCGTGCCTTCCCGGCTTCCGACACCCGGTGCTCGACTGCGATGAATCCGGTCCTCATCACCGGAGCGGCCGGCTTTGTCGGCAGTCACCTGATCGAGCTGCTCGCCGACGAGGGGGTGGACGTGATCGGCTGGCAGCGTCCGGGGACCCGGCCGCTCGTCACCACGCCGCGGGTGACCTGGGCGATGGTGGAAATGCACGATGCGGCGGCGGTGGTCGCGGCGGTGAAGGCAGCCGCGCCGGCGGCCGTGTATCACCTCGCCGGCTCCGCCCACGTCGGAGATTCGTGGCACCACACGCGTGAGACGTTCGCCGGGAACGTCCTGGCCACCCAGCACCTGTTCGAAGCACTCCGGGCGGCGGATCTCCGCCCGCGGGTGCTAATCACCGGCTCGGCGATGATCTACAAGCCGGTCGACCATCCCATCAGCGAACGCGACCAGATCGCCCCCAACAGCCCCTACGCCACGAGCAAGCTCGCGCAGGAAATGCTCTCGCAGCGGGCGTGGGAAGACGATGGGCTGCCGGTCTTGATCGCGCGGGCGTTCAACCACGTGGGACCACGACAAGCGCCGTCGTTTGTGGCGTCGGGCATTGCGCGCCAGATTGCGCTGATCGAAGCCGGCAAGCTGCCGCCGGTGCTCCGAATGGGCAACCTCGCGCCGCGCCGCGACATCATGGACGTGCGCGATACGGTGCGGGCCTATCGCGCGATGATGTCGTCGGCCTCGCCTGGCGCGCCGTACAACGTCTGCGGCGGAAGGGCGTTGGCGATCCAGGAGCTTGTCGATCTGTTTCGCCAGCACGCCCGGGTGCCGATTAGCGTCGAGCAGGACCCGTCGAAATTCCGGCCGAACGACACGCCGGTGATCGTGGGCGATCCCGCGAAATTGAAGGCCGACACGGGTTGGTCCCCAGCCATTCCGCTGTTGCAGACTGTCGTCGACCTGCTCGGCTACTGGCGACACGCGGTCTAGATCGCAAAAACTGCAACAAAAACAGGGGGGTGAGGGTCAGACCCTCTCGCTGGCGAACAAATGGCGAAAATGATAGCCTGCGGGCGTGGAAGTCCATCCACTTCTCTTCGACCTCGGCCGCAGTCCGACGACGCGGGATGTGGCGCGGCTGGTCAAAGGCGGAGGCGTGGGGGCGCTGCCGAATGCCAAACGGCGAGGTGATGCGGCGACCTACCAGGAAATTCACTGCCGCTCGGCCCTCAATCGCGTCAAGGGCATGCCGTTCTTCAAGTGGACGCTGAATCCCTATCGCGGCTGCACGCACGGCTGTCACTACTGCTTCGCGCGCAAGTACCAGAACCAGCTCGAACTCAACACCGGCGACGACTTTGCCTCGGTGATCTTCGTGAAGACCAACTTCGTCGAGGTGCTGCAGCGCGAGTTGGACAAGCCGTCGTGGACGCGCGAGACAATTGGCTTTGGCACGGCGACCGATCCCTATCAACCCATCGAAGGCACCTATCGGCTGTCGCGCGGCGTGCTGAAGGCGTTGTGCGCCGCGGCCAATCCCGTGGGCATCGTCACCAAGGGCCCAATGATCGTCCGCGATCGCGACGTGCTACAGGAGCTGTCGGCGCGGGCGGCGTGTCACATCCACATCAGCGTGCCGACGGTGGATGACGAGGCCTGGGCCACGCTCGAGCCGGGCACGTCGCATCCGCTGCAACGGCTGCGCGCCGTCCGCAAGCTGGTGGACGCGGGGCTCGACGTCGGCGTGCTGATGGCGCCGATCGTGCCCGGCATCTCGTCGCAGCCGGCAAAGCTCGAACGCACGATCAAGGCGATCGCCGACTCCGGCGCGCGATCGATCGGCGCGATGGTGATGCACCTCGAAGGCGGCACCC
Organism: Vicinamibacterales bacterium; assembly: GCA_039934485.1. Taxonomy (GTDB): domain Bacteria; phylum Acidobacteriota; class Vicinamibacteria; order Vicinamibacterales; family UBA2999; genus 12-FULL-67-14b. The sequence goes on from JBDTMB010000143.1 coordinate 7,444, forward strand.
GCGATCACTTCATGGGATATCTCGCGCGCGAATTCCCGCAGCTGGTGGGCCGCTACGAGCAGCTTTACGCGTCGAAGTATGCGCCGAAAGACTACACGTCGCGAGTGAGCGAGACCGTGGCGCTGATGAAGGCCAGGTACGGGATGAATGTCAGGAGACGCGATTCAGGGCAAACCTGAAGGTTTGCCCCCACCTGTCAGCTGCTGGAGCAGCCCGGCGATCAGCGCCGCGCGCGGCGCCAGCGCGTCGATGACGACGTGCTCGTGCACGGCGTGAGCGCCGTCACCAACCGCGCCCAGGCCATCGAGGGTCGGCACGCCGCGAGCCGCGGTGAAGTTGCCGTCGGAGCCGCCGCCGGCCGCTCCTTCGTCGACGGTCATGCCCAACTCGCCGGCAGCGCTACGCGCGATCTCCAGCAACCTGATGACGCCGGCGCTGCGTTCGAGCGGCGGCCGATCGAAGCCGCCCGTCACGGTGAGACTCGCGCCGCGGAGCTGCGGCGACAGCCCCTTCATGACGCGATCGATCTCCGCCGCATCGGCCAGCGTCACGGCCCGCGCGTCGATCGTGGCCCGCGCCTCTTCGGCGACGACGTTGGCGCGTGTGCCGCCATTGACGAGGCCGACGTTCACGGTCATCCCGCGCTCGAGGTTGTGGAGCTTCTCGATGGCCAGGACCTGCCGCGCCAGCTCGTGAATCGCGCTGACGCCCTTGCCGGGGTCGAGCCCCGCATGCGCGGAGATCCCGCGGACCACGAGCTCGAACTGCCCCACGCCCTTGCGGCTGGTCTTGAGCGCGCCGCCCGGAAGCGAAGGCTCGAAGACCAGCACGGCGTCGCTTTGCTGCGCCTCGGTTTCAATCAATGCCCGTGACGTGGTGCTGCCGACCTCTTCATCGGTGGTCCACAGCATCACGATCCGGACGTGATCGAGCCCGCCATCCAGCAGCAACGCGCGCGTGGCCAGCGTGGCAAGACCGATGCCGGCCTTCATGTCGAAGACGCCTGGTCCGTGGAGCTTGCCGGCTTCGCGCTTGAGCGGCATGCGCGCCAATTGACCAACGGGCCACACCGTGTCGAAATGTCCAAGGAGGAGGATCTGCCTGGCGCCCTCGCCGAAACTGGCGCGCAGATGATCCCCCGCCGTGCCCGGCGAGACGCGCGTGATCGCGGCGCCCAACGCGGTGAGGCGCGAGGCCAGCTCAGCACCGCAACGGTTGACGGCCGCTCGATCGTCGCTCGGCGATTCAATGGCAACCAGCGCTTCGATGAAGTCGAGCAGCCAATCTTGCTGCGACCGGCAAAAGTCGAGAACGCCTGAGCTCATAGGGATTGAATGAGTCCTATAATAGGTCCGTGTTCCAGTATTTCCATGCGTGGTTGGCGGTATTTCTTTTGACGGCGGTGCCGCTCGCGGCGCAAACGCCGCAACCATTCCCGCGGCCAGGCACACCGCCGGCACCTTCGGCGCCAAAGACGCCCCCGCCGGCGCCACCGGCCGTACCTCGCCCCTCCTCACCCGCCGCACCCGCCGCACCCGCCGTGGCGGGAGCGCAAGGCGCTCCAACCGAGGCGATGCTGGGCGCACCGATCTATCCCTCCTCCGTCTACCTGACGTCGTACGACGCCGGCCGCGGCCAGCGTTTCTATATTTTCGGCGTCACCGTGCCGTATCCGGAGATGGTCGCGTACTACAAGACGGTGCTGAAGCAGAAGGGCGACGAGCTGTTTGAGTCGCCGCCGACCTATCAATTCGAAACCGGCAAGTTCCGCGACGACACCATGGCCTTTGTGCCGAGCGTCACGGTGAAGGACTACACTTACGGCGGCTCCGCGGGATTCCCCAATCCCAAGCAGGGCGCCACGCCCGAACGTTTTCCGACGATCGTCCAAATCGTCGCTGCGCCTCGCTAACCCTTGATGAGATTTTTCCGGATCGGTCTCCTTGTCTCCGTCGCTCTTCTGATTGCTGGCACGGCCCTGGCGTGGTTCAGGGCGGGAAGCCAGCCTGGCCCCACGATCATCATCACCTCGCCCGCGACGGTCATCGGCCGCACCGGCAACCTCGAAATCACTGCCGAGTCGCCGACCACGGTGACGCGCGTGACCGCGACCCTGGAGCAGAACGGGCAATCCACGCCGATCGCGTCGTTCGACAACGGCGCCGTCACGCAGGGCATCGTCAAGCAAGCCAGCGCCGGCAGCCTCACGCTGGTGAGCCCGATCGGCAAGAGCTCACAACCATCGCTCGTGGCAGGCACCGCCACCATCAAGGTCACGGCCGTCCGGCCCGTGTTCTTCGGCATACGCAGTGCGGCAAGCACGGTGACGCACCAGGTGCAGGTCAGGCTCGACCCGCCGCGCGTGGCGGTGGTCTCGATTCACCAGTTCATCAATGTCGGCGGCGCGGAGTTCGTGGTGCTGAACGTGACGCCGGAGGACGTCGACGCCGGTGTCAAGGTGGGCGACGACGAATATCGCGCCTATCCGGGCAAGGGGGTGGGCCTCACCGATCCGGCGCTGCGCGTCGCCTTCTTCGCGCTGAAGCACGACCAGGATCCGCAAACGCCCATGGTCGCCTACGCGCGCGATGAAACGGGCAACGCCGCGATCACGCCGCTCGAGCATCAGCCCACGAACAAGAAGTTTCTCCAGTCGAAAATTCCGATCGACCAGGCGTTCCTCGATCGCGTGGTGCCGGCGATCGCCGCCAACGTCCCGGGCCTCAAGATCGACACCAGTTCGCCGGACGGGCTCCTGAAGGGGTTCCTGAGCATCAACGGCGACGTTCGCAAGCAGAACGCTGAGACCATCGCCGCGCTCTCACACCGGACGAAACCGGAGATGTTGTGGAAGGACGCGTTCGCGCAGATGGGCAACTCGCAAGTGGAATCCCGGTTTGCCGATCGCCGCACCTACTTCTTCGACAACCAGGAAATCGATCGCCAGGTCCACCTCGGCTTCGATCTCGCCTCGGTCCAGCACGCGCCGGTGCACGCCGCCAACGCCGGTGTCGTCGTCCATGCGGCCTATCTCGGCATCTACGGCAACTGCGTGATCATCGATCACGGCCTTGGCGTGCAGTCGCTCTACGGGCACATGTCGTCGCTGGCGGTGAAAGTGGGCGATTCCGTGACGAAGGGCCAGGAGATTGGCCGCACCGGCTCGACGGGCATGGCCGGCGGCGATCACCTGCACTTCACGATGCTGCTGCAAGGCACGCCGGTGAATCCGGTTGAATGGTGGGACCAGCACTGGATGGAAGATCGTGTGTTCAGGAAGATCCGCGAAGCCGGCGGGACCCCGCCGTAATTCGACGCCAGGCGGAGAGGCCTCCTAGCGCTCGAACACCCAGGCCCGGGTCGTGAAGTCTTCGGAGGGGTCAGACAGGCTAAGGGTCTCAACCCGGATGCGCCGGTCGTCGATCAGTTGCACGAGCATGCGCGCCACGGGGCCGCCTCCGGACGGGTTCGGCCCCGTGATCGACCGCGACAGGGTGTAGCGGATCCTGCCGTCGGCGACTGAGACATTCCTGGGATCAGGTTCTCCGGCGGCGATGGCGAAGACGCCGCTCACGATAAATCCGCTCGTGACTGAAATGCGGACCTGCGCCGGATCGTAGGTGTCGTAGACAAACGCCAGCGACGCGGTGCCGCCCTGGACGAACCAGTTTCCGCTCAGCCGACCGGCCACGTCGAAGTCGATCTTCCCATCGCGCTCGCTACCGATCCGTTGGACCTTGTCGTACAGCGCGCTCCGAAGCGGCTCCTCGTAGTATTTCAGTGGCGCATCGGCGTGGAGCGAATCGCCTTGTGCATACCGCGACGGATTCACGAACCCGAGCGTGAGGTTGCTGTTGACGACGCCGAGGTCCACTCCGAACGACGATCCCGTGGTGCCCAGCTTCTGACCGGCCGTCAGTGTCATCCCCCGCGTGACCGGCGCGTCGGGAACCAGATGATCGATGTAGTAACTCATCGTCGAATTGACGCGGACGAAGACCTTGACGTCGGGAATCAAGGTGCCGCTGAACACCTCGGTGACGGTGCCATCGCCCGGCGCGAAGAACGCCGTCCTGCGCGCCACTGGCGACTCTCCAATGTTCGGGTTCGCAAAATAGAAATAGATGTGATCGGTCGGCAGAGCGTGATCGGGAGGATTGAGGTTACCGAGCGGGGTAATCCATCGGATCGCAGTGAGATCGATTGGCGATGCCCTTAGCACCAGCGTCCCGGCGGTCGGCGCAGGCGGGGACGGCGCCGTTGGCGTGGATTGACTCTGGCTGGAACCGCGACAACCGCAGAGAAGCAGGGTCAGCGCGACAGCGACAAGTTCATTGGCCGATCGCTTGTCCATGGACTGACTTCACGCCTGCACGTTCGACTTGCGTAATCACGAAGGCGTAGTCGCGGGCGAAGTCGGGAGTGGCGATCACCACCGTCTTGAGATCGCCGGTGTCGTCCACCTGGATCGCCCTGACTTTAAAGACGCTACTGCGCGAAGTGGCGACCAGGATGAGGTACTGGCCAAAGTCGATGGTGGGCGCGTCGCCCTTGATCTGGCAAACCTGCCACAAGTGCGAAAAGTCCGCCTCGTTGGTGACGAATCCCTTGATCGGCGCTTCGAGCGCCAGCGGACGGGCGACGCGGACGGACCACTGTTGGACGATGCCGTTTTGTGCCGCGGCATCCTGTCCAGCCCGCACGCTCACCTGGCCGAAGCAGATCGCCAAGGCGACGCACGAGAGCAGCGAACGGGCGGACATCCGATCCATCAGCCCTTCACGTAGATTTCGCCGCCCTCTTTCCGGAACTCGGCGGACTTTTCCTGCATGCCCTTTTCCGCTTCGGCTCGCACCTGCTGGGTCAGCTCCATGCTGCAGAACTTGGGGCCGCACATCGAGCAGAAGTGCGCCACCTTGGCGCCGTCGGCCGGCAGCGTCTCGTCGTGAAACGCGCGCGCGGTGATCGGGTCGAGCGACAGGTTGAACTGATCCTGCCACCGGAAATCGAACCTCGCCTTCGACAGCGCATCGTCCCACGCGCGGGCGCGGGGGTGGCCCTTGGCGAGATCCGCGGCGTGCGCCGCTATCTTGTAGGCAATCACGCCGGCCTTCACATCGTCTCGGTTCGGCAGGCCAAGGTGTTCCTTCGGCGTCACGTAGCAAAGCATCGCGGTGCCGTACCAACCGATCATCGCGGCGCCGATC
>JBDTMB010000144.1:0-12648 GCA_039934485.1 Vicinamibacterales bacterium
ACGATGACCTTTTGCAGGCGGTTTTCATGGTCGACCATCAGCAGGCTGGGAATCTTGTCGGGCAAGCCCTTGCGCTCGCGCGCGAGCGACTCCTCGACCCGGATCAGGCTGCCGTTCCATCTGTCGCGCGGCACCCGCGCCAGATGATTGGCGTAGCGTCGATCGCTGGCCAGGAAATCGACCAGCGTGAACGACAGGTCCTCGCTGACGCTCTGGTGTTGCTCGTCCTCGTAGGCGAAGCCCTTCACCGGCCAGTCGCGCTCCAGCTGCGAGTTTGCCTCGAGGTAGAAACGATCGGCCCAGTTGGTGCCCGCCGACGGGTCGTAGGTGAAGGCGGGGAACGCGCGTGATTCCATGGCGGCGGCCGCCATGAGGTAGGGCGCGAGGCCCGACTTCCTCCCGTTGGCGCCGGAATAGACGCTGAACAAGGCCGGTCCCGGATAGGTCACGCCCTTGAGCACGCGGTCGCAAAACTGGAACAGGTTGGAACTGCTCGACTGCAGCACGTACACGTCGTTCAGACCCATGGCCAGGCTGGCCAGTTGCCGGCTGCGCAGGCCCGAGGCCAACTGGCCCTCGCCGCTGCCGGCCTCGTCGTGCAGATCGTCGACCTGGATCAGCACCTTGATCGGCCAGCCCGAGGACAGGATCTCCATCAGCCGACCATGCTCCTGCGCCGTGAGCGACTGCGCATCGATGCAGACCAGGTAATCGGGGAAGGTCGCCAGTTCCTGCGTGTCCAGGCCGGTGGCGCCGTAGGACTCGAACATGGCATCGTGCCGTTGCGGGTTGTACTCGCCCTCGATCTCCAGCTCGGCAATGACCAGGGCTTTGGCGAGTTCCAGCAATTTGGGCAGCCGGTCTCGGTAAGCCTTGAGCGCATCGGCGCAGTGATCGAACAGGATCGGATACGGCTGCGACGCCGGATCCTTGGTGGCCACGGCATCGCTGCCGGGGAAGAACCGTTGTGTCTTCAGGATCTTCAACAGGTCGTTGATGCGCGCCTTGCGGCTCTCCGGCATCCCCTGCTTGCGCTGCGTCTTGGCCAGCAGGCCCGCCATCTTGTCGAAATCGAACACCTGCGCGTAACCGGTCCCTACCGAAGCCTGCAGGCGCTTGGAGCTCATGCCCTCGGCCGACCTTTCGAACTCGGCCTTGAGGACGTCGGACAGCTTCAGGACCAGGCGGTCGATCTTCTTGCGGAACTGCTGCGCCTTTTCGGTCTGCGACAGCCCCCAGACGTGGCGCAGCATGCGGCCGGGCAACGCCGCGTCGCAGTCGGCGAGTTCGCCGTCCGCCTTGATCGCGGCGCGCAGGCGCTTGCGGCTGTCTTCGAACGCCGCGTCCATTTGCGGCGAGAGCCGGTTCGCGGCGATATCCCACAGGGCCGAGAACGACCCGGCGGTGCCGGAAGCCACCAATGCGCGGATGTCCTGCTCCAGCCGCAGTCCGTGTTTGCGGATGCGCTCGGCGTCGGCGCCGATCGCCACCTTGGCCAGGCCAGCGTCGATCAGGGCCGACAGCGACTGGACGCCAGCGCCGTCGGCAGCCTTGCCCAGAACCACCGGAAAGTCATAGCGCAATGGCGTGAGATCACGGTATCCGGCAAACAGCGCCGGACGCAAGTCCAGGCCATCGACGGCATCCAGGTATTCGCTCGGCCGCCTGCCGGTCAGAAAAAATGCTACCTGCGCTTGGGTGTCGGCTTCCATGTGGGTTCAACCTGTGTTGCTGAGGGTGACTGTGGCACCCGGATCTTCATGCCGTCGGCTGGCTCGCGCCCTCGGGCCAGACGGTGTACTTGTCGAGTTCGGAGTTCAGGCCGGCCCGGGTCAATTGCGGCGTGACCAGCTTGTCGGAGCGGCGCAGCTTCTCGTAGGTGGGCACCTCCTCATTGCGATAGAGAATTCCCACCGGAATGACGTCGTGCTGGCTGGCGATCTCGCGCGCCCGGTTGATGTTCGACGGGTCGTGCTCCAACTGGTTCTTGTAGATCCGTGACAGGCCCTCGCTGGGCTGCATGCCGTCGGGGTGGCGCAGCATCTGCACCTTGGCCGGGTCGTGCATCCAGGGGTCGAGCGCAGCGGGCAGCCATTCCGGGCAGCGCTGCACGATGCGCACGAACGACAGCCCCTGGTGGTGGTAGGCGGCCTTGACGATTTCGAACAGCGATTCCGGGATCCAGTCGGCGGCCTGCGCCACGAAGGAGACGTTCTGCACACCCAGCGTCACCGTCAGCGGATTGAGCGCTTCCAGGTAACTGCCGCGCGGCGTGGTGTTGCTCTTGGTGCCGATCGGCGAGGTGGGCGAGGCCTGCTTCTTGGTCAGCCCGTAGATCTGGTTGTCGTGCAGGAACACCGTGATGTTCATGTTGTAGCGGATCGCATGGATCCAGTGCGCGGCGCCGATGCTGCAGCAGTCGCCGTCGCCGGTGTTGACGAACACGGCCAGGTCGGGCCGCGCCATCTTGACGCCCTCGGCGATCGGCAGCGCGCGCCCGTGGATGCCGTGGAAGCCGTAGGTTTTCATGTAGTGGGGGAACCGGCTGGAGCAGCCGATCCCCGACACGAACACGGTCTTCTCCGGGCGCAGGTTCTCATCGCGGCACAGGCGCTGCACCGCGGCGAGGATGGCGTTGTCGCCGCAGCCGGTGCACCAGCGCGGCACGCCGCTCTGGTAGTCCTCGAGCTCCAGGCGCTCGTCGGCCATCTGCAGCAGGCATTCGGTTGCGGACAGCGGGCTCATCGCGCGGCCACCTTTCCCGGCACCGACGCGAGTTTCTCGCTGATGGCGCGGCGGATGATGCTCGGCCGCATCGCCTGGCCCCTGACCTCGCTGAAGCAATCGACGTCGATCAGGTAGCGCGAGCGCAGCAGCATCGCCAGCGCCGAATAGCGCCGGTTGGTCTCGTCGATGATCGCGTCGTCGGGACGGTCGCTCCAGTTGCTTTCGATCGTCATCACGCTATGGAAGCCCTTCATGATTTCCTTGATCCCTGGTGGCAGCGGTTGCAGGAACCGCAGGTGCGTGGATGACACCTTGTGACCCTCGGCGCGCATCGAGTCAACCGCCTCTTCGATCGCCCCCTTGGTGCTGCCCCAACCGATCACCAGCAGGTCGCCGGCGTCGTCGCCATGCACCGGCGGCGGCTTGAGCGTCTTCTGCAGCGCCGCCAGCTTCAGGCTCCGCGCGCGCAGGGCCTGCTCGTTGCTGTCGGCGTCGTAGGCGACGTGGCTGTCGCGGTCGTGCGCCAGCCCGGTCAGCGTGTGCATGCCGCCTGGCTGGCCCGGGATGAACCGCCGCGCCAGGCCGGTGGTGCCGTCCCAGTCGTACGGCTTCGCGCCTTCCGGCACTGCGCTCTGATCGATCGGCGGCGCCATCCAGTTGTCGTGGAACACCGGTCGCGGGAAGGGCTGTTGCGAGGTGGCCAGCGTGGCGTCGGACAACACCACCACGACCATGTTGAACGTCTCCGCGATGCGCCGTGCGGTGATGATCGAGTAGAAGCAGTCCTCGATGGTGGCCGGCGCCATCACCACCTTGGGCGCGTCGCCGTGGCTGCCGAAGATCGCCGACATCAGGTCGCCCTGTTCGGTCTTGGTCGGCTGTCCCGTGCTTGGCCCGCCGCGCTGGACGTTCACCACCACGAGCGGGATCTCGCCCATCACCGCCAGGCCGATGCCTTCCTGCTTGAGGGAGAATCCCGGGCCCGAGGTGATCGTCACGGCGCACTTGCCCGCGTAGGAGGCGCCGATCGCGAACGCGCAGGCCGCGATCTCGTCCTCGGCCTGGTGGACGATGCCGCCGACCTTCTCGAAGATCTCGGACAGATAGTGGGAGGCCGAGGTGGCAGGCGTGATCGGATACATCGCGCAGATGTCCATCCCGGAGGCGACCACGCCCAGCGCCAGCGCGGTGTTGCCGTTGACCACGATCTGCGGCTCGGTGGAGCGGATCGCCGGGATGTGATACTCGAACTCGAGGTGGGCGCCGGCCCATCGATGCCCGGCCTCCAGCAACTTGAGGTTGGCGTCCACGATCTTTTGATCTTTCTTGCCGAAGGTCTGAATCACCTGCTCGGCCGCGAGTGCCAGATCCATGCTGTAGATCCGGCACAGCATGCCGAGCGCGAACATGTTCTTGCCGCGGCGCGCGTCGGTGACGAGGGTGCGGCACTCCTGTTCCATCGGAATTTCGCGCACGCGGTAGCCCGCGGCCACGAGCCGATCGTGCGTCTCGACATAGGCGGCCGCGATCTTCGCGTCGGAGTGGCGCCGCCACATGTCCTCGAGCAGGATGATGCAGTTGGGCTTGAGTTCCCGAGCCCGCACGCGGCCGAGCAGCACCTGCTCGTTGAAGGCCACGACGAGGTCGGTCTCATCGCCGCCGTTGGTCACCGGCCCCGATCCGATGCGGATACGCACGCCGCTGGCGCCGGCCACGCTGCGCGCCGGCGGGCGGATCTCGGCGGGGATGATCTCCGTCGTCCAGACGCCGTTGCCCATCTGCGCCGCGATGGAGCCCAGCGACTGCCCGCACTTCTGCGCACCCTCGCCGGAATCGCTGATGATCTCGACGATGTGCTCTTTAAGGGTAATCACTTCAGCCTTCTGCCTTCTGCCTTCTGCCTTCAGCCTTCTGCCTTTTACCCGACCCGCACGCGAACGAAATTGCGTTCCCGCGTGTCGATCCCGAACAGCGTGCCGGCATCGCCGAGGTCCGCGTCCAGATACGAACGACCGGCGTCACGGATGCCGAGATAGGTCTTCATGCTGCGCGCGGCCAGGCGGCCCGCGCCCATCGCCTCGATCACCGTCGCCGCGCCAGTGACGATGTCGCCGCCGGCAAACACGCCCGCCACCGACGTGGCCAGCGTGTCGTCGGTGGCGATGTAGCCACGCGGGTTGAGCGCGAGCGAGGAGGTCTGGCCCATGATCGGATTGGCGTTGGTGCCGATCGCGTAGACGATCAGGTCGGCCTCGAAATCGAACTCGCTGTCGGCCACCGGCACCGGACGCCGCCGGCCCGATTCGTCCGGCGCGCCCAGTTCCATGCGCACGCATCGCATGCCGCGGACGCCGCCCTTACCGTCGTCGAGGATCGACACCGGGCTCGTGAGCCAGTGGAACTCGATGCCTTCCTGTTCAGCGTGGTGCAGTTCCTCGGCCCGGGCCGGCGCCTCCAGGCGCGAGCGGCGGTAGATGCAGTAGACCTGCTCCGCGCCCAGCCTTAGCGCCACCCGCATGGCATCCATCGCCGTGTTGCCCGCGCCCACGACGGCGACGCGCCGTCCAATCGGCAGGGGCGTGTCGTAGGCAGGGAAGTCGCGCGCGCGCATCAGGTTGCAGCGCGTCAACAACTCGTTCGCCGAGAGCACGCCGTTCAGCGAATCCCCCGGGATGCCGAGCATCGTCGGATAGCCGGCGCCCACGCCGATGAACACGGCGTGGAAGCCCATCTCGTCGATCATCTGCTCGATGGTGAAGAGCCGCCCGACCAGGGTGTTGCACTCGAACTTCACCCCGAGCGCCTTCAGCTTTTCAATCTCGGCGTCGATCACCGCATTCGGCAACCGGAAGTCCGGGATGCCGTACTTCAGGACGCCGCCTGGTTCATGGAACGCCTCGTACACGGTGACGTCGCAACCGGCCTTCGCCAGGTCCGCGGCGCACGCCATGCCGGCCGGCCCCGATCCCACGATGCCCACCCTGAACCGTGCCGGCTCGATGTGGGGAATGTTCACCCAGCCTTCCTTGATCGCGGTGTCGCCGACGAACCGCTCCAGGCGCCCGATGGCGACGGCCTCCAACGATTCGCCCACGGTGCAGGAGCCTTCGCATTGGCTCTCTTGCGGACAGACGCGCCCGCAGATCGACGGGAGCAGGTTGGTGTCGGTGAGCGTGTCGTACGCGCCGCGCAGGTTGCGTTCGCCGATTCTCCTGATGAAGCCGGGAATGTTGATGCCGACCGGGCAGCCGGCGATGCAGGGCTCATCGGGGCAGTGGAGGCAGCGCTCAGATTCGCGCAGGGCCTCGTCGAGGGTGTAGCCGCACGCCACCTCGTCGAAGTTTTTCGCGCGCACCTTCGGATCCTGCTCGCGCATCGGGGTGCGCGTTTGCGGGATGCTGCGTATGGTTCGCCTGGCTGCCATCCGGTTTCCCTCGCCCTAGGAGCGTGTCCGAGTAATCTGCGTCATCTGCGGCCTAGCCGCCGAGCGAATCGTTAAGGTCGGGCAACTCGAGCAGGTCGCTTTGCTCAGCACCGCCGCTCGACATCGCATCCAGGGCACTCGGACCCACTTGCCGGGTCATTCGGCAGCTCTCGGAAAAACGTTCCTGCGCGGCCTTCTCGACCGTCGTGTAGCGCCGCAGGCGGACCATGAGGTCCTCAAAGTCCACGAGGTGGCCGTCGAAGTCCGGACCATCGACGCACGCAAACTTCACCTGGCCGCCCACCTTCACGCGGCACCCGCCGCACATCCCGGTGCCGTCCACCATGATGGGGTTCACGCTGACGATGGTTTTGATCTTGTGGGGGCGCGTCGCCTCGGCGCAGGCCTGCATCATGACCGGCGGGCCGATGGCCACCACCTCGTCGATGTCAGCGTGGCGTTCGAGGGCGACCCGGATGCCATCGGTGATGAGGCCCTTGATGCCCGCCGAGCCATCGTTGGTGCACAGGATGAGCTCGTCGCAAGTTGCCGCGAACTTGTCTTCCCAGAACACCAGGCTCTTGGTGCGGAAGCCGAGCACGCCGATCACGTAAGCGCCGCTTTCCTTGAAGCCGCGCGCCTGCGGGAAGATCGGCGCGACGCCCAGGCCGCCGCCCACGCACAGCACTTTCCTGGCCTTGGTGGTCGGGCTGGGAATGCCCATCGGGCCGACCATCGCGTGGAGCGAGGTGCCCACCTGGCACTCCTGCTGCATTTGCCGGGTGGTCTTGCCGACCGCCTGGATCACCAGTGTGACAGTGCCCTTGTCCTTGTCGAAGTCGGCAATCGTGAGCGGGATCCGCTCCCCTTGCGGGTTGAGCATGACGATGACGAATTGTCCGGGCCGGGCGGCCCGGGCCATCAGGGGATGGTGCACTTCGAGCAGGTAGGTGACGTCCGAGAAATCCTCCCGGGTCACGATCTCGAATTTCGCCATGTGAATGGCGGTGCATATCCCCTGCCAGAGGGGAGCGCGATGGCGGCCGGGCATTCCGGCCCGGTCTGGGCCGGGACGTGCGTAGTTTTCCTGCGTCGCGGCCCAGGACCGCGAAAAATTCAGCGACGCCCTACTTTGCCACGGGCAGGCTGATGAAGCTCACCGTCCCTGGCGCGTGATAGATGCGCTGGGTCGCCTTCACGTAATCCGCGGGCTTGGCGAAGAAGACATTCGGCACAAACGTCTGCGGGTTGCGGTCGTAGAGCGGGAACCAGCTCGATTGCACCTGCACCATCACGCGATGGCCCGGCTGGAAGACGTGATTGGTGGTCGGCAGCGTGAACGTGTACGGGAGCGGTGTGTTCGCGACGATCGCCTTGGGCGTCTCGAAACTCTCGCGATAACGGCCGCGGAAGATGTCCATCGCCAGCGGCAGTTGATAGCCGCCCATCTCCGGCTGGCTGGCCACTTCGTCTGGATAGACGTCGATCAGCTTCACCACCCAGTCGCTGTCGGTGCCGCTGGTTGACGCCACGAGATTCACCACCGGCGCGCCGCTGATGCGCAACGGCTCGGTGAGCACCGGCGTCATGTAGACCATCACGTCGGGACGGTCGGCCACGAAACGCTGATCGACGAGCAGCCACTTGCGCCAGAGATCTCCGTCGGCAAAACGAACCGGGCGAGGCAGGTACGACACCGGCTTCGCTGGATCCGACACGTACTCGTCGTACGCCGCGCCGGCGTTCGCCGTGGGGGCCGTGAACGACAGCCCGGAGCCCGCGGTGAGGTACAACGGCTTCGACGTTGTCGCACAACCGGCGTCGCACGCCAGCGGCCAGTGCTTCAGGCGGTCCCAGTGATTCTCGCCGGTGTTGTAGATGAACACCGGCGGCGTGTCGGCCTTCGGCGCGCCGTCCTTCAGGTACTGATCGAAGAAGGGCTTCAACACATCGCGACGGAACTCCTGCGCCGTGTCGCCATTGAGCTTAAGGGGGCCCAGTGTCGTCCCCTCGCCGTTCACCCCGCTGTGACGCCACGGCCCCATCACGAGGAAGTTCATCGTGTTGGAGGTGTCCTTCGGCTCCACCGCGAGGTAGCTGTGGATAGCGCCCCACATGTCCTCCTGATCCCAGATGCCCTGGAGCCACATCGTCGGCACCTTCAGCGGCTGCGCCGCCATCGTCCGATCCAGCGCCTGTTCCTTCCAGAACGCGTCGTAGGCCGGATGCTCAACGGTCTTGCGGTACCAAGGAAGCTGATCGAGGCCCGCGGCCTTCGCAAAGTCACCCGCCGATCCCGCGCGGCGGAAGTTCTCGTAGTCGTCGTAGCCTTGCCGGACGATGTCGCTGCCGCCGCCGCGGGCGGTGGTCTGGCCGGTGAAGTAGTCGAAGTTGGTCTGGCGGAACGCGCCGTAGTGGAACCAGTCGTCGCCCATCCAGCCATCGACCATCGGGCTCATCGGCGCCGCCACCTTGAGCGCCGGATGCGGATTGACGAGGGCCATCACCACGGTGAAGCCTTCGTAGGAACTGCCCAGCATGCCGACCTTGCCGTTGGACTCGGGCACGTTCTTCACCAGCCAGTCGATGGTGTCGTAGGCGTCGGTGGAATGATCGACCCTGGTGGGATTGAGCGGGCCGACGAGCGGCCGCGTCATCACGTATTCGCCCTCGGAGCCGTACTTCCCACGCACGTCCTGGTAGACGCGGATGTAGCCGCCGGCAACGAAGACCTCGTCGGCCAGTGGCAACGTGGAGAGCATGCGCGTCGAGTTGGCGCGCGTGGCGCGGCCGGCGGCGTTGTAGGGCGTGCGGGTCAGCAGGATGGGCGCGCCTTTCGCGCCCTTCGGAATCACGATCACCGTGTAGAGCTTCACGCCGTCGCGCATCGGGATCATCTCGACGCGCTTGACGTAGTCGTTGGCGTCGTTCGGCGCAGTGAACTTCGCCGGGATGTCGGGCGTGATGGGCGCGGTCTGCGCCGAAGCGGCGGTGGCGGCCGCGAGAAGGATGGTGAGGAGCCAGGGCAAACCTAAAGGTTTGCCCCCACGAACGGGGCCCCCACGAACGGGAGCAGGTGACTGCGGCATAAGGGCATTATTAGGCCCCAAGCCCCAGGCCCCAAGCCTTATGGGATGAAGGTGAACTTCGCGAGGCCGCTTGCCACACCCGACCACGGCCACAGCGTCCCGGTGCTGCGGGGCCGCGCCTCGGCGCGCACGAGGACGTAGTATTCGCGATTGGCTTCGAGCAGGCTGGTCTTGAAGAGCGGCAGGCGTTCGAAGGTGGTGGCCAGTTGCGCCACGGTGGCGCTGTTTTCGACGACACGGGATTCTTCGATGCGGCCGTCGAGCGTCTGCGAGATGGTGTGGCGGCGCGTGAGGTTGTCGTACTCAACGCTGGTGGACACCACGGCGGTGGCGATCGTCCGATCGACCCACGCGGGCACCTTGAGCTTCAGTTCAACGGTGTAGGTAAAGGTCGTGCGCAGGCCGCTTTGCACCACGGCGCGCATTTCGTCGGTCAACCCGCCGTCGAGCGCAAACGACACCAGGACCTGGCCATCGCGAACGAGCGGCCGGACCCTCAACTGGTCGGCTTGTTGGGCAAAAGCTGGAGCGGCCACGACCAACAGCAGGCACACTCCGAGCAGCAGGCGTTTCACAGGCCAAAACAATAACACAGGAAGCCGAAATTTCGCCCCGGTATATGATCGACTTAAGTCCGTAACCCTCATGAAGCGCTGGATTTCCGCCCTTTCGGCCGTTATTGCCCTGGCCACCCTCGCCAGCCCCGTCGGGCAGGCGCAGGAATTTCCCTATGCCTTGTTCGAACGTTACATCGAACCGCTTCGGCTGCAATCGGGCATTCCGGGCCTCTCGGCCGCCGTCGTCCGCGACGGTAAAGTGGAGTGGGAAAAGGGGTTTGGCCTCGCCGACATCGACAAGAATATTGCCGCGGCGCCCGACACGCCGTATCCGGTGGGTGGCCTGACGGAGGCGATGACCGGGGTCTTGATCGGGATTTGCGCCGATCGCCATTCGCTCGAGGTGGATGCTCCGATCCGGGGCTTTGCGCCGTCGTTCCCCAGTGACGCCACCGTGAGGCAGGTCCTCGCGCACGGCTCCGAGGGCCGGTTCGTGTACGACCCGTCGCGCTACGCCCAGCTCACGCCGGTGGTGGAGACCTGCCTGGCGCGTCCGTATCGGTCCGCGGTGGTCTCGGAGATCCTCGATCGCCTCGCGCTCACCTCGTCGGTGCCGGGCCTCAACCTCGCCTCGCCGGGAAACGCCGAGCGGGAGTTGTTCGACGCCGCGACGCTGTCGCGGTATGCGGGCATCCTGGGTCGCGTGGCGGTGCCGTATCAAGTGGACGCGAAGGGCAAGGCCACGGCGTCCACGTATGGCGCGCAGGGGATCGATGCCGCCACCGGCATGGTGTCCACGGTGCGCGACCTCGCGCGCTTCGATATCGCGCTCGACGCCGGCGTTCCGCTCAGCACCAGCACGCTCAACCAGATGTGGAGCCAGACGGTGGTCAGTAACGCTGCCTTGCCGACGGGCCTTGGCTGGTTCGTCCAGGTGGTGTCCAACGAGCGCCTCGTGTGGAGTTTCGGGATCATTCCCGATGCGGGCTCGGCGCTGATTCTCAAAGTCCCCGCCAAGCACAGCACGTTGATCCTGCTGGCCAACAGCCACGGCCTTGCCGTGGGCGCCAACCTCGAACGGGCCGATGTCACGGCTTCGCCGTTCGTGCGGACCTTCCTGCGGCTATTCTTGTAGGGGACCGTCGCGGTCCCTTACATGCCCCCGTCCCTGATGCGTCGCGCGGTTCCGCTGGCCGCCCTTCTCTGGGCGCTTGCCGCCGTGCCGGCGTGGGCGCAATCGGGCTGGGTGGTGACGCCGTTTCTCGGCGTGAAGTTTGGCGGCGGCACTTCGATTGTCGATCTCGACGTCGCCGCGGGGAGCAGCAAGACCACCTTCGGCGTCTCAACGGCGCGCCTCACGCCAGGCGTCTTCGGCATGGAAGCCGAGTTTGGCTACGTGCCGGGCTATTTCGAGGATCCCAGGCAGCACAACGTGGTTGGCAGCTACGTCATCGACCTGTCCGGCGCGGTCCTGCTGACGGTGCCGTCCGGCGTGACGCGGGGCGGGCTGCGCCCGTACGCATCGCTGGGTTTGGGGATGATCCACGCGGATGCGCAGGATGTCCTGGATATTTTTCGCATCCGGCGCACGGTGCCGGCCTTCAGCCTGGGCGGCGGGGCGATCGGACTGCTGACCAACAACATCGGCGTCCGCTTCGACATCCGCAACCTGCACAGCCTCGCCCGGGACGACCGGACGCGGGTGATCATCGGCAAACAAATCAGCTATTGGCGCTTCTCAATTGGTATAGTTCGGCGATTCTAAACCGCGAGATCGCACCATGACATCCAATTCGAATCGCCTGGTCGTGCTCGGGTTGCTGGCTTTGTCGATCGCCTTGCTGGTCCCTGGGTTATTTGCGCCGGTCTTGACCATCCGCGGCGTGCTCACCAAGGACGGCGTGGCGCAGGTGGCGCCGCAGATGCTCGACAAGGGCCTCAACGCCGACACCATCGCGACGCTCAAGGGGATGATGAACCCGGGGATGGTGGCGCTCATCGCCGCCACCGGCGGCGACCTCAAGAAGATGATCGTCGACAAGCTCACGCCGCAACTCACCAAGGCGCTGCAGGGGAGTGTCGACAACCTCGAGGTCTATCACCAGGAGCGCAGCATCATCGGCTCGGTGCGCAACCTCTATGACGTGGGCAGCTGGATCCCCGCCACGTTGATCCTCCTGTTCAGCGTGATCGTGCCGTTCACCAAGGCCGCGCTCGTGGCGTCGGCGGTATTCATGCGGGACGTGGTCAAGCGCCAGCGGACGCTGGACTTCGTGGAGATGATCGGGAAGTGGTCGATGGCCGACGTCTTCGTGGTGGCGCTCTTCATCGCGTATCTCGCCGCGGAAGCAACCAAGAACGCCACCGCAACCGGGCCGGCCCTGGTGGCCTTCGACGCAGCCTTCGGCCCGGGCTTCTACTGGTTCACGGCGTACTGCCTGTTCTCGCTGGCGTCGCAGCAGTACACCGCGCGCTTGGCCAGGCGGTAGTGTGCCATCACCCGCTCACCAGATCACCCGCTCACCAGATTCTGTTAGCCCTTGACCACGAAGTTCTTCTTTTGCAGAACTTCGCGGATTCGCTCTCGCAAATCGCCTTGGATTTCCACGCCGTCTTCGATCATCGCGCCGCCAGTGCCGCAGGCGCGCTTCAGTTCACCGCATAACTCCTTCAGGAACGCGTCGTTGCGGGGAAGGCCAAACACCACCGTGACGGTCTTGCCGCCGCGGCCCTTCTTTTCCATGCGGAGCTTGGCCACGATGCGCGTGGGCAGCGCCTCGTTGGCCGCCGACTGCGTGCTGCACTTGCAGTCGTGCTGCGGCCAGCCGCACTTGGGGCAGGTACGGCCTTT
>JBDTMB010000145.1:0-12615 GCA_039934485.1 Vicinamibacterales bacterium
CGCAGTTCGCCGACATCGTCATGTAGATCTGCGAATTGAGCGTGGGCCCGTCGCCGGTGATCGACGAGTAGGTCACGTAGATGTTGCCGGCCGGCACGCGGTTGACGGGCGGCGGCGGCTGGTGGTGCTGGTAGTGCTTGCCGCGCCTGGGCCGCCACCAGGGGGGCGGCGGTTGCGGCGGTGGCGGCGGCGCCGGCGGAGTCGAGACCACGCACATCGCGGGATTGCCGCGCGGAATGTCGACGGCCATCCACGGCTTGTCGAGAAAGCGGCCGCTCGCACCGTTGGTCGAGGCCACGAGCGTGGTGCCGACATAGGCCACCGGGTCGCCGGTCTCCCGGTTGTTGTTGTCGATGAAGCGCGACAGGAAGATTGCACTCTTCGAGTTGTCGCCGCGATCGAAGACGAGCCCGGCGTAGAAGAACAGGCCGCTCGTGCCGGCACGCACCACCGGATCCGCGCCGGCCTGGTATCCCTTGATCGGAGAGGCCAGGCCGGCGGGCGAGTCGTCTTGCGGATAGCCCGGCAGCAGCGTGCTCTTCCATCGCTGGCCGCCGTCGAGCGACTTGTAGAGGCCCAGCCACGCGTCGCCGGTCTCGTCGCCGCCGTCGGCGGGAAACGGAATGTCCACCGTGCGGTAGTCGTTCGATCCGCCGAGCAGGTGCAGCGGGTTGCGCGTGGAGGCGGCAATCGACGGCTCGTTCTGGCGCTGCAGATACGGATCGCCGTCGGGGAACTTGTTCCCCGAGACCATGTTGACATTACGCCCGGGGATCTGGGCATTGATGGTGGTGAGAGCGAGACCGCCTGCGAGCAGCAGACCGGAAATCAGACGCAAAACCAACGACGACGCACGGTTGGGGGACCAGCGCATACCGCCTCCATGGAAGTGGACGGCGATCCTAGCCGAATGTTGCCGGGGTTTTCTAAAGAAGTTCTAAAGAAATTCTGGGACCCAAAGCGTTGTTCGGAGGTCTTCGGGATCAGGCATCAGGGCGTCCCGGATACGGTGAAGGTGCCCTGGAGCGCGTAAGTGCCGTCCTGGTGGGAGCCCCGAAGCCTGAACCCGTAAGTGTCTCCCGGGAGCACTGACACGGTGGCCGGCCCCGAGTAATAGAAACCGCCGGATGGCGGATTGCACGCGCCACAGTCCTCTGGTCCGGCGTCGATCAGCGAGCCGACGTAGACATCACTGCCTCCGCGGTTGACGAAGACGTCGAGACCGGCGCGGACCTGGTAGAACGAGTGGAAGCCATTCCAGCCATACGCGAGGTTGATCGTTCCGCCGGCGGCGGCCACGGTGGAAAACTCCCACGCGCCGGAAAAATTCGGAAACCCGTTGTTCTGGTAGGTCATCGTCGGGGTGCCACTGGTAACGCCGACGTCGGGCACCGTCACCGTGCCGGAACCCGTGCCCGACCACGCCGTGTGTGCGGCCTTGGTCACCACGACCGACCAGGATCCCGAATTGTCGCCGAATTGACTGTCGTTGACGGCGATCTCGACCAAGCCCGCGACGCCAGCGCTGACGACGGTCGGCCCTGCGCCCACGAATTGCCAGGGCCCGCTGCCGACGCGAGCGACCAGTCCCGCGCCGCTCAAGCCTGGCGCCAGATCAGTCAGCCCGAACGCCCCGTTACCGTTCGGGCCATACGGCGTGTCCGGCGGAGACCAGGCGTAGATCGTTCCGGAGGCAGTGATCGTCACCGCTTCCCCAGGGTTGAGGAACACCCCGACGTTCATCGGCGCCAGGCCCGACGGCGTGTCGTTGGTGTTCACCAGCCCGCCCGACCTCGCGTCGAGGATGTAGGTATTGGGTGCGAAGTTGCAGAGGTAGCCGCCATCCGAGAGGATGATGCTGTCCGACAAGTCGTTCCAGCCGCTCAGGACACCATTGTTATCCGGCCACAATTGGACGGCATTGCCGTCGCCACTGGGCTCCCCCGCGCGCCAGTTGGCGTAGTCCCACGGGGAGCCGTCGGTCCATGCCCAGCCAGCCGACACCGACAGCACGCCGCCCAGATAGGAAGTGATGAAGCCGGCCTGGCCGGGATCGGCCAGCAAGCTCAAGAAGTGGTTTTCGTTGGCGCTATGGACGCTGGCAAGGTGCCCGCCCGCGGCAACACACACGGCTTCGGCCGCCGTGAAGGTCGTGTGCGTCGGCACGAACGAGTAGAAGGCGTCATTGCCTCCGGCGCCCGCGGTCCACTGCTGGACGGTGAAAATCGACACATCAAATCCACCGGTGTTGGCTTCGTCGAACCCGGGATTGGCGCCGTAGAAGTTGTCGTTGACGGCCAACTGCAGCACGCCGGGGCCGCTCAGGATGGTGGGCCCCCTCCCGACGAACTGCCAGGGACCCGTGCCGATGCGCGCGACGAGCGAGATTCCTGGAAGGCCCGGCGCGAGGTAGCTCGGGTCGTTGAGGCCGTCGCGCCCGTCTGGACCGGAGAGATTACCGCGGTCCGCGTACCACGAGACGCTGCCCGACGCCGTGAGCCTCACCGTTTGGCCCGCGGCCAGGATGCCCACGGTGACCGGATCGATCCCCAAGGCGCCGGCGAAGTTGGTGTTGGCGGTACCGCCCGCCTGTCCGGGCACGAAGTGGGTGGACATTTCCGGCACTGGGCCCGGCGGCGCCGTCACCGGCGTGCACGCCGAGAACTCCGACGTGTTGCCGGCCGCATCCGTTGCCGTGGCGGTGAGGAAGTCGCCATCCTCAACCGCCTCGTTCATGGTCACGCCGTTGGTGCCCGGTTGCGCAATGTTCTGCCGGCCGACCAGGCGCGACGCTTCGCCGAAGCCCGACGCGTCGCAGGTCTTGGTGGCGAAGAACTCGATCGTGTAAGGCCCAACCCCAAACGTGCTCAGGTCCACGTCCACCTGGGTATTCGGCCCGGGCGAATTGGACGCATTGTTCAGCACGGGGAAGTTCAGCAGGTCGTTCGGCCCCGTGTCACCGTCGCCGATGTCGTTTGCCGTGGGCCCATTGTTGCCGAGGTCGATCCCAAGCCCGCTGTTATCGTGAATCGCGTTGCCCAGGATCTGGTTGCGGACCGCTGTGTTGCCCTGCACCGCCACCCCGGCCTGTGTGCTGAAGGCGATGATGTTGCCGTCGCCGGCGTTGGGCCCGCCCACCATGTTGTCCGGCGCCCCGCTGATGTTGATGCCGCCGCCGTTGCCGCGCGCGGTGGTGCCATCGGCCGCGACGCCCACGTAATTGCCGCGGATGATGGTGTTCACCGAGGTGGCACCCAGGATGCTGATCCCGCCGAAGACGTTGGACGCAATCACGTTGCGGGCGCCAGGCGTGGAACCGCCGATGATCGTGCCGCTGACCGTGCCGCTGCCGGCGGTCGTGTAGATCTCCAGGCCGAGGTTGGTGCCCTGGGCGGTGACGCCATCCGGCTTCACGCCGATGTAGTTGCCCTGGATGACGTTGCTGGCCGCCGTCGTCGCCGGGCTGGCGCTGACGAAGACGCCGATGTCGTTGCCGCCGACGATCACGTTGCGATCGGCAGGCGTGTTGCCGCCGATGGTATTGGCGGAACCGAAGATGGTGATGCCGGCGCCAAAGTTGGCCAGGCCGGGGTCGCCGCCGGCGTTGGTCCCGATGAAGTTGCCTTTGACGGCATTGGTGTTCGCGGTCCTCGACAGGCTGATCGCGGCCGTGGTCGGGACCGCGCCCGTGCCATTACCCGCGATCACGTTGCCGACGATCTGGTTGGTGGCGGTGCCGACACTGATCGGCAGGCCTCGCGCGCCGAGGCGCGCGCCGGTGGCCGACAACCCGAACGTGTTGCCCTGGACCACGGAGTTGCCGCCGGCCACGGAGGTCGGCCCGATCTGTTGGCTCGAGAGGCTCACGCCACTGCCGCTGAGGGCGCCGGCGATGAGGTTGCCGTCGCCGGCGTTCGGGCCGCCGATGGTGACCAAGGGCACGGTGGAGAGGATGGCCGCCGAGTTGTTGGTGAGCAGCGCCGTGCCTGCCGCGTTGAGGCCGAGGTAATTGCCCCGCACCACGGTGCCCGTCGCCTGTGAATAGATGGCGCCGCTGGTGGCGTCAATGTGGCTTTGCAGCGACAGTCCGCCGACGCCGCCGTTGCCGGAAATCACGTTGCAGGCGCCCGTGCACGGTCCACCCGGGGTGGTGCCGATGCTGCCGCCGATGAACGAGTTGGCGCCGTATCCGCGGATGCCACCGCCCGTGTTGGGGATGGCGGCCAGGCCGTCCGCAGTCGTGCCGATGTAGTTGCCCTGCACGACCATGCCGCTCGGGACGCTGAGCACGACGCCACCGATCACCTGCGCGAACGAGTCGATGCCGGCGGTGTTGCCGGAGATGATGTTGCGTTCCGCTCCCGACACGCCGCCGATGGTCACGTTCGGCACCGTCACCAGGACGCCGCCCGAACCGAAGTTGCCGATGGCGGCCGTGCCGGCGGCGTTGGTCCCGAGGAGGTTGTTCTGGACGGCCGTGCCGGAGCCCGAGTTGACGACGACGCCTGCCGCGGTCCTGGCGGAGACGCGAATGCCGCTGCCGACCCCATTGCCGCTGATCAGGTTGCGTGCCGCCAGCGTCGTGCCGCCGATCACGTTGCTTGGTGATTGGCTGACGACACCGCCGGTGTTGGCGCTGGCCAGGGTACCGGTGATGTTGGTGCCGATGAAGTTGCCCTCGATGAGGTTGCCGCCGACCGCGCCGTCCAGCAGGATGGCCTGGCCGTTGAAGCCCGAGATCGCGAGCCCGCGAATCGTCGAGTTGCCCGACGTCACGTTGAAGCCGGTCGCGCCGGCTCCCGCCGACGTGCCGCGCACTTCCACCTGGATCACCGCGTTGGTGCCGGCCGCCAGCGTGTTCGGCGAGGCGCCGCCTTGGGTGTAGCCGTCAATGACGACCGGATCCGTGATCGCCGGCAGGCCGCCGCCAGAGGGAATGATGGTGAAGGGGCCGCCGTCGCCGCCGTTGATGTTGAACGAAATGTGATCGACCAGGCCAACGTTGCCGTTCGACGCGGTAATCGCCGCGCGCAGCGAGCCGGCGCCGCTGTCGTTGGTGTTGGTCACCACGAAGGTCGCCGGCGCCATCACCGTGATGGCGACGGTGCCGGGGTTGCTGATGGCGCCCGCACTCACCTGGTACTGGAACGAGTCGGGACCGGTGTAGCCCGGCGCCACGGTGTAGGTGAACGAGCCGTCGTTGTCCACCACGACGGTGCCGTGGTCGGGCGTCGTCGCCGAGATGGTGACCGGACCGCCGCCGGTGGCGTCGTTGCCCAGCAGGCCGGGCGCGGCAATCACCAGTGACGGGTCGGCCGCGCTGGCGCGCGCGCTGGTGCCGTAGGCGTCGTCCACGGCGACCGGTGTGAAGTTGGTCGGCACCACGTGCACCGTCACGGTGCCGGTGGCGTCGCCGCCGTGGTTGTGCACGGTGTAGGTAAACGTGTCGTCGCCGGAGAAGCCGAAGTTCGGCGCGTAGGTGACGCTGAAGTCGGCGTTGAGGGTGGTCGTGCCGCCCGCACCGTTGGTGACGCTCGCCACCGTGACGTCGGTCCCGAGCTTGCCGAGCACGTCGGTGATTACCATCGTGCCCGACTCGTCGTTCGAGTTGCCGCCCGAGGTGTAGATGCGGCTTTCCACCTCATCCACTTCCATGAAGAACACATGCAGCGGCAGCTTGACGGTGGAAAGCAGCGCCAGGGTCGCGCCGTTCAGCGCCGAGATCGACTTGTCGGTTTCGCTGCTCACATACAGCCGGTCTTCGGTGAGGTTGAGCGCCAACGCCGCGGGACCCGCGGGGAGTTCGTCCATCTGCGCCAGCGGCGCCAACGTCGTGGCATCGAGCATCGTCACCATGTCGCTGTCGAAGTCGGCGACATACAGCCGGTTGGTCAGCGGGTTCACCGCGATCCAGTTCGCGGTGTGCTGGCGGCTGTGGCCGCCCAGGTTCAGCACGCCGCCGGGGACGAGCGCGTGGCTCGCGCCGTCGAGCACCACCACGTGATACGCGTTGGTGACCTGGTTGTCCGTGCCGAGATAGATTCGGTTGTTCGACGGGTTGACGCGGATCACTTCGACGCGATCGTCAACCGTGAGGCCCGCTACCGAGACCAGGTCAAGCGCCGTCGCCGTGGGCGGCGCCAGCCCGATCGTCGGATCGAGGTAGACCACCGAGGTGTTCGACCCTCCGAGGACCATCACGTAGACGCGCCCGGTCTGCGGATTGACCGCCACGTGACGGCCAAAGCTGATGAACTGGTTTGGCAGTGCGGCGATGCCCGACAGCGTCGCCGGCGCGGACATGCCGGCGCCGAGGTTGTTGATGTCGTGCACGACGATCTGCCCGTTGATCTGCGGACCCGAGAGGTTCGCCGGGTCGATGCCGTTCAGGCCCGCGACGTAGATTTGTCCAGTGGCCTGGTTGATGCCCACCCCGAACGGGCTCGACGTCGTCGCGAGGTAATTGGTGACGGTGTCGGTCCCGCCGTTGAGCACTGCCAGCGAGCCAGGCCGCACCTGCGTGGCGGTGGGATTCGATTCGGTATTCGCGAACACGAACTGGTTGGTGGCGTTGTAGCGCGCACCGAAGGTGAAGCGTCCGGGAATCGCGGGCGCGATGCCGGCGACGGGACCGAGTGAACCAGACCCGGCCATCCGCAGGATGCCCGTGCCCACGGTGGTGTTGGTCAGATAGGCGCGGTTGGTCACCGGGTTGAGGAGGATGGCGGCCGCCTCGGGAAAGATCGACACCTGCGCGGTCGTCGCCGCGGTGGCCGCGGTGAGCGCGGTGATCTCCTGCACCGTGCCGGGCAGGGCGGCATAGAAGCGGTGGTGAACCGGATCCACGGTCAGCTCACCGGCGCCGCTGCGCGGGTTGGCCACGAAGGTTGCCGTTGGCATCGCCGCGGTCACGTCAATGAACGCCATCTTCTGCGAGAAGTTGCTGATCGTGCCAAGGACGCCGGCGGCTTCGTCCAGCACCAGGTCGGTGTTGCCGGTCTCGGTGCCGACACCGACCGCCGCAATCATCGAGTTGAATGTCGGGCTGCCCTTGAGGCCGTCGAACACGAGTACCTCGTCAGGCGTGCGCACGAGCACGCGGCCGGTCCCGTGGTGAATGACGATGCGGTCCTCGGCGCTGCCGCTGCGGAACACGCGGCCAGTACTGAGCTGCGTGATCAGCGTGTCGGTGTTGCCGTCCACTACGTTGATGCGCACGCTGGTGGCGGTCCCGTAGACGTAGATCAGGTTGGTGGCGGCGTTGATCGCCAGGCCGGCGGCCGGGTCAACGCCGGTCACTTTCACCGGCAGCGCCGGCGCCGTGATGGTGAGCACGTAGAGCCCGCCGGTCGCCGGGTTGTTGGTCGACGTGATGTAGAGCTTGCCGTTGTTGACGGCCATCGCGCGCGTGATGGTGTTGGCCGCGAGCGGGAACGTCCACTGGATGGCGCCGAAGCCCGGACTCGCCGGATCGGCGTCGATCGCTGAAATCGATTGCTGGGTATTGCTGCCGGCGGCCAGGTAGAGCGTGCGGCCGTTCGGGCTCAGCGTGAACGTGAAGGCATCGCCCAGGGCGTCGATCGCCGCCGACACTGTCGCCGAAACCTGGAACTCCGTGTGGAACGTCGGGCTACCAGGCCGTGCATCGATGGCCGTGATCTCCGCACCAGGCGCGCCCGGCGTGCCGCGGCGGAAGAACACCGCGCCCGTCTGCGGGCTGCCCAGCCCGTAGGTGATCGGCAGGCCGCTTGGATCGAGCTGGATGCGGCCGGCGAGACGCTTCGACACCGGATCGATGACGCCCACCGTGCGGCCGCCGCCGGCGTAGATCAATCCGCTCGACGGCATGAACACCAGCTCGTTCGCGCCGCTGCCCATGTTCTGGCCGAGACCGGCCGGGTGCATCGAGACGATCTTCGTCGAGCCGAACGCCACGCTGTCGTTGGCCAGCACGTTCAGCGTCACGCTGGTGATCGGCGTCGTCGTCACCTCGTCGTTGACCGCGGCGGGCGGCGGGAAGAGGATGACCGGCTCCGGCTCGGTGACGCCGTTCTCGGCGTCGAGGGTGTTGACGCCCTGCTGGGTGATCACCGGCGTGATGTCTTCGCTCGGCACCACCGAGGGATCGACCGACACCGTGCTGCCATCGGCCTTGGTGATGATCAGGTTGTTCGAGGTGTCGTCGTCAAACACCCGCAGCGTGATGACGGCCTCTTCGCCCGGGGCCAGCCACATCGTGCCGTTGGTCGGCGACGGATCGTTCGGGTCAACCAGGCCGCCGCCCGGCGTGACAAATACCGGATTCGGAATGTTGGCGATCAGGATGTTGCGTGTTTCGTAGCGAAGGTCGCAGCCGTTGGCGTTGGTGACGGGGGTCTTGTAGACCTTGCGGAGAATCAGTTGCGCGTTGATCCCGGCGGGCAGCGACGCCTGGGCCAGGAAGACGCTGGCGTTGAACGCGCTGGTGGTGTTGCCGGTGTTGCTGACCGTCCAGTTGATGTCGGCAATCGCCCCGTTCTCGATGTCGGGGTTCTCGATGTCCGGGTTTTCGATGTCCGGATTCTCGATGTCGGGGTTCTCGATGTCCGGATTCTCGATGTCGGGGTTTTCGATGTCGGGATTCGCCACCACGACGTTCTCGATGTCGGGGTTTTCGATGTCGGGATTCTCGATGTCCGGGTTTTCGATGTCCGGATTTTCGATGTCGGGGTTTTCGATGTCGGGGTTATAGACCTCGGCGTTCTCGATGTCGGGGTTCTCGATGTCGGGATTCTCGATATCCGGGTTTTCGATATCGGGATTCTCGATGTCGGGGTTCAGCATCACGCGCGACTCGAGCCCGCCGTCCACCACGCCGCCGCCGACCGACACCACTTCCGAGACGTCGATGTTGAGCGGCGCCTTGGGATCGCTGGACGTCACGTAGAGGGTGCGCGACGCGGTGGACCGCGGCGGAATCTGCATGTCGATCGCGGTCAGCGGCGCCGGCGACGACGCGGTGTACGGGGGGAGCGGGAACTGCTCGAACGAGGCGCGGCCGCCCACCGGCTGGCTGAGCACCGTCATGCGGAACGTCTTCAACTCGTTGGTGGCGTTCTGCGCAAAGACGACGAAGCCGCGCTGCAATTCGGGTGACAGCGGCTTGGTGTTGCCGGGCGATCCGGCGAGGAGGCCGCCGGTGATCCGCGCCGAATAGATGTTCTGGTTGCGCGAGCCGGCGTTGGCCTGGTTCGGATCGCACACGGTCACGGCCTTGGTCGGGTCGAAGATGCTTGCCGGTGGCGGCTGGTTCGGATCCTTCGTCGCCGGCGTGTACTTCGTCCAGTCGGGACGGCCGTCTGGTCCCACGGTCGAGGGCGGGCGGACGTCGCGGTTGTCGGTCCACACCGCGTGGAAGATCGGCAGGTCGGCCGACTTGGTGTTGTTGTAGGCCCACTTGCCGTTGCCCGCCGGGATGAACGCGGGTGACGCGGTGATGTCGATGTAGTCGCCGATGAACGGCACCGTGCCCTGCTTGAACATCGGCAGGTTGGGCGGATTGAACTGCAGCTGCTCGAGCGCGCCGGTGCCGCTGCGATAGCCCATCATGTAGTCGGAGACCTTGGTCGACGGCGCAAACTGCGGCAGGTCGCCCGGATCCGCCATGGTGGCGCGAATGTCGATGGTGTGGCGCAGGCCCGACACGGTATTGGCGTCGGTGATGAACTTGCCGAAGGTATTGGCCCGGGTTTCGCGCAGGTCGTAGTAGACCAGCATCAACTTGCCGCCGCCCATGGCGAGTGCCGGCATCACCTGGTGGCCCGTCTGCGAGGTGTCGTCCACCGGCCGCGGCGTGGTGAAGTTCTTCGCGTCGCGCGTGGTGGAAATCAAGATGCGCGAATCGCCGTCCACCGGATCGGGCCGCACCGCCGCGTAGCCGCGCTGCGCCCACGCGATGTAGACCCGCCCCGTCGCGTCGGTCGCCAGCGTCGGATACGCGTTGGTGCGGAAGCTGAAGCCCGAGCTGCCCTGATCGAATTCCGACAACAGCGCGGTCTCGCTGGCCTTGCCGCCCTTGATGCGGCGGTGTTCGAAGAGATTGTCCCAGAGGCGCTGGACTTGCTTGCCCTTGGCCTTCGGGAAGCCGTGGGCGCGGCCGGGTGGGTCGAACTTGCCGGCCCCGTAGGGCAGTCGCGCCATCATGATCGCGTCGGTTTCGCTGGCCGAGGTCGTGCCGAAACGGCGGTAGGCGACGTAGGCGATGCCGTTGCGCGGGTCGATGGTGATCGACGCGCCCTGGTTGATCTGGTCTTCTTTCCGGCTCACCGTGATCGGCGCGCTGAAGGTGTTGCCGCAGTCGGTGGATCTGACCAGCAGGATTTCCGCCTTGAGGGTGTCGCCCGAACCGCTGATCGAGGTGTAGGCCACGTAGATGGTGCCCGCGGGAATCCGCTGGCCCACCGGCGGCGGCGTCGGAACCGGGGGCTTCTTCTTCTTGCCCTTGTCGTCCTTGTCGTGGTCCCTGGCCTCGTGACTGTTGCTGCGCCGGCCCCGGCCGTTGAACGCGTGGTGGGTTGGCGTGGGCGGCGTCATCGGGATGATGTTGTTCGCGGTGATCGTGCACATCGGCGCGCCGGGGCGCGGAATGTCCACCGCCATCCAGGGTTTGTCGAGGAACTTGCCGGCGCCGGCCGTCGCCACCATCCTGGTGCCGAGGTAGGCCACCGGGTCGCCGTTCTCCTTGTTGTTGTTGTCGATGAAGCGCGCGACGAAGATGCCGCTCTTGCCGTCCTCGCCGCGGTCGAAGACCAGGCCGTTGTAGTAGAAGAGGCCGTTGGTGCCGGCGCGGACCACGGGATCGGCGCCGGCCTGGTAACCCTTGAGCGGCGAGCCAAGGCCCGCCGGCGACTGGTCCTGCGGGAAGCCGGGCAGCAGCGTGCTGGTCCAGCGCTGTCCGCCGTCAAATGACTTGTAGAGGCCGAGCCAGGCGTCGCCGGTCTCGTCCTCGTCCAGCAGTCCGGGCAGATCAACGGTGCGGTAGTCGTTCGATCCGCCGAGCAGGTGCAGCGGATTGCGCGTGGAGGCGGCCACCGATGGCTCGTTCTGCCGTTGCAGGAACGGGTCGCCATCGGGCCAGCCGACGCCGGACACCATGTTGACGTTCCTGCCGGGAATCTGTGCCTGGATGGTGGTCGCGGCCAGGGCTACGGCTGCCGCGAACCCGAGGATCAATCTGGACAGAGATGTAGAGAGGCGCACGGGAGGACCGATCCGGCGCAATGCGCGCCTCAATAGGGGACGTTTAGCCAGGACGCACGAAAAGGTGCTTACAGATCGTTCAAGTCTTTCTAAGTGCCGGAACAGTCTAGCCAGCCGGGGCGTGCTGCACAAGTTATTCTTGGCTGGAAGGTCCGGTGTGAGCGCGTAGGCAAATTCTTGGCATTTCCCAGATTTGCAACTGCTAACGAAGCGCTCACTCCATTTCAGGACGGGAGGAAAGAACGCAGGGCACCCTCTGGGGGAGTGCCCTGCGTGGGGAGGCGACCGCTACTGACCGTAATGGCCACGACCCTACTTACAGTAGTAGCCGCCCAATAGCATTCGCATATAGGGTTAAGAGTTAACGAATGGGTGAAACTGCTCGCAAAAAGGGATCTCGAGGCGCTATTTTTTTGATCGCGCTCGTCTGCGCATGCGGATGCAACCATCACGGCTCGGCCCCGCCGTTAGCATTACCAACGCGCGCCATGCCACCGCTCCTGACCTGGGTCAGCGAGTTCACACGTCCCGCCGGCGCCAGCTATCCCACGCTGCCCGATAGCTCCCGCTTCGGGAGCATCTCCGGCCTGGTGCGTGATGTGTCGACCAATCAATGGGTTGGCGTGATCGACGATCGCGACACCCGCGTCGCCTGGCTGACGATCGATGTGTCGACTGGGAAAATGGTCGTCACGCCGACGCGGATGACCACCCTGACCGCCGGCCCAGGGGTGCCGGAAGCGGTGGCGACCAGGGCCGACCTCGAGGCCATCGCCGCGCTGCCCGACGGCACCTTCCTCATGAGCGAGGAAGGACATCTCACCAGGGACGGCGTCTTTCAGCCGGGACTCCTCCACGTCGCGCGCGACGGGCTCGTCACCGACGTCATCCCGTTTCCAGCGGAGTTCGAGATTCGCCGGGACCAGGCGCGCGGCGTCCGCGACAATCGCGGTTTCGAAGGGCTGACGCGCACGCCCGACGGCCGCTTGATTGCGTCGCTCGAACAACCGCTCATCGAGGACGGGCCGATGACGTCGTTCGATCGCGGCGGGCGCGGCCGGTTGCTGGAATTCAAGCCTCGCCGCGGCGGCGGCGGCTTCGAAGCCGGGCGCCAATGGTGGTACCCGATCGACAAGACCCCTCGCGTCGAAGGCTTCGACGGCATTTGCGACGATGGGGAGAATGGCGTGTCGGAGGTGCTGGCCATCAGCAACACGCTGCTGCTCACGCTGGAACGCGCCTGCCTCATGGATCCGCAGAGCAAGCAGGTGATGAACCCGATTCGGATCTTCGCCGTTGAGCTTGGGCGGCACGACGTTCGCAAGTCGCTCGTGCTGGACCTGTCGACGCTGACCGAGCGGGTGTTGTCGAGGGACC
>JBDTMB010000146.1:0-12509 GCA_039934485.1 Vicinamibacterales bacterium
GCCGAATCTTGTCGAAGCCGCACTCGCAAGAACTATCCGGGTTCTGTCGGGAGGTGTCTCCCGTCGGGAGGTGAGTGCCCACGGGAGGTGAGTGCCGGCGGGAGATGCCTCCCAACGAGTCAAGGGCAGGCGCTGACGCGCAGTTGCAGCGCGGGCTGGCTTCCGCGAACGACTGGGTCTTGATTTACGTTTCAGTCAACCGGCGTTCGTCGAACCCCCTGGCCACCAGCCAGGTCGCCAGCGCGATGTGGCTCAGAGCCATCGACGCACCCATCCACGTCACGGGGCCATAACCGACGAACCCCCGCAATGGGATCCCCGTGAAGTGGAGCATCACCGTGAGCAGCCCGAACATAGCCAGTGCGCGCGGCACCACGGCAAAGCGGTACAACGCGGCATAGAACAAGCAGATCCAACAATCGATCACCAGCAACTCTGAGAGATGTGCCCACCTCCTGGTCGAGCCGACCACCGCCGCCAGCGTCAAGAACGGCTCATCCGGGCCGCCTGCCTGCGTGTACTGCTGGCTTAGCGACAGCATCGACAGCACGTGGACGCTGTCGACCGCTTGCATCACGAACATGATCACGCTCACGGCCAGGAGCCACAGCGCCGCTGCTTCGCTGTACTGACGAAAGACCCGAAACGCCGTGATGCTGAGGCCGATCGTGAGTGCGCAATTCGCAAGCAGGAGCACCACCGCCAGCTTGATTTGCGATGACGCGGCCGCCGCCTGCGCAAGAAAGTCCTTGGGGGCTCCGGTCAGCGGCAGCAGCATCACGAACGGCACGATGAGTCCCGCCAGTTGAATGAACAACAGCACGCCGACCGTTCGGCCCGTGCGCTTCGCCGACCTGACCTTGTTCTGGGTTGAGTTCATGTCGCCTCTCTGGTGAGTCCGGCTCGCGCCCGATCGAGCGCGTCCACAAGCGCCCGTACATCCGCCGGGCCAACGTCTGCATGGGTGATGCAGGCCCGGAGCCATCGTCGCTCGTCCGGCAGCCGCACCTCCGAGATCCACGCCGTGCCCTCCTCGACCACGTCGCGCACAAGGGCGGTCGTCCGCGACGGCGACGCGTCGCCATCGCAGAAGCACACGACAGGCAGCAGGGTGTCGTTCATGATCGTCCAACCAGAGGCGCGCAGCGATTGGCGCAGGAGGTCCGCCATCGCGGCCTGCCCGTCAACGATCCGCTCGACGCCCTCGCGGCCCAGCTCGGCCAGCGTCAGGAAGACTTTCAGGCCGATGAAGCGTCGCGACCACTGGATCGTCTGTTGGTACGCGTCAAGCGTGTCGGGCTGGGCGTCGGGCACGTACGCGGTGCGGACCGAGAACACGGCTTCTGTATGGCGCCGGTCACGCACGAAGAACATGCCTGCGCCCATCGGGACCGGGAGCGTCTTGTGCGCGTCCCAGGTCACCGAGTCGGCTCGCTCGATGCCCGACGCGTACTGTCGCAGGCGTTTTGACAGCAGCGCGATGCCGCCCCATGCCGCGTCCGCATGCATCCACAAACCCTCGCGCGCACACAAATCGGCGATCCGGCCCAGCGGATCGATCGCGCCCGTTGCCGTGGCGCCGACCGTTGCCACCACCAGGAAGGGACTGTCGCCCTGGGCGCGGTCGGAGGCGATCATCCGCTCCAACGCCTCGACGTCCAGGCGCTGTGCCGCGTCACTCCGGACCCGGCGCACGGCCCGCGCGCCGAGGCCGGCGGTGCGGGCGATTTTCACCAATGAGTCATGCGCCTGATCCGACGCGTAGAATACGGGCCGCACGCCGTCGAGCCCCTCCTCGGGGTGCCGCGGGAACCTGGCGGCCAGCGCCGCCAGCACGCCGGTCAGGTTGGCCTCGGACCCTCCGGTGGTGAAGCAGGCGAATGCCGAGTCGGGCAGGCCGATCCGTGCGCGGAAGAACGCGAGCGTCTGGCGCTCGACGTGTGCGGCCGCGGCGCCATGCCACCAGGAGCCCAGCTGCGAGTTGTAGACCGCGGCCAGCGCGTCGCCTGCCACGCCCGCCGCGCGGACGCCGGGTACGAACAGCCCGAAATACCGCGGGTGCGTGGCGTGCAGGCTGCCGTGCTCCAGCACGTCGGCCACGTCCTCGACCATCTCTTCGAGCGGGCGCGGCTGCTCGAAGTCGTAGACCGCCAGGCGGGTGGCCAGCTCCCGTTCTGAGAGCGTCGGCCGGACCGGATGCTCCCGCACCGTTCGGTTCCAGTCCGACCATCGTCGTGCGATCCGAGCGAGCACTCGTTCCATGGTCGCTTCCTAGTGATGCCGCAGCGCCATCAGTGGACTCGTGCGTGCGGCACGCCAGGCCGGCACGACCGTCGCGACGATCACTCCACCCAAGACGATGGCGAGCGCACGAACGAACGAGGGGCCGTCGGTTGCGGTGACGCCGAAGAGCACGCTGCCAAGCAGCGTGTTGGCGCCCAGGGCGGCGGCGGTCCCAAGCACGATGCCGACGCCCCCGAGCCGCAGGCCGCTGACCACGAACCCGCGAACGACGACGAGGCGTGACGCGCCGAGCGCCATCCGGATGCCGATTTCGCGCGTGCTCTGTCTCACCGTGTACGACACCAGCCCGTAGGTGCCGATCGCGGCCAGGGCCATGCCGGTGACCCCGAACGCGAACAGCATGGTCGCCGCCAGGTTGAGGAGAATCAGCGCGCCCTTGATTCCGTCGGCCAGTTGCCTGACGTACAGGATCGGCAGATCGGCGTCGAGTGTCGCGAGGTGTGCGCGGGCCTGGTCCATGAGCACATTGACGGGTGCGGAGCCGCGCGTGTGCAGGATCATGTTCGACCGGTACGACTGCAGGAACGGCAGGTAGAGGTAGGGCCGCGGTGGTTCGTCGATGCGCGAATACTTGACGTCGGCCGCCACGCCGATCACCGTTCGCCACGCGGCGTCACCGACCTGGACCCGCTTGCCGACGGCGTTCGCCGCGTCGTCCCAGAACCGCTGCGCCAGCGTGTGGTTGACGATCACCACCGGGGTGCCGGCTTCGTCGTCCCTGTCGTCGAACTCTCGTCCGGCGATCAGGGGAATTCGAAGGGTGCGAAAATAGTCCGAGCCGATGGTGTTCGACATGAACGACAGGTCTTCGCCTCGACGCGGCTCGTAGCCCTCGATCGCCACCCGGCGCGTGGGGGTATCAAGGAATCCCAACGGGGTGAACGCCGCGAGGGTGGCCGATTCAGTGGTGGCATCGGCGCGTGCGGCCGCCACCAGGTCGCGATAGAAGACGCGCCCGCGCGGCTCGTCGTAGCGGTTCTGCTTGACGTCAACCGCGGCGATCGCCACCTGCCTCGAGTCGAAGCCCGGATTTGCTTGTCGAGCCGCCTCGAGGCTGCGCGTCACCAGGCCGGCGCCGACGAGCAGCAGCACAGACACGGCGACCTGCGCGACCACGAGGCCGGCACGCATCCGGCCGCGCGCCGCGCCGCGCGGCGACGCGTCTTCGTTGATGGCCAGCGCCAGGTCCATCCGGGAGCTCTGGAATGCCGGGACCAAACCGAACACCATCGCGCACAAGCAGGCAATCGCCACCGCGAACCCGATGACGAGGCCGTCGACCTCGATGTTGAAGAAGACACGCTCCGGCGCGGCGAGACGCTCGGCGTATTCGGCCAGCACCCTGATCCCCCGCTGCGCGAGCAGCACGCCGAGGATGGCCCCCGGCACGGCGATCACCAGGTTCTCGACGACCAGCAGACGGACCACTCGCGCCCGCGCAGCGCCCAGTGCCAGGCGCACGGCGATTTCACCGCGACGCGACAGCCCGCGCACCAGGACCAGCCCCGCGATGTTCGCGCACGCGATCAACAACACCAGGAGTCCCATGGCGCTGACCACGCCGAGGGTCGGCAGCAACACCAGGGGCGCGCCGCTCGGTGCCTGCCAGAACGGCACCACCTTGAGCCGTTGCGCGACCTCCGCCAGGGGGCGTTCACGCGCGAGCTCGGCCCACAGCGCGTCGATTTGCGCGGCGGCGGTCGCGAGCGTCACGCCCGGCTTCAGGTAGCCTTGCGGCTGGAACATCGTGGCCCGGCGGTCGGCGAAGACGCCGCCGGGCGTGCCCGGCTGGCTGCCGAAATTGAAGCCGAGCTCCGACGCCATCATCACCGGCAGGTACGCTTCGACGTCGTAGACGACGGTCGTGCCGTGAAATGCCGCGTCGGCAACGCCGACCACGGTCAATGTCCGATCGTTGATGTCGATCGTCTTGCCGACGATGTCCGGATCGCTGGCGAAGTCGCGCTCCCACAACCCATGACCGAGCACGACGACCGGATGGGCGCCGGGGGCGAGCTCGTCGGTGGGCAGGAGCGTGCGGCCACGTTCGGCGCGCACGCCGAGAACCTGGAAGTAGTTCCCGGTGACCAACTCGGCCCAGATCTGGCGAGCGCCTCGGCCCCTGCCCAGGTTGGCCTTGCCGAGGCTGGATCCGAAGAGTCCCGAAAACGCTTGATTGTGGTCGCGGAGGTACTGGTAGTCGGGATATGACAGGGCCAGCTCCCGCCCACCGCTCGTCTCGCCGTAGATGACGGCGAGCCGGGCCGACCCGTCAACTCCCGCAACCGGACTGAGCGCGATGCCCTTGAGCATCGTGAACACGGCGGCATTCAGCCCGATCCCGAGGGTGAGGACGCCGACGACGGTCAGCGAGAAGGCCGGGTTCTTCGCGAGCGTGCGAATCGCGTAGCGAACGTCGCTCAGCAGACCGCGAACCGACTCGACCCACCACGGGGTCCATACCCGCCTGGCCGATTCGGTGGTGAGCGTCACGTTGCCGAACTCCTTCAACGACGCATAGTGTGCGGTCTCTCGATCGGCGCCGTCGGCCATTCGCTCGTGCTCGGCCATCGCCAGGTGCGCGCGGATCTCGTCCTGGAAGTCGTCTTCATCCAACCGCCGCCGCTTCAGCCACGACCGGATCGACATGCCTTACTCCTTGCTCGGTGTCATGACCCGCCCGATGGCGTTCACCAGTTCGGTCCACCGCGAGGCTTCGCGGACGAGCTGCCGCTTGCCCTCGGGCGTGATGGTGTAGAACTTGGCGCGCTGGTTGGCCTCGGTCTGGCCCCATTTCGCGGACACCCAGCCTCGCTTGGCGAGGCGTTGCAGGGCGGGATACAGCGACCCCGCTTCGACCTGCAGCACCTCGGAGGACTGTGCGCGGATGGTCTGTGCGATCGCGTAGCCATGCTGCGATCCCCACTGGAGCGTGCGCAGGATCAACATGTCGAGGGTGCCGTGGAGGAGTTCCGTGCGCGCGTCGGTTCGCGAGGAGTGCAGCGTCATAGGGTATAGACAGTCTATGGCTATAGACGTAGACTGTCTATACCCTGTTCCCAATGGTCAACCGACGTGAGATGGATCCGGCCCCTGAACATGTCGATGCCGTGATCCGGCTCGAAGCCACACCGCGCCTGGCGCAGCTGGCCAGGGAACTGCGCCATCCGCTCACCGTGACCGTGAGCCTGCTCAAGGACGGGTTGGTCGTGGCCAGCGCGCCGCCCCTGACCGCCGGGACGAAAGGCGGGCTGCCGCAGTGCGGCGAACTGCGCCTCGTCTTTCAACAGGTGTTCGATCCGGACTCACGCCTGTTTCTGCTCGACGGCGTCTTTGCTCCTGACGAACGGACGCCGTCCTTCTCCGGCTTCTCCGTGCAGGGGCACGTCACGTCGGAGAATGGGGTGACCACGACGCGCTCAGGATCCTGGACGGTCCACTGGAACAGTGGAGCCGGTGGGTAACATGGTCTCGGTGTCGGTTTTTTTCCAGAGCGAGCGGTTGCCAACCGCACCGGCGTGGCAGCTCGCGATCGAGCAGGCCGGCTTCCCCCTACAGCTGGACAGCAACCTCGACCTGGCGACCCTCATGGGCATCATCCCTGCACAGTTCGCCGGTGAGCCGACGGGGTTTGAGTATTTCCTCGAAACCGACGCGGACATTCCGGACGGATTCCCGCCCGGCGCGGAGGGCCGCGCGCTCCACACCTGCGTCTCGCTCGTATCGCGCTCAACCGTTGAGGGGTTGGCGGCTGTCGCCGCTGCCGCCGCACTTGCCCTGGTCACTTCGGGAGTGCTCTACGACGACGCGGAAGGCCGCGCCTACGAGCCGCAGGATGGTCTCGCCTGGGCGCGGCAAATCATCGCCGACGGCAAACGCTGACGAACTGGCACGCCTCTCGCAAGAAATCGACGCAGGAGGAACAGGCACATGGCGAAGTACGGAAAGGCTGCCGCGAAGAGGGTCAAGTCGGCCATGCACCGACGCAAAAAGGGAACGCTCAAGAGCGGCTCGGGCCAGACGGTAAGGAGCCGCAAGCAGGCGATCGCGATCGGCCTCAGCGAAGCGCGCGAAAAGGGTGGCAAGCTGCCGTCCCGCAAGAAGACCGCCAAGAAGCGCTGAGCCTTGCTCTGGAGCCACCGCGGACTTGAACCGCGTCGAAGACTGACCTGGGCTTCACGCCGGGTCCAACGCGCCCCCGGAGTGGGTCGTTATCGACCCGCCCCGCCACCACGCTGCGTTTCCCTGCCATTTTGCAGTTCGCGCGCTTCGCGGGCTCGTGCGGGCGGGATCAACTCCTCCCGGGCCCCGCGCACCACTCCGCAGCAATGCGTTGATTTGGGCCGGAATTCTGCGGCGGCGTTGGCAACGGACTCGGCGCGTGAGTTGCACTCCTGTGATGCGTCCACATGGCCGCCCTTGCGTCCCTCAACGAAGTTTCGAAGGAAATCCTTCGCTACTACCTCACGTATCCCGACGCGTGTGAAACGGCGGAGGGCCTTGCCAGGTGGCGCCTGATCCAGGTGCACGTGGAACGCACGGTGCGCGAGACCAATGAAGCCGTTGTCGACCTGGTGCGCCGGGGACTGCTGACCAAGACCACGAGACGCGGCGTTGAGGTGCTGTTCATGATGAATCGCGAGCGCGCCGCCGAGGCGCGGACGCTCGTTGAGGACCCGCCGGCCGGAAAGACAGATGGCGACCGCTGACGCCCTCCGCGATCTGGGCGACACGCTCGTGTTCCTGTTGCGCGCGGGAATTCCGGCCCTCGACCCCGCCAAGATCACCGTCGCGACCCCCGACGAGTTCGAGGCCCTCCGCGATCCGTCGAAGCCGAACATCACCATCTTCCTTTACCGGATTGCCGTGAACCCGGAGATGCGCAATTCACCGCGGCGCCTGCGTCCCGATGGCTCGACCCAGCCCACGCCGCTGCCCCTGGAGCTGTCGTTCCTGGTGACGGCCTGGGCCAAGGACACGCGCGATGAGCTGAAGCTGATCGGTCGAATTCTCCAGGTGCTCTACGACCGCCGCGAGCTCGGCGCCGCCGACCTCGTTGGCGCGTCATGGGAGCCCGACGACAGCGTCCAGCTGTCGCTCGAATCACTGCCGTTGGAGGACCACTACCGCATCTGGGATGCGAACGACGTGCCCTATCGCCTGTCGCTCACCTATCTCGCGCGCGTCGTCGGCCTGACCTCGAGTGAGATCACCAACGAGGCGCCGGTGGTCGACGCCCGGTTCAACGTCACGGTGAATTGACCCGATGATTCGCCACCGACTCTCCGCAGCCGTGCGATTCGTGGACGCGTTCACGTTGCGGCCCATCGACGTGCCGCTCGACGTCCGCGCCGAGGCCCTGCCCATCGTCGTCGGCATGCCGTCGCTGCCGTGGCGGGCGCGCCGCGCGCCGAACGACGAGTCGTACCGGTTCCTCGTTTCCAACAACACCGTGATGCCGGTGGGGGCGATCGCCGTGGACGTCACGGCGCCCGGCGATCAGTATCTCAACGTCGAGCCGCTCGTTGTCGGCCTGCCGCGGCCGCTGGTGGCGCATCCGCCGACGCCGGCACGGTCCGACTATCTCGTGCAACATCGCTTGTGGCCGACGCGCCGGCTGCCATTGCCGCCGAGCGAGACGGCGGTGGTCGGGCGGTTCATCAGCGCCGGGGTGTCGCCGATCGCCGGGCTCAAGCTGACGATCTGGCTCGACGGCACGCCGATGCCGCCGGCGCCCTACGCCTACTCCAACGAGCGCGGTGAGTTCGTCTATCGCCTGCCCGCACTCAAGACGGTGAACGGCGGCGTCATCGCCGCGACGGCAAGCTTGCAGCTCGACGTCCGGCTGCCGCCGGCCTACGCGGCGCCGGTCGCGCCTACGCAAATTCAAACCCTCGACGGCGTTGTCCTCGCCGTTCCGTTCGCGCTCGCACTCGGTCGGGTGACCACCCTGACCATCGCCTTGCCATAGGAAAGGGGAGAGTCGTCATGCCGGAATACCTGTCGCCAGGCGTCTTCATCGAGGAGATTCCCGCGCGCCTCAAGGCCATCGAGGGTGTCAGTACGAGCACCGCGGGCCTGGTTGGGGCCGCCATGCGCGGCGCCGTGGCGGGTGTGCCCGCGCCGTTCTCGCCACAGATTGGCGACACGCAGACCGGCGTCCTCGTGCCGCCGGACACCACGCCTGTGCTCGTGACCAGTCTTGCCGAGTACTCGCGGCAGTTCGGCCGCCTGTTCGATGCGCCCGATACCCGCGGATACCTCGGGCACTCGATGCGGGCGTTCTTCGACAACGGCGGCAGGCGCGCGTTCATCGCCCGCGTGGCCGGCGCGGCCGCGGCACGGGCGATGCTGCAGGTGAGCCAGGGGACGCAGCTGCGACTGGCGCGCGCCGCCCGGGTCGGCGATCAAGTGATCTTTCTGACCAGCCTGCGCGGTGTGGCGAGTGGCGGTGCCGCCACGATGGCCTTCAACCGCACGAGTGACGGAACGCTCATCAACCTCGTCCATCCGATTGCGTCCTACGACACGCAGGCCGACAGCGTCAGGCTGGCCGCGCCGCTCGTGGCGGCCGACGTCCTCGCGAGTGGCACGCTCGAACCCAACGAAGTCTTCGCGGTCCCGTCGGGCACGGCGGTGTCGGCGGGGACCGGCCCGGTATTTCATGCGCGCAACGTCGGCGCCTGGGGCGCGAACCTCAAGGTGCTGATCGCGAATGCCGACCGGCCGCCAACGCCGCTCGCCGCGCCGGCCATTGCCACCGACCTCATCATCCAGGTGCGATCCACCTCGAGCTTCTATCGCGGCGCGATCGTCGAAATCGACCACGGCGCACCCGCGAGCCGCAGCTACCACGCCGTTGTCGAGATCCTGCCCGGCAATCGTCTTCAGCTCGATACGGCAACTGGCGCGGTGGCCACCACTGCCGGTTTCGCTCGCGTGGTCGAGGTTGACGTGTTCGTCGAGGATTCAGACAGCGGCGCCTTCGAGTCGTTCAAGGGGCTTTCGTGGAATCCCGACAACGACCCGACGATTCGCCTCCGCCATTACTCGACGGCGATCAACACCCGGTCATTGCTCGTCTACGTGCAACCGCCGGGGTTCGGCGGCCTCGCCGGCGCCGAGACGGTGGATATCGCCGACCAGCCCATCACCGATCGCGCCACGCTCATGAGCCCTCCCGCGCTGACGTCTGGCAGCGACGGCGCCGCGCTGACCGATGCCGACGTGGTGGGCGTGGACGGCGGCCCTGGCCTCCGCACCGGGATCCAGTCGCTGCAGGACATCGATGACATCCGGATCATCGGGGTCCCGGGGGTGACGACTCCCACCGTGCAGGCGGAGCTGATCACGCAGGCCGAGCGCATGCGCTACCGGTTCGCGGTGCTCGACGCGCCGAGACTTCCGGCGCCGCCCAGCGCGGTCAACGGCCTGCTCACGCATCGCAACGCCTACGACTCGTCGTTCGCGGCGTACTACACGCCGTGGCCGCAGATCACGATTGGCGATCGGCAGATCGACCTGCCGCCCTCCGGGTTTGTGATCGGCATCTACGCGCGCACCGACAACGACCGCGGGGTGTGGAAGGCGCCGGCCAACGAGGTGGTCCGCGGCGCCACCGCGCTGAACCTCTACATCACCACCGGCGAGCAGGACCTGCTGAATCCGCGAGGGGTCAACGTCATCCGCCGCTTCGAAGGGCGCGGGACCCGGGTGTGGGGCGCGCGAACGCTGTCGAGCGATCCCGAGTTCCGTTATGTCAACGTCCGGCGCTTCCTCATCTTCATGGAGGCCTCGATCGACCGCGGCACGCAGTGGGTGGTCTTCGAGCCCAACTCGCCGGAGACGTGGAGCCGCGTTGTCGACAGCGTGTCGGCCTTTCTGCACACGCAGTGGCGCGTGGGCGCGCTGTTCGGCCGCAAGCCGGAGGACGCCTTCTTCGTCCGCTGCGACGAAACGACGATGACCGTGGACGACATCCAGAACGGCCGCCTGGTCTGCGAGATCGGCGTCGCGATCGTCAGGCCGGCCGAATTCGTGATCTTCCGCATCGAGCAGATCACCGGCTACGCGACCAAGTCCTGAGCGCACTGACCGGAGGAATCCTGAGATGGCAATCGAGCGCAAGAACAAGAACCCGTATAGCGCGTTCAACTTCACCCTCGAAATCAACGGCGCGCAGGTAGCTGCGTTCCAGGAGGTCTCCGGTCTCGACAGCGAGAACACGCCGATCGAATACCGCGAGGGCGCCGACCCGATGAACACGGTGCGCAAGCTGCCCGGCATCGAGAAGTACGCCAACCTCACCTGCAAGCGCGGCATCACCGGCTCGACGGTGCTGTGGGACTGGCGCAAGGAGGTCCGCGACGGCGGCACCACCTTCCCGCCCACGCGCGACGTCGTGATCAAGCTGCTCGATGAGAAGCACTCGCCGGTCCTGAAGTGGAAACTCACCAACGCGTGGTGCAGCAAGCTGGCCGGCCCGTCGCTCAACGCGAAGGGCAACGAGATCGCGATCGAGACGATGGAGCTGGCCTACGAGCGGCTGGACATCGAGTAAGCCATGACCGCGACGGCCTACCACGTTCCCGGGGTCTACCATCAGCCGCAGCGGCGCGCGGATGAGACGATCCCGGTTCGCACGGACGTCGTCGGCTTCATCGGCTTCGACCCGCGGGTCCGCAACGGGACGCACCCGTCGGACCTCGGCGTCCTGCCGCCGCGCCACGCGTTTCGCGTGGACGTGACGAGTTTCCAGCTGGTCGTCAACGGCGTGAGTGGTGTCGTGCCT
Source organism: Vicinamibacterales bacterium (assembly GCA_039934485.1). Taxonomy (GTDB): domain Bacteria; phylum Acidobacteriota; class Vicinamibacteria; order Vicinamibacterales; family UBA2999; genus 12-FULL-67-14b. Next base: position 11,096 of record JBDTMB010000146.1, read on the forward strand.
GGACAGACTGACTTTCCGCTGTCGGTGGGGCCGGGTCTACCGGTGGCGGGTGGCCAGAGCGTCGTCTACGCGCTGGTGGTGCGAGAGAACGGCGGCGCGTTCTCGCTCACGGCGGTGCCGGGCGTGGTGGCGCCGAGCGACACCGAGCATCCGCCGACCGATGCCGACATCGCCGTGGCACTGGGGGTCGCTCCGGGAGACCGCACCTGGATGCGGATTGCGGACGTGACCATCCGCATCGCCTTGTTGACGGTCTTCGTGACCTCGCGGCCGGCGCCGGATCTGGCGATCACGCGATGCGACGACTTTCGCGAATATCTCCTCGCGTTCGGCGCGCCCGTCGACGACGGGTCGCTGCTCGCCGCGGCGGTGCGCGCCTACTTCGCCAATGGCGGGCGCCGCTGCTGGGTGGCCACGCTGCGGCGCCCCGATTTCGAGGACCGGCGCGAACTGGCCCGCGTGCTGCAGGACATGGTCGGCGTGCGCGGCTCCAGCGAGCGGGAGGCCACGGGGCTCGAGCGCCTGCTGCTCGTGCCCGACGTGACGGTGATCGACGCGCCCGATCTCTACGCCAGCCGCATCGACCGGACCACGCGCACCGTTCCGATTCCGCCGAGCCGGCGCGAGGCGTGCTTCGTGCCCTGCGAGTCGATTCCGCCGAAGGGCAGCGCGACGTCCCACGACCGCGAGCCGGCATGGCGGCCACTCTTCGAGTCGTTCCCGCCGTTCGAGGGCGTGACGACGCCGAGCGAGGTGTTCCTCACGCAGGCGCAGTTGCTGTTGCGGTGCGTGCAGGAGCGCTGGCGGGTGCTGCTGTTGTTGAGCGTGCCGCGGCTGCCGGACGGCGGCAGCGGGCCCTACCTTGCGCCGACGGCCAGCGACGCGCACGCGTGGCGCCATCAATTCGACCTGTCGGTGAAGGGCAGCCCTGGCGCCCCGACCGTCGGCGACACCGCGGACCTGTCGTGCGCCGCGCTCTACTGGCCCTGGGTGCTGTGCCAGCCGCGCGTCGACGACCCGGTCGTCGAATTGCCGCCGTCGGCCTACGCCGCGGCGGTGATCGCCCGGCGGGACCTCGCGCGGGGACCGCAGATTTCCCCGGCCAACGAGACGCTCCGCGAAGTGGTCGGCGTAGCGGCGGCCATCGACGATGTCTCTCACGGCGCGCTGTACGACCCGGACCCCGACGCCGCTGGATTCGCCGTGCCCGCGGTCAACGTGATCCGGGCGTTTGCCGGCTACGGCATCCAGGTCTGGGGCGCGCGCACGCTGTCCACCGACACGTGGCTCCGGTTCGTATCGGTCCGGCGCACGTTGACGGCCATCGAATTGCGCATGAAGGCCGCGCTCGACCCGCTCGTCTTCGAGCCGAACCAGCCGGCGCTGTGGCTGCAGATCACGCAGGCGGCGTTCG
>JBDTMB010000147.1:0-12412 GCA_039934485.1 Vicinamibacterales bacterium
AACACCCTGGCCTCTGGCGTGGTGCCGCAGATCTCCGCGATCATGGGGCCCTGCGCCGGCGGCGCGGTCTACTCCCCGGCGATTACCGACTTCATCGTGATGGTGAAGCAGACCAGCTACATGTTCGTCACCGGCCCGGATGTCATCAAGACGGTGACGCACGAAGACGTGACCAAGGAAGATCTTGGCGGCGCCATGGCCCACAACGAGAAGAGCGGCGTCGCCCATTTCGCCGTCGACGACGACGCCGAATGCCTGGCGATGATTCGCGAGCTCCTCTCGTTCATGCCCGGCAACAACCTCGACGACCCGCCACGACGGGCCACCGAGGATCCGATCGACCGCGAAGACGACGCCCTCGACACGCTGGTGCCGCCGTCCCCCAACCAGCCGTACGACATGCTCGACCTCGTCCACACCATCGCCGACGACGGGTATTTCCTCGAGGTGCACCAGCACTACGCGAAGAACATGATCGTCGGCTTCGCGCGCCTCGGCGGGCGGCCAGTGGGCATCGTCGCCAACCAGCCGGCCTGCCTCGCCGGCACCCTCGACATCAACGCCTCGGTGAAGGGCGCGCGGTTCGTGCGCTTTTGCGACGCGTTCAACATTCCGTTGATCACGTTTGAGGATGTGCCGGGGTTCCTGCCGGGCACCGTGCAGGAGTACGGCGGCATCATCCGCCATGGCGCCAAGCTGTTGTATGCCTTCGCGGAGGCGACGGTGCCGAAGATCACCGTGATCACCCGCAAGGCGTACGGCGGCGCCTACTGCGTGATGGCGAGCAAGCACATCCGCACCGATTTCAACTACGCGTGGCCGAGCGCCGAGATTGCGGTGATGGGCGCGGAAGGCGCGGTCAACATCCTCTACAAGCGCGACATCGAAAAGGCCGCCGATCCGGTGGCGATGCGCGCCCAGAAAATCGCCGAGTTCCGCGAGCGGTTCGCCAGCCCGTACGTCGCGGCCGAGCGCGGATACGTCGACGAAGTGATCCTGCCGCGGACGACCCGCGCCAAGCTCATTTCAGCGCTTGCCACACTGGAGCACAAGCGCGACAAGAATCCGCCGAAGAAACACGGTAACATTCCGCTCTAACCCAGAGGAGGAGTAGCGACATGAAGACCATGCGTTTGATACTGGCGGCCCTGACCATCGCCGTCGGGCCGGGATCGTACCTGTTGTTCGCGCAGCAGCCGCCGGCTCCCGCACAGCCGCAGCCGATGACCTTCTTTGTCACGAGCGCCGGCAAGGGCGCCGGCGCCAATCTCGGCGGCCTGGCCGGCGCGGATGCGCACTGCCAGGCCCTGGCCACCGCCGTCGGGCGAGGCGCACCGGTGGTGTGGCACGCCTACCTCAGCACGCAGGGCGCCGGCGCGGTCAGCGCCCGCGACCGCATCGGCAGCGGTCCGTGGCACAACGCACGCGGCCAGGTGATCGCCGCGGACCTCGGCGTGCTGCATGGCGACACCATCGACCAGGCGCGCATCGGCAATCCCTTAGGGAAGCAGTTGGCGCTGACTGAGAAGGGCGAGCTCGTCAACGGCGTTGGCGACAAGCCCAACACGCACGACATTCTCACCGGCTCGACCGCCGACGGGCGTGCCTTCACCGACAGCGCGGACCACACCTGTAATAACTGGACGAGCAGCACCACCGGGACGGCGCAGCTCGGGCACAGCGACAAGCAGGGCGGCGGCAACAGCTCATGGAACGCGTCGCATCCGAGCCGTGGGTGCAGCCAGGACAACCTGGTGGCCACCGGCGGGGCGGGGCTCTTCTACTGCTTCGCGGTCAAATAAGTACCTAGTGCTGCGTCGCGGTCAGCGCGTCGACGTAGCTCAGGAACGGCATCAGCGGCGTGACCGACAGCGGCACTTTCTCGCGCACCGAGGCGAGCGGCACGGCGGGCGATCGGTCGAGCACGAGGCGCCCGCTCCACGGGTTCAGCACGGTTCGTGCCCCCATGGGCAGCGCCGGAATCTGGTCGAGGCTCTGCGGCTGGAGCTGCGGAGCCTGGGCCACCAATTCCGACAGCCGCTGGATGTGGTCGCCTCGTGAGATGCGGTTGCCGATGTGGGGCTGAATGAGACTGCGTAGCGCTTGCGCCCGCTCGCCGAGCATCCGCAGGAACAACCCGGCGCCCTCCAGGCGGTCCTTGTAGGGCGAGGCCTGCAGCAGCTCCACTTCCTTGTCGTCGGCGGCCGCCTCTTCGCGCGCCGTGTGCTGGAACTGCAGCGTCTGCAGCAACTCGCTGTCGACCACCATCAGCCGGTCAGCGAACGCAAACTTGGTGTCGATGAGCGGGTGCCCCAGCGCGACATGCGCCAGTTCGTGCGCGAGCATCGCCGCCAGGCTGGCCTCGTCGGGCAGCACGTCGATCAAGCCGCGGCTCACCACCAGGGTCCGGCCCACCGTGAAGGTCTCGAGGGGCGCGGTCAGCAAGACGCGGCACTTGAGCGGCCGCTCGAGCGCCAGCTTGTTGGTCACGACCAGGTTGTTCAGCACGGTCTCCAACACCTTGTCCACTTCGCCTGCCGGCGCCAATAAGCCGATCTTTTCGAGCCGCTCGATGATGTTGTCCTCGGCCTCCTGCTCCCACTGGCGCTGGCTGAGCACCGGCGACAGTTGACGCGGCCGATCGGCGCCGTCCACCACCGCCGGATCGTCGATGCGGATCGTCGTCATGGGCTGGGCGCTTGCCGCACTCTGCGCCTCGTAGCCCCAGATGCGGACCTGGCCCTTGAAGCGCGCCTGGCGGGCCGGCTGCTTGAGGTCGTTGAGGTCGGTCTCCTCGCAGTAGACGTAGGCCGGCAGCCACACCCCGGGCATGGTGTTGACCCGCCAGCCGTCCATGTGGAACGAGAGCCGCCGCCGGAAGAACCGCGACAGCGTCTGGTCGATGTCGCGGTTGATGCCGTTGAAGCGGACCATGTTGTAGCCGCGATCTTCGACCCAGATGCGGCCGGTGAAGCCGTCCTTGCCGTTCTTGATCGGCTTGACGTCGAACACGAAGCACCGCGCCTCGCCGAGGAACTCGCGACGGACGAACGTGAACTCGTAGCGATCGCGCGTCAGCAACCGCCAATCGGGCGCCGCGCTCGCCGCGAAGCCGTCGGGCAGGAACTGGATGGCGCTCGTCGCGCGCGAGCCGGCCGGCGTCTTCGCGGCCTGGCTGATGGGGCGGAACCGCGGTGTCTCGGCCAGGTCGAACTGGCCCAGGAAGTAATCATCGGCGACCGGCGTCCACCCGAGCTGCTCGTCGTGGACGACATGTTGAATGTAAACCTCGACGAGCGGGCGATACATCCGCATCCGCACCGCGACCGCCTTCTCGCTCTCGTTCATGCGGTTGACGATGTCGTCGATGGCGATGGTGCCGCCGGCGTCGGCGGCCTGCGCGAGCGCGCGGGCGGGGGACGCCAGCGCGGCAACGGTGACGACGACGGAAACGGCCAGGCCAATTCGCATGTCAACCTCTCATCCGTCACCCGCAGGAGCAAGGCAGGTGCCAGCGGCGAGGCGTGAAGAAGCGTGATCAGGGGTGATCTGCGATGACACTTTTCGCCTCCCGCCGACGGATTCGGGAATCGTGCACAAGCCTGCACGGCCCGGTGGACGCCGCGGGCCAGCGCTCCGGATATAATTCGGGCACTCATCTTGTTCACCAACTGCGTTGTCGTTCATGCCTACATGAGGGATCACATGACCGTATTACCCCGGCTCGCCGCGATTGTCCTGGTTCTCTTCGCCACGGTCGCCGTGGCCCGCGCCCAGAATGGCCCCGTCGGCGAGTGGGACTTCACCACGGTGTCGCCGGTCGGCACCACCACGTCGCTGCTGGTCATCTCGCAGGAGGGCGACAAGGTCGTCGCCGTCGGCAAGAGCCCGAACGGCGAGCGGCCGTACGACAGCATCAAGGTCGACGGCAAGGACATCACGCTCGTCATCACCATCCAGTACGAGGGCTCGCCGATGACGATCACCTACGTCGGCGAGATCGCCAAGGACGGGATGGGTGGCAACGCGGACTTTGGCGGGCTTGCGACGGGGACCTGGTCGGCGGTCGCGCACAAGTGACGATCGGCGATCAACGCATCAGCCCGGCCGGCTGGCGCATCGTGCTGCTCGCGAGCCTGGGCGGCACGCTCGAGTTCTACGACTTCGTCATCTTCGGCGTGTTTGCCCGGGACATCGGCGCGGCGATCTTTCCGAGCGCCTCGCCGATCGCCTCGCTGGCCGCGTCGTTTGCCACCTTTGCCGTCGGCTACCTGGCCCGCCCCGTCGGCGGCATCGTGCTCAGCCACTTCGGCGATCGCTACGGCCGCCGCACCGTGTTCCTCGTCTCCATCTTCGTGATGTCGGGCGCCACGCTCGGCATGGGCCTGGTGCCGACGTTTGCGGCGTGGGGCGTGGCAGCGAGCGTGCTGATGGTCACGCTGAGATTGATCCAGGGCTTTTGCCTTGGTGGTGAACTGCCGGGCGCGCTGACCTATGTCGTGGAGACCGCTCCGCGCATTGCGCCGTTTGTCTGCGGCGTGGTGTTCTGCTGCGTCACCCTCGGCGTGGCAGTGGCCACCGGCGTAAGTTTGTCGGTGCGGACGTGGCTCCCGGTTGAGATGGTGCCCATTTACGGATGGCGCATCGCCTTCATCCTCGGCGGCCTCGGCGGCCTCCTGAGCTTCGTGTTGCGGCGCTCGCTTGAGGAATCACCAGAGTTCGAGCGGATGAAGAAGCTGGCGGTGCGCCAGCCGTTCAAGGATCTGCTGCAGTCACACCTGATGCCGGTGACCCTGGGCGTTGGGGCGCTGGCCGCCACCGCCGGTTTCAACGGGTTGTTCTTCTCCTACATGGCCGCCTACACCTCCGGCGTGCTGGGCTACGATCCGCGGCAGGCGGTGGTGGCACAGACCGTCGGCGTGATTGTCCACGCCATCACGATCCTCGGCGTGGGTTACCTCGCCGATCGCGTGCACCCGCGCCGGCTGCTTCGCATCGGGTCGTTGCTGCTGGTGGTCCTGGCGTTTCCGTTCTTCAACGCCGTCGCGGGCAAGACGACTGACCTCACGTTGCTGATGGTGATGGCGGGCGTGTGCGCAGGCCTGGTCAACGGGACATTTGCCGTCATCCTCACGGATCTGTTCCCGACGCTGGTCCGCTTCAGCGGCGTGGCCCTGGGCTTCAATGTCGCCTTTACCGTCTTCAGCGGCACCGCGCCGCTGGTGGCGACCAGCCTCATCCAAAGCACGGGATCGCCAGTCGCCCCGGCGTTCGTGATGGTGGGTTGCGGGCTGCTGACGCTGGCGGCGAGCCTTGCGCTGCCTCGCTACGGTGGATTCGTCATCGGGCGGCCAACGCCGCCCTGAGGCGCTCCGGCGTGAAGGGGACCGCGGCCGCGGTCAGCGTGATCGTGGTTTCGCCCCTTGACGGAAAGGCGAATCTCGCTCATCGCCGTGAGTTTAGAATGTCGGCAAGGAGATCAGCGTGCTGAATTCACAAATCGTGCGTGCCACCCTCTTGTGCCTCGCTTGCTCGAGTGCCGTGTTCGCCCAGGCGGCGCCCGCCAACCCGGTCAGCGATGCCATTCGCCAGTCGTGGGCGGAGGCCAGGCGCAACATCTCGGAATCGGCCACCGTGATGGCCGACGCCGACTTTGCCTTCAAGCCGGTGGATTCGGTCCGGACGTTTGGCGCGATCCTCGCGCACGTGGCCGGCGCCAGCTACGAGTTCTGCGCCGCGGCCAAGAACGTCGCGCCGCCGCACCGCGAAGACGAGTTCGAGAAGACCGCGAAGACCGCGGCCGAGATCCGCAAGGCGGTGACCGAATCGCTTGCCTACTGTGATTCGGCCTATTCGGCGTTGACGGACCGCAGTGCCGCGGAGATGGCGAACGCGGCGTTCGGCAGCGGCAAGGCGCCGCGCGCGGCGGCGCTCATCGGCAACGCCAGTCACTTGATGGAGCACTACGGCAATCTCGTCACCTACTTCAGGATCAAGGGCATCGTGCCGCCGTCATCCCGCCGGCAGTAAGGCTGACGTCATTGGAGTAGGATCGGAATCAGATGCGCTTCAAGAATTGGTGTTGGACAGCTGCGGCCGCGATCATCGTGGCGGGCCTCACGGCGGCGGCGTTCGCCCAGGCCGGCCAGATGCCGACCATCGAGCACGTGCTGCCGGCGCGGGATTCGGTGGGTCCCGCGCCACAGCGGTTCGAGTGGACGGCCGTCAAGGGCGCGGACTCGTACGCCATCGGCGTGTGGAGCGAGGTCGACGTGCTGTGGTGGCGGGCCGATAATATTTCGACCAACTCGGTGGCCTGGGGTGGCGAGCGTCCGCTCGAACCCGGCACCTATTTCTGGTCGGTGACCGCGGTTCGTGGCGATCGCGCCATTGCCGACTCGGGCCTCGCCGGCTTCGTGGTCCGTCAACCGTAGTTCGGGGCTGTTGGCGTCACCACTCGTCGCTCGCGCGCTGGTCATTCACGTCCCCTGACAATCGTGCCGCCCGCACGCCAACCGGTTACACGCGGAGACATCTTTCCGCGGACGTAAACCGTTCGCCTGTTTCCGGCGTAAGGTGTATTGGTTAGGGTAAGTGCGGCGGCAGACGCAGATCGGACGATTCATGAAGAGAGCGATTGTGGTCCTCGTGCTCATCGCGGCACTTGGCGGCGGTGCGGGCGCGTGGTACTTCCGGCGCGGGGGCCCCGAGGTCGGGTTCACCACGGCGCCGATTTCACGCGGCGACATTATCGATACGGTGGGGGCGTCCGGCACGTTGCAGGCGGTGACCACGGTGCAAGTCGGCACCCAGGTGTCTGGCAGCATCCAGTGGCTGGGCGCCGATTTCAATTCGATCGTCAAGAAGGGCCAGTTGATCGCGCGGCTCGACCCGTCGCTCTTCGACGCGCAGCTGCAGCAGTCGCAGGCCAACCTGGCGCAGGCGCGGGCCAACCTCACCAAGGCCCGCAGCGAGCTCGATCGGAGCCGGGTCCAGCTGCAGGACGCCGAACAGAAATACTCGCGCGCCCTGGAGCTGTCGAAGCGGGACCTGCTGGCGGCCAGCGAGCTCGATGCCGCCAAGATCGCGGTCGACACCGCGAAGGCGGGCGTCGCCTCGCAACAAGCCACGGTCACGCAGGTGCAGGCGGCGGTGACGCAGTCCGAGGCCTCGGTGAACCAGTCGCAGGTGAACCGCGATCACACCGTGATCGAGGCGCCCATCGACGGCATCGTCACGCAGCGCAGCGTGGACGTTGGGCAGACCGTGGCGGCGAGCATGCAGGCGCCGACGCTCTTCGTCATCGCGGCCGACCTCAAGGAGATGCAGGTCAACGCCAACATCGACGAAGCCGACGTCGGCCGGATTCGCCCGGGCCAGCACGTCAGCTTTCGGGTTGATGCGTATCCCACCGACAACTTCCAGGGCACCGTGACGCAGTTCCGCCTGCAGCCCATCGTGGTGCAGAACGTCACGACGTACGGGACGGTCATCACCGTGCCGAATACGCAGCTCAAGCTGAAGCCCGGGATGACGGCCAACGTGAAGATCGAGATCGCGAACCGCGCCGGCGTGTTGCGCGTACCCAATTCGGCGCTGCGCTTCCGCGCCACGCAAGAGATGTTTGCGGCGCTCGGCCAGACCCCGCCCGCGGAGATCACCGCGGGTGGCGGCGGACGTGGCGGCGGCCGCGGCGGCCGCGGTGGCGGCGCGATGGTTGGTGAACCCTCGGGCAACCAATCGCCGGCGGCTCCGCCGATCGCAAGTGCGCCGGCGCCACGCGCGCCGGCGGCAAGCGCCAGCGCGGCGACGCCGGAGAGCGGCGGACGTGGCGGTCGTGGCGGCGGCATCGGTAGGGGCGGCGGCGGTTTTGGCGCCGGCGGCGGCGCCCCTGGCGGCGGCGGGCTTCCGGGCGGCGGCGGTGGTGGTCGCGGCAATGGCCCCGATTTCCAGGCCCGCATGCTCGAACGCTACAACGGGATGTCGCCCGATGAGCAGAAGGCGTTCGTCGCGCGGATGAAGGAGCGCGGCATGGACACCAGCGCGTTCGCGGCGCCGGCGCCGGCAGCAGCCGGGAAGAAGACGCCGTCGCAACAGGCGCAGACCATCGACGCGTTGTTTGCGCCGCTGCCTCCGATCGAGTCGCGCGGGCGAGCGTGGCTCTTCATGGACCGTCAGTTGAAGCCGGTCAATCTCCGGCTCGGCATCACCGACGGCACCTTTACGGAACTGCTGAGCGGCGAATTGCAGGAAGGCATGGAAGTCGTCACCGCCGTCACCGGCCTGGGCACCACGCGCGCGCAGCCCGGCCAGGGCGGCGCCGCCAATCCGTTGATTCCGGGCGGCGGCCGCGGCGGTCCCGGCGGCTTCGGCGGGCAACCGGGCCGCGGCGGTCGCTGAACGTCATGAGCCTCGTGATCGCAACGAAGGACCTGGTCAAGACTTACGTCGTGGGCGAGCACAAGGTGCGCGCCCTGCGCGGCGTCAATCTCGAGGTGCCGCGCGGGGAGTTCCTGGCCGTCACCGGTCCGTCCGGTTCCGGCAAGTCCACCTTCATGCACATTGTCGGCTGCCTCGATCGTCCGACGTCGGGCCAGTACCTGCTCGATGGCGACGACGTGTCGAAGATGTCGAAGAACCAGCTCGCGGCCGTGCGCAACAAGAAGATCGGCTTCGTGTTCCAGGGCTTCAACCTGTTGTCGCGCACCTCCGCGCTCGACAACGTGGAGCTCCCGCTGCTCTACGGCGGATCGACGCTGAAGACGGCCGAGCGTCATAAACTGGCCAAGGACATGCTCACCGCGGTCGGCCTGGGCGATCGCTACTCGCATCACCCGAACCAGTTGTCGGGCGGCCAGCAGCAGCGCGTGGCGATTGCCCGCGCCCTGATCAACAATCCGTCGATCCTGCTCGCCGACGAGCCGACCGGCAACCTCGATACCCGCACCAGCATCGAAGTGATGGGATTGTTCCAGCGCCTGAATGTCGAAAAAGGGATCACCGTAATCCTCATCACCCACGAGCTGGACATCGCCGAGTACGGCACCCGCATCGTCTCGTTCCGTGACGGCGTCGTCGTCACGGATCGTCCCGTGACCAATCGGCGCGACGCCGCGCACGAGCTCGCCAACCTGCCCGAACCGGCGGAGGCCGTCTGATCCCATGTCATTCCTGATGGTCTTGCGGGTGGCGCTCAAGGCGCTGGCCCGCAACAAGATGCGGACCGCCCTCACGATGCTCGGCATGATCATCGGCGTGTCGGCGGTGATCACGATGGTCGCCCTCGGCACCGGCGCGCAGTCCTCGATCGAATCGCAGATCCAGGCCGCCGGCACCAACATGATCATGGTGAGCGCCGGCAACTTCCAGACCGGCGGCGTGCGCATGGGCCAGGGCAACGCCAGCACGCTGACGCCCGACGATGCCCTCGCGGTGCAGCAGGTGCAGGGCGTGCAATACACCGCGCCCGGCGTCAGTACCCGCGGCCAGGTGGTGGCCGGCAACCTCAATTGGGGCACGCAGATCCAGGGCACCGACGTGGACCTGCCGCTGATCCGCGAGTGGCCCACCACTCGCGGCGCCTTCTTTACGCCCACCGACGTGGTGACGGCGTCGAAAGTCGCCGTGCTGGGCGCGGTGGTGCACGATCAGCTGTTTGGCGCCGACATCGATCCGGTTGGCGAGGTGATCCGCATCAACAACCAGCCGTTCACCGTCGTCGGCGTGATGGCGAGCAAGGGCCAGTCCGGCATGGGCCAGGACCAGGACGACGTCGTCTACGTGCCTTACACCACCGTGATGAAGAAGCTGCGCGGGATCACCTTCGTGCAGAACATCACCGTGTCGGCCGCGTCGGCCACCGACACCAGCGCCACGGCGGATCGCATCGCCACGCTGTTGCGGACCCGTCACCAGATCCAGACCGGCGACCCGGACGACTTCATGGTCCGCACGATGGAGGAGATGGCCAGCGTGCGCGTGCAGGCGACCGAAACCATGACGGCGCTGCTGGCCGGCATCGCCGGGGTGTCGCTGCTCGTCGGCGGCATCGGCATCATGAACATCATGCTGGTCTCGGTGACCGAGCGGACGCGCGAGATCGGCCTGCGCATGGCGATCGGCGCCCGCGGGCGCGACGTGCTGCTGCAGTTTCTCGTCGAGGCGGTGGTGCTGAGCCTGTTTGGCGGCGCCGTGGGCATCGCGCTGGGCCTCGGCTTCTCGCGCGGCGTGACGGCCTGGATGTCGTGGCCGACCGCGGTGTCGCCGGGAGCCGTCGGCGTGGCGTTTGCGTTCGCAGCCTTCACCGGCGTGTTCTTCGGGTTCTATCCCGCCCGCAAGGCGGCTGCGCTCGATCCGATCGAGGCGTTGCGGTTCGAATAGTCAGCGCGCGAACCGCTTGAAGAAGCTCGTTTGGTTCCACGCCGGCCGGGTGGCGCGATTCGCCACCGCTTCCACCAACTGCACGTAGATCTTGCCGAAGTCCTCGGCGGCCTGGCGGTCGATCGGCTGGTTGAGGTCGTCGCTGGGCGCGTGGTAGCGCTCGCTGCGCCACTTCTTGACGATCTCGTGTTCCGCGGAGTTCTTGACGAACCCCACCTTCAACGACAGCGCCGGCACGCCGGTCTTGATGAAGCTGTATTGGTCGCTGCGAATAAACGCGTTGCGCTCCGGTTCGGGATCCGAAAGCACTTCGATGCCGAGGGGCCTGGCGACGCGCTTGAGGTCGTCGGCGAGGTCCGATTCTTCCAGGCCCTGCACGACCAGGCTCTTGAGCGGGAAGAGCGGCAGGAACATGTCGGTGTTGAGGTCGGCGACGACGCTCCTGGCGGGCATCGTCGGGCGATTGGCGAAGTACCGCGATCCGAGCAGGCCTTTTTCCTCGGCGGTCACCGCCACGAAGGCGATCGAGCGCTTGTTGCCGTGCGTGGCGGCCAGCGCGGCAGCCGTCTCGATCAGCGTGGCGATCCCCGAGGCGTTGTCCATGGCGCCGTTGTAGATGCGATCGCCGTTGATCGGTTCGCCGACGCCGACGTGATCGATGTGCGCCGAGACCATCACGTACTCGGACTTGAGTTGCGGATCGGTGCCGCGGAGGATGCCGATGACGTTGTCGGACTCGAGCGCCTTTGCCTCGATCGCCACCTTGACCCGGGCGGTGAAGGGAATGGGAAAGCGCGGCAACACCTTGCCGTCGTTCGAGAGCGCGAGCAGTTCCTTGAAGGTATGGCCGGAGCCGGCGAAGAACTTCTCGGCCTTCGCCGCGTTGATGGTCACGGCCACCTGCTGCCCGAGCGTCTCGTCGAGCGCGGGATCCGCAATCGCCACCGCCGGCATGAAGCGCGACAGCTTTGAGCGATCCCACGGGATGTCCTGGCCCTTTGGGTTCTGGATTGAGAAGGTGCCGAGCGCGCCCGCCTTCTTCAGGTACTCCCAGCGGATCGACTGGTAGTGCGCCAGCAAGGGGCCGGCGATGCTCGAGGGGCCGCCGGTGAGCAGCATGACGATCTTGCCTTTGACGTCGAGGCCGGCCAGGTCATCGTGCCTGGCCTCCGGGATCTGCAGGCCGTAGCCGGCGAACACAATCGGCGCTTCCACGCTCGGTGCCGGTTCGATGCGCATGGAGAAGGTGGCCTCTTCGCCGAGCACGACCGGCTCGACGGCGCCGCCGGCCTTGACCAGCGTGAGGCTCGACTGGTCCTCGACAATCCGCCGCGAGCGGAACTTGATCGGCTGGAAGTAGCCGTTGGTGCCGCCGGGCTCCAGGCCCGCCTTCTTGAACTCCGCCGCGATGTATTCGGCGGCCTTGCGATGTTCCGGGCTTCCGGTGTCGCGGCCGTTCATCGAATCATTGGCGAGGAAGACGATGTGGGCCCACCACTTCGCCGCCGGCTCATCAGCCGCGCGCAGCGTGATTGTGGAGAGCAACAGGACACCGAGGATGGTTCGTTTCATGGCTTCGCGATTCTAATGGAGGCGCGGCTGACGCGCGTGTCCATAAATGCGTCCACAGATTTCACAGGTTACACGGATGGAAATGGGCCCGCGGACGCCGGGCGAAGCCCGGCGTCGAGCCGCGAATCACGAGGCCGGAGACGACAGAGGCGAATTCGCGCGTGCCTCTCTCGTCTCCGGCCTCGCGATTCGTGGCAGCGGCCTTCGGCCGCTCCGCGGGCCAGCGTCCAAAAACTCGCGAGCGCGCAGTCCGAATCCGTGCAATCCGTGAAATCCGTGGATGGATTGTTGTATTTCGTGAAATTGCCTACGCCGTGAGTTCCCGGTTCTTGGTGTCGGGGATCCCGATCCAGGCGAGCGCGGCCAGCACGAAGGCGGCGCCGGTGATCGTGAAGGCGACGCCGAAGCCGCTGGTGCCGGCCATTGAACCCACCATGAACGGCGCCGCTGCGCTGGCGAT
>JBDTMB010000148.1:0-12374 GCA_039934485.1 Vicinamibacterales bacterium
AATCGAGGGCGTTTCATTTCGTCAAGCACGTTGACGGTTCGCTGACCGCCTTGAACCTGATGCTGCTTGGGTTCGCCAGCTTCCTGCCGTTTGCCTCGGCGCTCTCCGGCGAGATGCCGCTCTTGATTGGCTCCCAGATCGTCTATTCGACGACGATGTTCCTGCTGTCAGTGTGCGCGTGGCGACTCTGGCGCTATTTGCACGGGCATCCCGAATTGTGCGAGCCGCCGATGCCCCTCAGCGTGTATCGAGAGGCCCGGTTCCGGATGGTGACGCTGATGACGATCTGCGTGGCATCCGTCCTGCTGGCGTCGGTGTTGCCGGGTTCTGGCAATGCCGCCTTCATGTTGATGATGCCGGCCGGCTGGATCGGCCGGATGCTCAAGGATCGGGCCGACAGGCTCGCATAGACCATGACGACAGGCGCGCATGCGCCAGGGTGGCCCGGGATTCCCGCCCGGTGGACATCGAGCGCCAAGAGCGGTGTCGGTACCGCCCTCGGCTCCCGTAGCCGCGTGTGGTTCACCATCAGCCACGGCATCCTCAACGAGGTCTATTACCCGCGCCTCGACCGCGCCTGCACGCGGGACCTCGGCTTCATCATCACCGGCGATGCGGGGTTCTTCTCCGAAGTGAAACGCCATGCCGTGTCCACCACCACGACGACACGGCCGGGCGTGCCGGCGTATTCGACGCGCAGCGTCTGCACCCAGGGCCGCTACACGCTCGATACCCTCGTCTTTGCCGATCCGTTTCGCGACACGGTGATCCAGCGCGTGGTGCTGACGCCCACCACGCCCGGCGATCGCCTCTGCCTGTTCGCGCTGCTGGCGCCACACCTGGGTAATGGCGGCGCCAACAACACGGCGATCGTGCTCGACTACAAGGGGGATGCGGTGCTGGCCGCGGAGCGCGACGGCGACGCGCTGGCGCTGATGTCGTCGAGTGGATGGCTCGCCCGTTCCGCCGGCTTCGTGGGCGCATCCGACGGCTGGCGCGACGTGAAGACCAATGGCCGGCTCACTGAGCTCTATCAACGGGCCGAGCGGGGCAACACCGCCCTGACCGGCGAGATTGATGCCGCCGCCGCCCGGGAAGGCGTGGTGCTGGCGCTTGGCTTCGGCACCACGGTGAACGCCGCGTCGCTCCGCGCCCGCACGACCCTGCACGAGTCGTGGGAAGAGTTGCTCGCGGTATTCACGCACGACTGGGAGAAGTGGATGGCGGGCCACAACCATCCGGCGCTGAGCGGCCTGGCCCGCACCAGCGCCGCGGTGCTGCGCACCCACGAGGCCAAAGGCGCCGAGGGCGCCATCATCGCCAGCCTGTCGATACCCTGGGGCGATACGCACGGAGATGAAGATCTCGGCGGCTATCACCTGGTGTGGCCGCGTGACCTGGTGGAAGTGGCCGGCGGCCTGCTGGCCATCGGCGATCACCGCGCCGCGCGGCGCGTGGTCCGCTTTCTCAGGGCCACCCAGGAAGAGGATGGCCGGTGGCCGCAGAACATGTGGCTCGATGGCACGCCGTACTGGAACGGCATCCAGATGGACGAAGCGGCGTTGCCCATCCTGCTGGTCGATCTCCTCCGGCGCGAGGGTGCGCTGACCCCGGCAGACCTGTTGCTCGCCTGGCCGATGGTGCGCCGCGCGGCGGCGTTCATCCTCCGCAACGGACCGGTCACGCCCCAGGATCGATGGGAAGAGGAGCCTGGCTACGCGCCGTTCACGATTGCGGCGGAGGTGGCGGCGCTCGCCGTGGCCGCCGACCTCGCCCGCTACGCCGGGCAGCCGTCGCTGGGCGTGTATCTCGATGAGACCGCCGACACCTGGTACGCCGGCATCGATCGGTGGATGTATGTCCGCGGCACGGCGCTCGCGCAACAGTGCAACGTCGACGGCTACTACCTGCGGATCGCGCCACCGTCCGACGGCGATGTGCTGTCGGCCGAGGCAATCGTGGTGATCAATAACCAGCCGCCGGGCCGCGCCATCATGCGGGCCGGTGACATGGTCAGCCCCGACGCGCTGTCGCTCGTGCGGTTCGGCCTTCGCAGCGCCACCGATCCGCGCATCGTCAATACCGTGCGCGTGATCGACGCGCTGCTCCAGGTGGACACGCCCGACGGGCCCGCGTGGAGGCGCTACAACGGCGACGGCTACGGCGAACACGAGGACGGGGCGCCATTTGACGGCACCGGCGTCGGCCGCGCCTGGCCGCTGCTCACGGGCGAGCGTGGCCACTACGAAGTGGCGGCCGGGAACATTGACCGCGCGCGCGAACTGCTGGTCGCGATGGAGCGCTTCGCCGGCGAGTCGGGCTTGATCCCCGAGCAGATCTGGGATGGCCCCGACGTCCCCGGCCGCGAGTTGGTGTTCGGCAAGGCGTCGGGGTCGGCACGACCGCTGGTCTGGGCCCACGCCGAATACCTGAAGCTGGCCCGCGCCATCCAGGATGGACAGGTGTTCGATCTGCCGTCAGCGACGCGACGTTTCCGAGACGGCTCTGCCACGTGCACGCGCGCGGTCTGGCGATTCAACCACAGGATTCGGACGCTCAACGCCGGGATGGCGCTTCGCATCGAAACCGCGGAGCCTGCGCTCGTCCACTGGAGCAGCGACGGTTGGCACACCGCATTCGACACGCCGACCGCGGACTCAGGTTTGTCGATGCACGTCGCCAATTTCGCGACCGAAGACCTGGCGGTGGGCAGCGTCGTGCAATTTACCTTCTTCTGGCCGGGGATGAGCCGGTGGGAACAATCCGACTTCGCGGTGGCGGTCGTCGATGCCGGCTAGGGCCGCAGATGACGCAGATGCCACGGCTGCCGATGGGCCGGTAGCCGGAAACTTGAAAGACAAGAATCCATCCACGGATTCAAGGATTAAGGGGGTTCGAACAGCGTGGACGCATTTTTTGTTCAGGTGGCCCACCCTTTCAGCAACCTGCTAGGCTGAAAGCAGCGCGCGCGCCGCGGCGATCAGCTCTGACGACGATGCGCTGAGGCCCCCGCCCTGCGCCAGGTCGGGCTTGCCGCCGCCCTTCCCACCGAACTTTCCGGCCAACGCTTTCAACACCGCGCCGGCGTCGATGCCGCCGATGGCGCCGCGCGCGATGACGACGAGGGCGGGCGTGGCGGTGGTGAAGAGCGCGATCGCAGCTGCCGGTTCGGCCGCGGCGGCGGCGACGGCCATCGCCTTCAGGCCCGGCGCATCCCACCCGTCGATCGCTTCGGCGATCACCAGGCGCGTGCCCTCTCGCGATCCGCGCGCGACGAGCGCCGCCGCTTCCTGGACCGCCAGTTTCTCCTGCATCCCGCGCAGGCTGCGTTGCAAGGCCTTGCTCTCGTCCTGGAGCCGTTCGACTGCGGCCGCCATTTCGTGCGGCGCCACCGAGAGATGCTTCTGGGCCGCCGAAAACGAATCGCGCAGCTGCCTGAACCGTGTCAGCGCGCGCCCGCCACAGAGAAACTCCACGCGCGTGCCGGTCCTGAACTTCTCCCACCCGCCGATGGCGATCACGCCGATGGCGCCGGTCCTGGCCACATGGGTGCCGCCACACGCAGAGAGGTCGAAATCCTCGACGTCGATCAATCGCAGCGGACCGGTGCGCGCAGGCTCCTTGCGCAGCGGCATGGCCGCGGCTTCTTCCGCCGACGCGAATCGAATCGTCACCGGCCGGTCGTCCCAGACGATGCGGTTGGCCTCGTCTTCGGCCTGCGCAATTTGGGCCGGCGTGACTTCGCGCCCCAGGTCGATCGTCGCCGCCATCGCCCCCATGTGAAAGCTCTCGGTGCGCGCGCTGAACAGGCGGTCGAAGGCGGCGGAGAGGACGTGCTGGCCGGTGTGCTGCTGCATGTGCTCGAAGCGGCGCGCCCAGTCGATCGTGCCCTGCACGACGTCACCGGGATCGAAGGAGGGAGCCCCGCTCAGCACATGGACGATCTCGCCGTCTTCGCGGTCGATCACCTCGGTCACGGCCGCGCCGCCCAGCGTTCCGGTGTCGAACGGCTGGCCGCCGGAGGTGGGATAAAACGCCGTCTGGTCGAGCACGACGTGGGCGCGGCCCTCGACTTCGGTACAGGCAGTGACCGTGGCGTCGAACGAGGGGCGATACGGTTCGGTGTAATAGAGGCGGGTGGTCATTGTCGGGCTTCAGGCTTCAGGCTGCAGGCTTCGGGGGCTTCAGGCTCCGGGGGCTTCAGGCTTCGGGGGCTTCGGGCTTCGGGTCCGGGACGATCGGCAGCTCGAAGAAGAACACCGCCCCGCCGCTCGGCGCGCTGCGGTAGCCGATGCGGCCGCCGTGCGATCGCACGATGTCGTAGCTCACCGAGAGGCCGAGACCGGTGCCCTCGCCCACCGGCTTGGTGGTGTAAAAGGGCTGAAACAACTTGGCCTCGTGTGCAGGCGGCACGCCCGGGCCGGAATCCTCGAGTTCAATCCAGGCCCAGCCGTCGCGATCGCCGGTGCGAATCACCACCCGGCGGGTAGTCGCCTGCGCCAGCACAATCGCCTGCTCCGCATTGATCGCGAAGTTGAGCAGCACCTGCTGCAACTCGGTGAAGATGGCCATCACGGTGGCGCGCGACTTTTCCTCGACATGGACGGAGATGTTCAGCTCCTCCATCTTGCGCTGCCGCAGCTCGAGCACCGACGCCACGATGTCGCGGAGCCGGACCGGCGACGGCTCGGACATCTGCCGCCCGAACTTCGACAGGTTGCGGATGATCGCGCTGGCCCGCGAGCTCTCTTTCTGGATCAGCGTGAGATCGGAGCGGGCCTGGGCGGGCATCCCGGGCTGCATCTGCAGCAATTCGGCGAACCCGAGAATCGCCTGCAGCGGGTTGTTCAACTCGTGCGCGACGCCGGAGACCAGCACGCCAATCGCCGCCAGCCGCTCCTGTCGAATCACCTGCTGTTGCAACGACTGGACCTCCTGGTTCATCCGCCGCTCTTCATCCACCTGCGCCGCAATCGACTCCCGCGCCAGGCGCAGGCTGGTGATCATCGTGCCCACGGTGTGCTGCAGGTGATCCAATTCGGCGGTCGGCATCGGCCGGGTGTCGAGCGGCGACAGATCGCCGCGGGCGACGCGGTACGTGGTGTTGTCGAGGTGATCGAAGGACGCCAGCCACCGGCGCGCAATGGCCATCGACAGGATCACGCCGATGCCACTGCCGATCAGGGCGATGATGAAATTCCGGTAGTAGATGGGCATCGTGCGGGACAGCGCCACGCTCGTGGGAATGCCGACGCTGGCCAGCCACGGGCCGCGTTCAACCACCGCGTTGCCAAACACCCGCTCGATCCCGTCGATGCCCATCCTCGTCACGGTGGTGGGCACATTGGCCGGGCGGCGGGATTGCCCGGGCGCCTCGGTGGAACGGCCGACATAGCGGCGCGCATCGAGGCTGCGGGCCACCACCACCGCGCGATCGTCGGTCAACGTGACGACCGACCCCGGTGGCAGCGGGATCGAGGCCAGCACCTGTTCGAGGGCTTCAAGGTGGATCGAGATGCCGAGCACGCCGACGACGGCGCCGGATCCGTTGTCGATCGGGTAGGCCAGCACGATGGCGTGGGCTTCTTCTCCCGGTCCGCCAAGCATGCGGCTGATGGTCGGCCGATTCGCGGCCGCGGCGCTCTTGAGCCATGCCGGATCGAGCGTCCCTTCGATCGGCGCCAGCGGCGGGCCGGCCCACGCGATGATGTGTCCGGCGGTGTCCGCCAGGAGGGCGTTGTGAACCAGGCTGCCGCGGCCGTCCATTAACGGGCGCAGCACGTCGGTGGCCGCCGCGGGATCCAGCTTCTGCATGCTCGGGTGCCGCGAGGCCGTGGTCGCCACGGCATCGGCCGTCGCGAGGTTCTGGTTGACGTAGACGACCACGGTGGCCGCCATGGTCTCGGTCTCGGCCTCGAGCTGCCGGACGTGTTCCGAGTAGGTGATGCGGGAGCCCACCGCGATCGCGCCCACGACCACGGCAAACAGCACGACCGCGAGCGTCACGATTTGGCGTCGGAGAGGTTGGGCCAAGGCTTGGGCGGAATGGTATCTCAGCCGACGCGGGTCAGGAGCGGATCTATCGCGCCAGCCTGCGCAAATCCTGCGGCCCGCAGCCGGCAGCTGTCACACCGGCCGCAGGGGCGGCCGTCGGGCAGCGGGTCATAGCAGCTGTGCGTCAATCCGTAATCGAGGCCGAGCGACAGGCCGAGGGACACGATCGCCGCCTTCGAGAGGTCGATGAGGGGCGTGTGGACGGCCAGGGGGCGCCCTTCGACGCCGGCCCTGGTGGCCAGGCGCGCGAGCGCTTCGAAGGCGCGGATGAACTCGGGCCGGCAGTCGGGATACCCCGAGTAGTCCAGCGCGTTGACGCCGATGAAGATGTCCGAGGCGCCGAGCACTTCCGCCCACGCGAGCGCCATCGACAGGAAGATCGTGTTGCGCGCGGGCACGTAGGTCGAGGGAATCACCAATGGATCGATCGGCTGATCCTTGGGAACGTCGATCGCGCTCGACGTCAGCGAGGATCCCCCGATCAGCGACAGATCCAGTGCGAGTTCGAGATGACGCGCCGCGTCCAGCGACGCGGCGACCGCTCGCGCCGACTCGAGCTCGCGACGGTGACGTTGTCCGTAATTGATGGTGAGCGCGCACACCGCGAAGCCGTCGCGCTTGGCCACCGCCGCGGCCGTGTACGAGTCGAGCCCGCCGCTCAGTAGGACAACCGCGGGATTATGATCCCGGCTCCCGGCTCCCGGCTCCCGACCGTCGTTGCGACTAGACGCCACGAGTGGCCGGACTCCAGATGTACTTGTGCATCTGCAACTGGACGCGCACCGCCAGCCGGTCGGCGATGACCCATTCGGCGAGCTGCTTCGGGTCGAGCTCGCCGTGCACCGGCGAGAACAACACCGCCCCGCAGCGATTGACCAGGCCCTCGCGGGCGGTGATCTCGCGCGCGAATTCGTAGTCGGTGCGATCGGCGACCACGAACTTCACTTCATCGCGCTTGGCCAGGAGTGCCAGGTTCGACCAGTTGTTCTTCTCCGACTCCCCGGAACCCGGGCATTTCACGTCCATGACGCGAATCACGCCGGCGGGCACCTGGGCGATGCTGCGATGCCCGCCCGTCTCCACCATCACCGTCTTGCCCGCATCGAGCAGGCGCTGCATCAGCGGATAGACGTCGGGCTGGAGCAGCGGCTCGCCGCCGGTGACCTCCACCAGGGGGCAGCCGCGAGCTTCGACGTCGGCCACCACCTCGTCCACCGACATCTTGTGGCCCTCGTGGAAGGCGTACGGCGTGTCGCACCAGCGGCAGCGTAAATCGCAGGCCGTCAGGCGGACAAACACGCACGGCTGGCCGGCCAGGGTCGATTCGCCTTGAATCGAGTGAAAGATCTCGTTGATGGTGAGCATGCCGGAACTTGATATTTTATCCCGGTGACGCTGCGTATCGGCACCTCGGGCTGGAACTATCCTTCAGGACGAGGGACGTGGACCGGCATCTTCTACCCCCTTCCGGAGGACCGCGACCGCGGCTTCGACGAGCTGCGGTTCTACGCCGGGCGCTTCAACACGGTTGAGGTCAACAGCACGTTTTACGGACAGCCGCGCGCGACGGCGGCGCTCGGGTGGCTCAAACGCACGCCGGCTCACTTCGACTTCTCGGTGAAGCTGTTCCAGAAATTCACCCATCCGGGCATGACCGCCGGGGCGATCACGCGCGAGGACGTGGACACCTTCAAGGCCGGCATCGAGCCGCTCGCGGTGAGTGGACGCCTCGGCGCCTTGCTGGTGCAGTTTCCTCCCAGCTTTCACGACACCGATGAGGCTCGCGGCTATCTCGAGTGGCTCCTGCAAACGTTCGCGGACTACCCGCTTGCCGTCGAGTTGCGGCATCGGACGTGGAGCGATCGCGCCGGCGGCACCCGCGCGCTGCTGGATGCCCACGGCTCCGCGTGGGTGCAGATCGACGAACCCAAGTTCGAGTCGTCTATCGCGCAGGATTTCTCGCCAGGAAATAGTGAGTTGTTTTACGTGCGGCTCCATGGACGAAACGCCGCCCAGTGGTGGGACCATGCCGAAGCCGAAGACCGCTACAACTACCTTTATTCGCCGGAAGAGCTGACGCCGATCGCGGAGAAGGCCCGCGCTGCCCGGGCCCTCGGCAAGAAGGTCTACCTCTATCTCAATAATCACTTCTCCGCTTCGTCCGTGGCCAACGCCACCATGCTGAAGCACATGCTCGATGAGCCGGTAACGGCGCGGATGCCGGCGGAGTTGGTGGAGCGCTACCCGGCGCTCGAGGGCATCGTGCCTACTTTTCCTCGCGCACGGTTACTCTGATGATCCGATCGCGGACCTCGATCTTGGGCAGCACGTCCATGCCGGAGATCACTCTCCCGAAGACCACGTATTCGCCGTCGAGGCGAGGCTGCGCGGTGAGACAGACGTAGAACTGCGCGTCGGCTTTCCCGGCGTCACCGGCGTGCGCCATCGCCACGGCGCCCTTGACGTGCTTGCGGAGCGGCGACAACTCAACCGCGCCCACCGGCTTGCCGCTGCCGTAATGGCCCCATTCCTTTTCCTTCGACATGTCACGCGTCATCGGGTCGCCGGCCTGGATGACGAAGTTCGGCACCACGCGATGGAAACGCAGGCCGTTGTAGAACTTCTTGTTCACCAGCGCGATGATGTGCGCCACGGTCTTCGGCGCTTCGTTCGGATAGGTCTCGAATTCGAAGGTGCCTTTCTCTGTCTCGACGACGATGACTGGGCCCGCCCCGGGAGAGGTCTGCGCCGGCTGGGCAAACAGTTGGGATGAGAAGGCCAGGCTCAGCGCCACTACTAACTTAAGCATGTCGAGTCACTCCGATTCGAGCGCAGTCGTTGACGACGGCGCACTCGCTGCAGCGAGGATATACCGGGCGGCAGATGTTTTGCCCCCACGTCACCAGGTAGAGGTTGAGCAACGGCCACCAGCGCGGCGCGATGGCCCGGTAAAGCGCCTGCTCGGTTTCCTCGGGTGATTTCGTTTTCACCCACCCCAGGCGATTTGAGAGGCGATGGACGTGGACGTCTACGCAGATGTGCTGGGTGCTCTGAAAGGCGACGATCAGCACGAGCGTGGCCGTCTTGCGGCCCACGCCTGGCAGCGTGATCAAGTCGTCGAGGTTGCCAGGGACGCGTCCCCGGAACCGTTCCACCAGCATCTGGCTGGCGGCTTTCACGAATTTTGCCTTATTGTGAAAGAAGCCCACGGGGTAAATCAGCTTCTCGATCTGTTTCACGGTGAGGCTGGCCATCGCCAACGGCGTGTGCGCCACCTTGAACAGCCGTGCCGAGGCGGCCAGTGTCGTGGCGTCCTGCGTGCGGGCGGAGAGCAGGGTCGAGATGAGGACCTGAAAGGCATCGTCCTTCTGCTGGTCCCAGATCTGTTCGATGGCCGGCAGTTCCATGCCGTCGATCTCGCGTCCAAGGGTCCGCATCAGCCGCGCAACGCCAGTAGGGTCTGGCACCTTAACGTGGGTTTTTGATGAAGTTCTTGCCACGTTGCAAGTTGCAATAATTGCGGCGTTTTCGATGTTAAGGTGCCAGACCCTACGTGATCGGCGTAATCGCCTTCTGGCCGTTGAGCACGGCCAGCGTGTTGGAGATGGCCAGGTCGGCCATTGCCGTGCGGGTTTCCGTGGTGGCGCTGGCGAGATGCGGAATCAACAGCACGTTCTCGAGGGTCAGCAGCCCCGGATGGACTTCCGGCTCGTTCTCGTAGACGTCCAGCGCGGCGCCGGCGATGAGCCGTTCCTTGAGTGCCCACGCCAGCGCGGCTTCGTCGACGACCGGACCGCGGGAGGTGTTGATCAGGTAAGCCGACCGCTTCATCTTCGTCAGGGCCTTCTGATCGATCAGGTGCCGGGTCTCGGGCAGCATCGGCACGTGGACCGTCACCACGTCGGAGGTCGCGAGCAGCCGATCGAACGACATTTCTGCGGCGCCAGGCACATTCGCCGGATCGACGGAGTTGTAGGCCACGGTCATGCCAAACGCCGGCGCCTTCAAGGCCACCGCGCTGCCAATGCGGCCAAGCCCCACCAGGCCGAGTTGCTTGCCTCGCAATTCCATGCCGAGCATGTAGTCAAGGCTCCAGCCTGGCCACGCGTGGGCGCGGACGACGCGTTCGCCTTCGCTCAACCGGCGCGTCACGGCAAGAATCAGCGCCCACGTGAAGTCGGCGCACGCATTCGTCAGCACATCGGGCGTGTTGGTCGCCACGATGCCGCGGGCGCGGCACGCGGGGACATCGATGTTGTTGAAGCCCACGGCGACGTTCGCCACCACTTTCAGCGTCGGCGCGCCGGCATCGAGCACTTCACCATCAATCGTGTCGGTCAACAGGCACACCAGCGCGTCCTTGCCCTTGATGCGCCGGAGGAGTTCTTCACGAGGAATGGCGGACGGCTCGGTGTGGAGGTCGACGTCGCACCCTTCTTCGAGACGGGAGATGACCGATGAAGGCAGGCGGCGGGTAACGAGTACTGATGGCTTCATAACGCTCTGGCACCCCTAAAGGGGTGCCCTACTAATGTCCATGATGGCGCCCTGCTAATGCCCGTGACACTGGCAGTAACCGCAATGATTGCAGCGGACCTCCGGCTCGATTAGACACATGGTGTCGTCTTCGGCCCGCGGCAGCAGGTAGCGGGCGAAGCTGAGGTTCGCCGGCGCGACGGGTGGTGCCGAGACCACCACGGCTTCCATCGCGACGGCCGGGGCTCCGCCCAGGTGCTTCTGGATCGCCATCCGCACGAGCGCGCGAATCTCGTCGTCTGTCATGGCGTTTGACCCTGCGTCATCGGCGCCATCTGCGGCGTCATTCGACGAACTCCAGTTGATCGACGATGCCGACGATCGCCGCGTCCACCGGCGCGCCCTTCTTGCCCAGCGCTTCCCCGGCGGCGCGTCCCTCGAGCACGACCAGCACGCGCTCGCTCACGCCCGCGCCCACCGAATCGATGGTCAGGAGCGTGGCGCCCACGGCCTGGCCTTGCGGTGTCTCGGGCTGCACCAGCAACAACTTCGCGCCCTCAAACTGCGGACGCTTCCGGGTCGCCACCACCTGTCCGACCACGCGGCCGAGGATCATTTGGTCGACCAGTGATCGACGATGCCCACGATGCCGGCATCGGCGGGCACTTCGACGGGATAAAACGGAAAGCTGGCTTCCTTGCCGCGGACGAAAAACACCGTCTCGCCGACGCCCGCGCCTACTGAATCCACGGCCACCAGCGGCCGGCCCACGTCCTTGCCGTCGGCGCCGAGCGGCTGCACCAGCAGGAGCGGGACACTCGCCAGCAGGGGATCCTTGACCGAGGCCACGACGTCGCCGATCACGCGTGCGAGCTGCATTTTTCCCTGACCCCTGATCCCTGATCCCTGTTATTCCGGCACGTCCACGGCATCGACGATGCCGACCACCACGGCATCCACCGGGCAGTCTTTCATGCCCGAGGCCATGCGCGCGGAACTGCCGCTGACGATCAGCACGGTTTCGCCGATGCCGGCGTCCACCGTGTCCACGGCGACGAGGTAGTTGCCTTCGAGCTTGCCTTTGGGATCGACCGAGCGCGCCAGCAACAACTTGTTGCTGACCAGACGCGGATCTTTCCGCGTCGCCACGACGGTGCCTACGATGCGCGCGAGAAGCATGGGCGGGTCGCCCCGGCCTTACTTGGTGCTGGCCTTGCCGATCGGCAGGACGTCTTCGAGGTTCGCGTGCGGACGCGGAATGACGTGCACCGAGACCAGCTCTCCCACGCGGCGGGCCGCGGCGGCGCCGGCGTCGGTCGCGGCCTTCACGGCGGCCACATCGCCACGCACGATGGCCGTCACGTAACCGGCGCCGATCTTTTCCCATCCGACCAGCGTCACCTTGGCGGCCTTCACCATGGCATCGGCCGCTTCAATCATCGCGACGAGCCCTTTGGTTTCGACCATGCCCAGTGCTTCACCCATTTACTGCCTCCAGATGGCTTACTTAAGCTGCCTGACCGCATCCTCGATTAATGCGGTGAGTTCCCGGTATGTTAGCCGAATTTCCCCGTCCGTGCCGCCCGCCGGCGCCGGCAAATTGTGGGCGACCAGCCGTTGCGATGACGTCGGCGCCTGCACCACCTGGCAATCGAGCTGCGCGCCCGGGACGAGCGTGCTCTCGTCGGTGCAAATCGGCGCCGGCGACGCGATGCCGTACATCCCGCGCAGGCCCTGCAGGCGGTCCACCTCGCCGCGCGACAGCAGGTTCTCGCGCCCAAGCGTCCGGGCCACCAGGCTGATCTTCGCGAAGTGCTCGATCGTTTCCATCCGGTAGTACGCCG
>JBDTMB010000149.1:0-12357 GCA_039934485.1 Vicinamibacterales bacterium
CGCCCTCAGCCGGCGCGCGCAGGAACTGGGCGCGCAGGCGGTGATGGTGGCGCCGCCCAAGCTGGCCCGCACCAACGACGCGGCGCTCGAGCGCCACTACCTCGCGGTGGCCGAGGCGATCGAGATTCCCGTGGTGGTCCAGGACTTTCCGCCGGCGGTTGGCGGCATCACGATGAGCGTCGAGTTGATCGCGCGCCTCGGCGCCGCGTCGCCGCGCCTGGCGTTCCTGAAACTGGAAGACGAGCCGTCGCCGATGAAGGTGAGCCAGGTGCGCGCGGCCAACCCGGCGGTGAAGATCTTCGGCGGCCTCGGCGGGATGATGTTCCTCGAGGAGCTTCGTCACGGCGCGATCGGGACGATGACGGGGTTTGCGTTTCCGGAGATCCTCGTCGACATCTATGCCCGCTTCGCGGCGGGCGACCGCGATGGCGCCACCCGCGTGTTCTATGAATACCTGCCGATCATCCGGTTCGAGAACCAGCCGCGGATCAACCTCGCGCTCAGGAAGCACATCTACCAGAAGCGCGGCGTGATTGCGTCATCCCGCGTGCGCGCACCGTTTACGCCGGTCGATCCTGATACGTTAGCGGACTTGGACGACATACTGAGCCGGCTGAAACTGCTCACGCCGATTGTGAAATAACGAATAACGAATAACGAATTACAAAGGGCAACGAATGGATTTCGGACTGAAAGGGAAGCGCGCAATTGTGATGGCGGCCAGCCGCGGCCTGGGCTACGCGTCGGCGCTCGGGCTGGCGCGCGAGGGCTGTGACCTCGTGGTCTGCAGCCGCGACCAGGTCCGCATCGAGGCGGCCGCCGAGACGATCCGTCGCGAGACCGGAGCGCGGGTCAAGGCGCTGGTGGCCGACGTGAGCAGCGCGACCGAGGCGAAGCGTCTCGTCGACAGCGCGGTGTCCGAATACGGCGGGCTCGAGATCGTCGTGCACAATGCCGGCGGGCCGCCAGCCGGTGAAACGCTGGCCATGAGCGAAGAGCAGTGGCAGAAAGCGTTTGAACAGAACCTGTTGAGCTTCACGCGCATTGTCGCCGCGGCGGCGCCAGAAATGAAGAAGGCCGGCTACGGCCGCGTGCTGACGATCGCGTCGTCTTCGATCAAGCAGCCGATTCCGAACCTGGCGCTCTCGAATGCGCTGCGCGCCGGGGTGTGGGGCATTGCCAAGACGCTGTCGCGCGAGCTGGCGCCGCAGGGCATCCTGGTCAACGTGATCGCGCCCGGACGCATCGACACCGAGCGCATCGCGGAACTCGATCAAGCCAACGCCACGAAGGCCGGTAAGCCCGTCGAAGAGGTCCGCAAGGCGTCGGTGGCGACGATTCCGCTGGGCCGGCTCGGCCGCGCGGAAGAGCTCGCCAACCTCGTGGTGTTTCTCGCCTCGACAGCGGGGAGCTACATCTCAGGGCAAGCGATCATGGTGGATGGAGCCGCGGGCACGACGCTCTGACAGTTGACAGTTGGCAGTTGAAAGTTGAAGTTGAAAGTTAAGTTGGAAGTTGGAAGTTGGAAGTGAAGTTTCAAGCTGTCCTGATCGTGGCGATGGCCGTGGCGGTGGCTGGCGCACAGGCACCGGCGCCGGCGGCTGAGGCGCGCGTGGCCTTCGGCGACTTCGTGCTGGGGCTCAAAGCCGATGCGCTCGCCCGCGGGATCAAGGCCGAGACGGTTGCGGCCGCGTTCGATGGCCTCGAGCCGCTGCCGGTCGTGGTCGAACGCGATCGGACGCAGGCCGAAACGGTCCTCACCATCACCCAGTACGTGCAGCGCCGGCTGACCAAGTCGTTTATCCGCACCGCTCAAGCGCAAGCGGCCGCACAACATGCCGTGCTCGCGAAGGTCAGCGATCGCTACGGGGCGCCGCCCGCAATCCTCGTTGCGGTGTGGGGGATGGAGTCGAACTTCGGCCGCTTCTCCGGCGTCCGGCCGACGGTGCAGGCGCTGGCGACGCTGGCCTGGGAGGGCCGCCGCGGCGCGTTCTTCACCGGCGAGTTGATGAGCGCGCTGGCGATCGCCGACCGCGGCGACATCGAACTGGCGGCGATGAAGGGCTCGTGGGCGGGCGCGATGGGGCAGACGCAGTTCATGCCGTCGAGCTACCTCGCGCACGCGCAGGACTTCGATGGTGACGGCCGCCGCGACATCTGGACGTCGGTGCCCGACGTGTTCGCCTCGATCGCCAACTACCTGAAGGCCTATGGCTGGGTCGAGGGCCAGGCGTGGGGCCGCGAGGTGAAGCTGCCGGCCGGGCGCGCCAACGCCATCGTTCAAGCGGTCGGGCTCCGGGACAGCGGCTGCCGCGCGGAGCGCGAGATGACCAGGGCCGTGCCCCTGTCCAAGTGGCAGGCGCTCGGCGTGCGCACGGCAGCCGGGGCAGCGCTGCCGAAGGTCGAGCGCAACGCCTCGCTGCTAAGGGCCGGCGCCAAGTCCTATCTCGTCTACAAGAATTACGAAGCCCTGCTCGGCTACAACTGCGCGCACGCCTATGCGCTGTCGGTGGGGTTGCTCTCGGATCGGATCGGCCACTAAGCTAGAAGAGACATGACTCTTCGCTTCGCCTCCCGCGCCGCCTCGATCGCCGCCATCATGACCCTGGTCGCCTGCGGCGGCTCATCGCCCGCGCCGGCCACGCCACAACCGGCCACGACGGCACCGGCCGCCGCGGCACCCGCGCCGGCCACCGCCACGCTGGCGCTCCTCGAACCCGCCGAAGGCGCGTTTTCGGGCCACGTCGATACGTTCCGGTGGTCTCCCGCGCAGGGCGCGGACGCCTATCGTGTCAAGATCAGCACCGCGTCGGGACGGGTAGTGTGGGAGAGCCCGGCACTGACGGTCGCCGAGGCGCACCTGCCCGCGACGGTGTCGCTCGAACCCGAAGCGCACGTGTGGCAGGTGACCGCGATGAAGGGCGCCGATGTGCTCGTGACGTCAACAACCGGCCGTTTCACAGTGACACCATGACCGCCACAGCAGCCAAGCCGCCGGCCTGGGCGGTCTACATGGTCCTGGCGATGTCCGCGGTCGCGATGGTCGCCGGGGTGTACTTCGGCGGCAACGGCAACCTGCCATTCGCCATGACCGGCACCGGGCTGTTCGTCATCCTCGGCGGGCTCGGTTTCGACCTCGCCCGCCGCCGCTCCCTTTAGGCAAACCTAAAGGTTTGCCTCCACCAGTGCGCCCCATCAGTGCGCCCCCTTCCCGTGGACCCGGGGCAATCGGGTATTCTGGACGGATGACGAAGGAGCTTCTGAAGGGCCTCAACGAACATCTCAAGCTGGAATTCCGCGCCTCGCACGAGTACCTGGCGATGTCGATCTGGCTGTCGGAACACGACCTGCCCGGCTTTTCGACGTGGATGCGCAAGCAGTCGTCCGACGAGTTGCTGCATGCCCAGCGGATCATCGACCACCTGGTCGAGCGCGATCAGAAAGTGGTCCTCCCGGCCATTGCCGCGCCACCGAGCGCGTGGAAGTCGGCCGAAGCGCTGTGCGCCCACGTCCTCAAGAACGAGCAGGAAGTGACGGCGTCGATCAACGAGCTGTATGTGATGGCCGAGAAGGCGAAGGATCGCCCGGGCGTCGTGATGCTGCAATGGTTCGTCACCGAGCAGATGGAAGAGGAAGCGGCGGCGAGGGCCGTCCTTGGCCGCATTCGCCTCGCCGGCAACACCGGCGTCGGCTTGCTGATGATCGATCAGGAACTCGCCACGGGCTCGGTCCCGGGCATGCCCGCGTCACCCACCGGCGCGGCGCAATAGATCCCGTCATCGCCTCACGAGCATGGCGGTTCAACGCTGGAGTACCGCCGACGGCCCGGTGACTGAAGCCGCGCTGCGCGCCAAGCTCGAGGCGCTCGGGTATCGCGTCGCCCGCTACACTTACGAACCCGGCACGGTGTTTCCCGATCACAAGCACGGCGTGGACAAGATCGACGCGGTGGTCTCGGGCCGGTTCCGGCTGGTGGTCGGCGGCCACCTGGCCGTGCTCGGGCCCGGCGACTGGGTGGTCATTCCTCGAGGGGCCGTGCATAGCGCGACGGTGCTTGGCGACGTTTCCGTCGTCAGTCTGGATGCGGTGAAGCTGTGAAGATTGCGATTTTCGGATCGGGCGGCGTGGGCGGGTATTTCGGCGGCCGCCTGGCGGCGGCCGGCGAGGACGTCACGTTCATCGCGCGCGGCGCCGACCTGGCGGCGATGCAGCGCGACGGCCTGTACATCGAGAGCCCCAACGGCAACGCCCACGTCACACCGGTGAAGGCCACCGATCGCCTCGAGAGCATCGGAGCCGTGGACGTCGTCCTCTTCACGGTGAAGTTGTACGACGTTGATGCCGCGGCCGCCACGTTACCGCCGCTCATCGGTCCAGATACCGTCGTCATCACGCTGCAGAACGGTGTCGATGCGGTGGACATGGTGGCAAAGCAGGTTGGCGCCGAGCATGTGGCCGGCGGCACCGCCTACATCGTGGTGGTGGTCGACAGGCCGGGCCACATTCGCCACACCACGTCGCAGCAGATCGTGTTCGGGGAGCGGGATGGCTCGCGCTCGGCGCGGCTCGTCGCCTTCGAAGAGGCCTGCAACCGCTCCGGTTTCCAGGGCAAGGCCAGCACCTCGATCGATCTCGACCTGTGGATCAAGTTTGTTCGGCTCTCGACCTGGAGCGGCATGACGTCGGTGACGCGATCGCCGATGGGCGTGGTGCGGGCCGACAAGGATCTCTACGCGATGATGATCGCGGCGATCGAAGGCGCGATCGCCGTCGGCCGCGCCGCCGGCATCAACTTTCCGCCGACGCTGATGGACGACACCAAGGCGTTGATCCAGAACCTGCCGGCCGGATCCAAATCGTCGATGCTCGAAGACCTGGAACGCGGGCGCCGGCTCGAGTTGCCGTACCTGAGCGGCGCCGTGGTCCGCATGGGGCGCGAGTTCGGCGTCCCCACGCCGGTGCATCAGTTCATCACCGCGGTATTGAAGCCGCTGGTGGCCGGCTCGGTTCCGTGACGTCGGCGACCAGTTGCCACGCGCCGGTGGCGGCGCGGGTCCACACCCGCACGTAGTAGCCCTGTTCGTCCCTGGCGTCTGGCGACTTCACGGTAAACGTGCCCCACGTGTAGCCAAGGTCCCGCGACGCGGCGGTCTCGCTTTTCATCGGCGTGCTCGTCATGGTCTTGACGTGATCGCGCAGCCAGGCGGAGGCCGCGTCGCGCGAGGTCATCGAGAGATAGCCGGAGCGATGCAGGCGGCCGGCGGCGTGCATCGTGGTCATGTAGGCCTCGTGAGCGCCCTTCGAGATGGCGGTGCTGAACGCCTGGTCGGCGCCGAGCAGGCTGGCCTCGGCTGCGGCCTTGGTATCCCTGCCTTTGTAGGTGGCAAGTGCCGTCGAGCGCACGAAGCCGTCCGCAAACCTGGGTTTTTCTGGTTGCCGCGACCCGACGTCGAGGATCACCCGGTACTCGCCGTTCGCCTGCTTCTTCCACACCGAAAGATAGTTGCCGTAACGAAGCGGCTGTCCGGGCATCGTCGATTCGACGGGGCCGGTGAGATAGCCCAGGTCGCCGCTCGCCGAGATGTCGCCGACGCGCGGCTCCCATTTCATGCGCAGCTCCTTTGGGAACGCGTCGGGCTCCTGGCGCAGCCGATCGCGCGCCGGCCCGGGGGCCGGGTCGAAGTTGATCGACTCGTCCGCGAAGTACTCGACGAAGGCCGCCCCAATCGTGGTCTCGGCCGCCTGCTTGGCAAAGGCGCGTTCGGTGTCGGCCATCTTGAGGAGCGTGATGGGCACCGTGTCGGCCGGAATCACGGCCAGCAGCGCCAGGAAACCCGCGAGCACATAGCTGGTGAGGGAGTAAACGGCTTGAAGCATGGACGTGACAGAACCTCCACTGACACCATTTGCCAGGGGCCAGCAAAAGTATCTGTAAGGAAGGCCTGATACGATCCGTGGCAGCCCGGCATACATGACAGACGAGACCAAGCTCCGCGCCTTGATGGTGAGTTACCAGGCGGGACAATTCGAGTCGTTCGACGAGATCTATGCCGTCGTGGCGCCGCTGCTGCGCCGTTACCTGTACGGACAATCGCGCGACGCGGCGAAGGCCGAGGACCTGGTCCAGGAGACGTTGCTGCAGATGCACCGGGCCCGCCACACCTTCGATCCGTCATTTCCGCTGATGCCGTGGGCGATGGCGATCGCGCGGCACGTCTGGCTGATGGATCGCCGCACGGCGTCGCGGCGCCCGTGGGCCACCTCTGACGTCACCGAGCTGGAGATCCCGGTGCGAGCCGAGGCGGCCTCGTTTGCCGACCGTGCTGAAGTCCGCCACGCGCTGGCGCAGGTGGCGTCGCCGCAGCGGCACGCGGTCATCCAGCATCACGTCTGGGGCTGGAGTTTCAGGGAAATCGCCACCCGCGCCGGCATTGCCGAGACCGCGGCGAAATTGCGATCGAGCAGGGGCATGGCAAAGTTGCGCGCCCTGTTATCCGAGAAAGAACGGGACCACGGTGATGAGTGAGCAGGCGATCAAACTTCCGGACGCGCTTCGCGCGAGACTCGCGGCCGACTACGCGCCGGTGAAGCCGCTGCCCGCGCCGATGACGCGCGCGCTGTGGATGCTGCCGTTTGCGGCGCTCGCGTTGCTGGCCGCCCAGTTCATTTTCGAGTTGCGGGTCGACGCGCCACGGCTTGGCTGGGGCGGCACGTGGGGCATGTCGATCGCGCAGGTCATGGTGGGCCTGGTCGTCGTGGCTGCGGCGCTCCGGGAGGCGGTGCCGGGACGAGCGTGGAGCGGGACCGCGACCCGGTTATGGATCGGCCTGCCGATCGTGATGGTGGTGGCCGTCACCTTGTTTAGCTGGGGGGCCAGCCCGGTCCGTCTGCGCGGCGGCTGGTATTTCGTGGGTGCCCTGTGCCTTACCGGATCGATCGTGAGCGCGCTGCCCGCAGTGCTGCTGGCGAGCATCCTGGCCGCGCGCGCCTATCCCACCCGCCCGGCGGTCGCCGGCGCCCTGCTCGGACTTGGCGCCGGACTGATGGCCGATGCCGGCTGGCGCCTGTTCTGCCACTTCTCCGAGCCGTCGCACGTCCTCTCGGCGCACCTGGGCGGCGTGATCGTCTCGATGTGCCTCGGCGCGGCGATCGCCAGGCGACTGGCCCCAAATCCGTAACCGCACCCTCGAAAAATGAAAGCGCTGCCGCGCGCCTCGGCACTGAAGCGGCGGCATTCGGCGTGGTACGGGGCTTGCTGCACCGCCCGCCATGGAACGCGCCCTCCCCGCCCCCGCACGCCTGCAGGACCTCTTCAGCCACTTGAAGGTCCCGAGCCTCGGCCGCCTCGAAGAAGTCAACAAGGAGCTGTGGCTCCTGCTCTCGATGTTTTCGCTTTGCCTGCTCCTCAACAACCTGGTCGCATCGCAGCGGCTCGTACTCAGCTTCTACACCTTTCCCACGCTGGTCTCCGCGTACGTCTACGGCCGCCGGCACGCCACGCTCACCGCCTTTGCCAGCGTCCTGATTGTCGTCTTCATGACGCTGCAGAACCCGGTGATGCTGGCAGCCTCGACGGCCGCGTGGCTCGACCGCTGGCTCGATGTTACCGCCTGGGGCAGCACCCTCATTCTCACCGGCTACCTGATGGGAACCCTCTACGAGCACCGCGGCGCGCAAGTGCTCGAATTGCGGGAGACCTATGACGGCGTGCTGATGCTGCTCCGGCACTTCATCTCGAAGGACCAGTACACCGAAAACCACTCGTATCGCGTCTCGGTGTACGCCGCGCGCATTGCCGCCCGGCTGGACTTCAGCGCCGACCGCATCGAAGACGTGCGCGCCGCCGCCCTGCTGCACGACATCGGCAAGCTCGAGATCAGCCGCGAGCTGCTCTACAAGGCGGCGCGGCTGACCAAGGAAGAATTTGAACAGGTCCAGACCCACGTCGACCGCGGCGTGGACTTCCTCGAGTCGATGGGCGGATCGCTGCGGCGCGTGCTGCCGATCATCCTGGCCCATCACGACAAGTTCGATGGCACCGGCTATCATCCGCTGCACGGCGAAGAGATCCCCCTCGAGGCCCGCGTGATCTCGGTCGCCGATGTCTACGACGCGCTCACCAGCGATCGTCCCTACCGCAAGGCGATGTCACCGTTCGAGGCGAAGGAAATTCTCCTCAAGGGCACGGGGACGGACTTCGACCCTCGCGTCATCAACGCGTTTGTCGAAGCCCTGAAGAAAGGAGAAATGGAAATTACCGCCGTGCAGGTGTGACTAGGTCTTCTTCTTGTGCTCGTGCACCTTGGGCAGATCCTCGTCCTTGACGCCGTTCTTATGGCACGTCGCACACCCGGCCTTGGCCGGCTTGGCAATCAGCCCGGCGGCCTTCGCCTTCACCGGATCCTTCATCACGCTCAGGGCGATGTATCCCGATCCGTTGCCGTGGCACGTCTCACACTCGGCGCCCTTGGCCTTGTCCAGGCCATGCTTGCTCGCGGTCCACGAGTCGAACTGGATCTTGTGACACATCTTGCACTTCGCGGCTCCGACCTTGGTTGCTGCAGCGCCGGGTGCCGCGACGGCCTGGGCAGCGACGGACGTCGAACCGAGCAGGCCGATGGCGACGACAAACAGGAATAATGACAGTTTCCGCATAGCCGATACCTCTGCCATCCACTTCATGCCTCTTTGCGCCGTACGTCAAGCACCATTCGCCCCTACCGGACGCCCGTGAAGAAGACGCGCTGAACGAACCAAAAAAGCCCCGCCAGGACGACGCCGACCGATCCCCCGGCCGCCGCCCGCGACGCCCACGGCGGGCTTCGACGGCGTAGCCATGCCAGCGCTCCCGCCACGATCACGACGATGAACAACTGGCCGATTTCGACGCCCAGGTTGAATGAGAAGAGCGACCATCCGAGGGCGGCTTGCGGCAGCCCGAACTCCTTGAGGACCGAGGCGAACCCAAACCCGTGAACCAGGCCGAAGAGTGCGGCGAGTGCGGCCCTGATATCCGACGCGTGGTGATCGGCCGCTTGCCTGGCGCGCAGCACCAGCAGGTTGTCCGCGCCGACCACCACGATCGTCAGGGCGATGAGTGGTTCGACGAAGCGCGACGGCGGCGACACGATGTCCAGCGCCGCCAGCGACAGCGTGATGCTGTGGCCAATCGTGAAGGCCGTGACGATGCCGCCCAGTGTCCAGAGCGTGCCGCCGAGCAGCAGCAAGCCAACCAGGAACAGGATGTGGTCGGGGCCAATCAGGATGTGTTGAATGCCCGACGCGACGAACGTGCGAATGACCGCGAGCCGGCCCTGGGTGGATCCGGAGAAGTAATTGAGCGAGCGGTGGTCCGCGTCGAGAATGGCCTGGTGCCTGAGGGCGCCGCCTTCGTAGATGTTCACGAACGTCTGGTGGATGGGATCGTACGGAAAGACGTACGCGGTCACGCCGATCGCACCGGGCGCGGCAGCAGGCGGTGTGCCGCCTGCGATGGTGAAGTCCAGGCGCAGGCTTTGCCGATCGGCGACGATCTCCAGGGTCGTCCAGGTGATGCTGACCGGCTGGCCGTCGAACGTCAGCGAGAGTCGAGGCGTGATGAGCGCGACGAGCCGGTCGCGGTACTGCGCCGCCACCGCCGGCTCGAGCAGCGTATCCGCCGCCGGGACGTCGAGGTCGTGCGCGACGTCCAGGTCGTGGAGGACCAGCGACCCGCTGACCCCGGCGGCGTCGAGGTGCAGGTCGAGATAGCTGAATGGCGCCGGATGCGCGTTGGCGTCGATGGCCCACAGCAGGAATCCGCAGGCCAGCAGGGCGCGCGCGATCAAATCGACATCACCCGGGCGCTGGCCCACAGCCAGGTGAGGCAAATCACCGTCGTCAGCACGACGTCACTCGGCCAGTGCGCGCCGAGCGCGACCCGCGCCGCACACGACAGCGCGATCATCATCAACGACACGATGAGAACGGCGGTCCGCGTCGGCGTGGCCTTCCGGCGCGCGGCCACCACCGCCAACACGCCAAAGGTGGCGCACGCAAAGGTCAGCGTCGTCGAGGGAAAGGTAAATCCCCTCGGGCTGCCGACGACCTTGATCAAGTCAGGCGATGGCCGCGGCCTGGCGAAGAGCGACTTGCTGGCTTCGCCGAAATATTGATCGAGCAGCAGCGCAGCCACGGCGAGCGCGGAGCCTTTCCATCCGCCGACGACGTAGGCCAGGACGATCGCGATCGCCATCACGGCATATTTCGCCGGCGCGGTCGGGATGCGGCTGATCGGCGTCGCCCACCAGTCGGGCTCCGGCGACACGGCTTGAAGGGCGCGCGCCGCACGCACGTCTCCGGCAAAGTACGGCTCCATCCGCACGCCCACGCCGATGAGCAGGGTGACGATGGCGGCCAGCGCGAAGGGAATAAAGGGGGATCGCATGGCGGTCAATGTAGCGCAAACGCGAGATCGGTGAACAAGCGGCGCAGGCCCGGGATGCCGGTGTCGCCGATCCAGCTGCGGACTTCGGCCCGGCCGAGCGTGTAGGCGAGACTTCTCGCCCGGCGGCGTTCCGCGAACGCGAGCAGGCCTTCCGGATTGGGTGTCAGCGCCTCATCGCGCAGCCGCGCCATGGCATCCGCTTGGGTCGTCGTGTTGGCGAGATACGCGCGCACGATGTCGACAATCGCGGGCTCCAGTTGCGCGACGAGATCTTCCACTTCGACCAGCCGCCCGGCTTCCGCCGGAGATTGTCCAGCCGCGGGCAGCAAGACCGTGCGGTAGAGTTCGGCTCGCTTGGCGGTTGGAAACGCCACGTCCGCTCCCACCTCTGCCGCGCCTTCCGTGATGAACAGGAATTGACCGAAGGCCGGCGCCAGCGCGAATTCCTGCCACCCGCGTTTCTGCACGAGCTCGTCGTCGATCAACACGTTCTGCGCGTGGTGTCCGGGGTAACCCTCGTGACACGCCAGCCGCAACGCGCGTGTCACGTCCAGCGAGGCGTCGAGGTTGATCTCGATGCGCGTGCGGTGGTCGCCCAGGTAGCGCGCGAAGCCGTCCCATTGCGAGCCATGACCAAACACCAGGTCGACGCGTTCGTCGGCCGGAAGGCGCATTTCGCGGCTCGCGTCGCGGCAGGCCGCGAGCGCGGCACGCATCACCGGCTCGACCCTTGCGGCCGGCACGGCCAGTCCGGCTCGATAGGCGGCGTAACGGGCGGCCAGCGGGCTGGTGCCGGGGAGCAGCGTGCCAAGTGTCTGCCGCGCGCGCGCCATGGCCGGGGCGTCAATCCTGGTGCCGGGTCGCGGGCTGACTTCATCCTCGAAGGTGGTCGACCCGCCGCTGAGGCGAATGCCAGCCACCGTGAGGGCTTCGAGCTGCCTGACCAGGTAGTCGAGGCGGGCACGATTGGCTTCGGTCCGGACTTTCGCGATGTCCTCGCGCAGTACGTCGATTTGGCCGACGGTGGCGGCGACCGGTTCCCGCGGCCCCGGTTTCCACTCCTGCGGGCCGCGCCAGTCGTCGACCAGGTCGGGATTGTGCTGGGCCAGCCGCAACGTCAGCCTGACGTAGCGCTCGGCGAGGTCGTCCAGCGACGGCGTGGCAGCGGCTCGACAACTAATCGCAATGGCCACCAGCCCCGCGGCGCATGCCCAGCGGATTCTTGTCATTTGTTGTCCACGACTGTTGACATCCGGCCACCGGTAAGGCTGAATGCATCATCTCACCAGTTACGTCCGGCGAGGGCCAAGGCCCCCGCCCTCCAGGAGGCTCTATGCGTCGGGTCCTGTTTGTTCTCTGTGCACTGTTCGTCGCGACGGCGTGCAACCAGCCGGCGGCCACGCCGGCTCCCGAGGCGGCCAAGCCGGCGGCGAAGAAGCTCGGCATCCGCCCGGACGGCGACACCGAGATCAAGCCCGATCTCAGCCAGATGCCTCCCGAACTGCAGAAGGTGCACGCCTACATCGACGAGCACATCGACGAGCACGTCGAGAACCTCCAGAAGTGGATCCGCCAGCCGAGCATCTCCAACTCCGGTGAAGGCATTCCCGAGTCGGCCGAGATGGTGAAGGGCTTCTTCGACGAGTTGGGCTGCCAGCAGACGCAAGTCTTCGACGTCGGCGTCACCGAATACGGTTCGCCGGGCAACCCGGTGGTTTACGCCAAGTGCGATGAAGGCGCCGAGAAGACGCTGCTGATTTACTGGATGTACGACACGATGCCGATCACCCAGCCCGACGCCTGGACGTCGCCGCCCTTCGAGGCCAGGCTCGTCGAGCAAGCCCCGTACAAGAAGGTGTTGATCGGCCGCGGCGCCACCAACTCCAAGGGGCCGCAGATGTCGCAGCTGAACGCCTTCCGCGCCATCAAGG
>JBDTMB010000150.1:0-12313 GCA_039934485.1 Vicinamibacterales bacterium
CTGGTGGCCTCGACCCTTGCCACCCTCGCCACCGGCGGCACCATTGTCGTGCCCGGCAAGTTCAACGTGATGTCGTTCTGGCCGACGGCGGAGACCTACGGGGCCACGTGGTACTCGGCGGTGCCGACCATTCACCAATTGCTGCTCGCGCGCGTGAAGCCGGGTCAGCCGAAGCCGGCCGGTGCGGGGAAGCTGCGCTTCATCCGCTCGTGCAGCGCATCGCTGCCGCCGCAGGTGATGCACGATCTCGAAGCGGCGTTTGGCGCGCCCGTGCTCGAGGCCTATGGCATGACCGAGGCTGCGCACCAGATGGCGTCGAACCCGTTGCCCGACAACGGTCCGCGGCTGCCCGGTTCGGTTGGCCGCGGCACCGACGTGAAGATCAGCATCATGGACGACAAGGGCACGCACCTGGCCCCGAACGAGCGCGGCGAGGTCTGCATCCAGGGCCCCAACGTGATCACCGGCTACGAGAACAACCCGGAGGCCAATGCCACCTCCTTTTTCGGCGAATGGTTCCGCACCGGCGACCAGGGCTTCCTCGACCAGGACGGCTACCTGACCCTGGTTGGACGGTTGAAGGAACTGATCAACCGCGGCGGCGAGAAGATCTCGCCGCGGGAGATCGATGAAGTGCTGCTCGGGCATCCCGCGATCGCCGAGGCGGTGTGCTTCGGCGTCCCGCACAAGATGTGGGGCGAGGAAGTGGAGGCTGCGGTGGTGGTGAAGGAGAAGGTCACCGAGGCGGAGCTGGTGGCGTATTGCAAGGAGCGGCTGTCGGACTTCAAGCGCCCGAAGGCGATCCACATCACCGAGACCATTCCCCGCACCGCCACCGGCAAGATCCAACGGCGCATCGTCGCGCAGGCGTTCGCACCCAAAGCGTCGTGAAGATCGTCATCGCGGGGGCCGGCGCGATCGGTGGTTACATCGGCGCCCGGCTCGCCAACGCCGGCGCGGATGTCGTGCTGTTTGCGCGCGGGCCCCACCTGCGCGCGATGCAGGAGCGCGGCCTGCGTGTGACGAGCGCCGAGGGTGACTTCGCGGTCAAGCCGAAGGTCACCGGCGACCTGGCCGCCATCGGCAAGGCCGACGTCGTGTTCCTCGGCGTGAAGGCGCACGCGCTCACCGCGTTGGCGCCCACCCTCACGCCGCTCTTCGGCCCCGACACGATCGTCGTCAGCACGCAGAACGGCATCCCCTGGTGGTACTTCCAGGGCATCGGCGGCGAGCTCGAGGGCCTCCGGCTCGAGCGCGTCGATCCGGGGGGCGTGATCGCGGCGGCGATCGAGCCTCGCCGCGTGGTTGGGTCACTGGCGTATTTCGCCACCGACATCGTCGAGCCCGGCGTGATTCGCCACATCGAAGGCAACCGCATCAGCTTTGGCGAGCCGGATGGGACCAAGTCCGAACGGGCGCGGGCCATCGCCGAGGCGCTGATTGCCGCCGGCTTCCGGTGTCCGGTGACGCCGAGATTCCGTCACGAGATCTGGGTCAAGCTGCTCGGCAACGTGGCCTTCAATCCCATCAGCGCGCTCACCGGCGGCACGCTCGAAGAGCTCGTGCGGCATCCCGACACCTCGCGGCTGGTGCGCGAGTTGATGGTCGAAACCGAAGCGGTGGCCGGCAAGCTCGGCATCGAGCTGCCGATCTCAATCGATCAACGCATGGCGGGCGCCGAGAAAGTGGGCGCGCACAAGACGTCGATGCTGCAGGACCTCGAGGCGGGGCGCCCGATGGAGCTTGAAGCGGTGGTGGGCGCGGTGGTGGAACTGGGCGATCGGCTGGGCGTGCCGATGCCTTCGACGCGCGCGGTCTACGCGTGCGCCAGGATGTTGAACGACAAACGGATGGCGGGGGTGCATTAGTGAACGTGAACAATAAGTGGTTCCAGCTGATCGCGTCGCTGATCGCGATGATCATGATTGCGAACCTGCAGTATTCCTGGACGCTCTTCGTCAAGCCGCTCCAGGCCGGCACCGGCTGGAAGCTGTCCGACATTCAAACCGCCTTCACGCTCTTCATCCTCTTTCAAACCTGGGTGCAGCCGCTCGACGGCTGGCTGATCGATCGGCTGGGCCCGCGCGGCTTCATCAGCGCGGCCGGCCTGCTGTGCGGTCTCGGCTGGGCCGGGCTCGGCTATGCCACCACGCTTCCGCAGCTCTACACGCTCTACTGCATCGCCGGCGTCGGCGCGGCGTTCGTCTACAGCGGATCGATTGGCTCGGCGCTGAAGTGGTTCAAGCAGGGCCGCGGCCTCGCCTCCGGCATCATGGCGGCGGGCTTCGGCGGCGGCACGGCGCTGTTTATCCCGATCATCTCCTCGACGATCGCGTCGCGAGGCTACCAGGCGGCGTTCATCTCCACCGGGATCTTCCAGGGCCTGATGATCCTCGGCGTCGCGCAATTCCTGCGGCATCCACCGGCGGAACCGGCGACGGCCGCGAAGGCGATGTCGCTGACCGGATCGAACGTCGGCAAGCACCAGTTCACGACGTTCGAGATGCTGCGGACGCCGCAGTTCTACGTGATGTACCTGATGTTCGTGATGATGGCCACCGGCGGCCTGCTGGTGACCGCGAATGCCGGGCCGATGGCGCAGTCGTGGGGCCTCACCGCGGGCGCGCTGACGCTGGCGGCCACCTTGAGCCCGTTGGCCAACGGCGCCAGCCGGATCTTCTGGGGCTGGGCGTCGGATCGCATCGGCCGCGAGACGGCCATGGTCATCGCGTTTGTGCTGCAGGCGATCTGCCTGTTCCTGGTCGTGGCGATTGGCCAGACCTCCGGAACGATGTTCGCCGTCACCCTCGTGCTGGTGTATTTCACCTGGGGCGAAATCTACTCGCTGTTCCCCTCAACCGCGGGCGACTACTTCGGCACCCGCCACGCGACCTCGAACTACGCGGTGCTCTACTCGGCCAAGGGCGTGGCCTCGATCATCGGCGGATGGTTTGGCGCATTGCTCTACGAACAATCCGGCAGCTGGTCGATGGGCTTCTACGGCAGCGCGGTGATGGCCCTGATCGCCGCGGCCATGGCGTTTGGCCTCCGCGCCTCCAGACAGAAGGCGCTAGCGATGGCAGCGTAAGGCGGCTGGCACAGGTGCTAGCACAGGTGGAGGCAAGCCTTTAGGCTTGCCTCAAGAAACTCATGATCGACCCCAAGACTCTCGCGCTGGAAATCGCGTCGGCTCACGCCGATCGCCGGATCATCGAGGCGCCATCGACGCGCGATGCCGCCTTTGATCTCGCGACGGCGTATGCCACCGAGGCCCAACTGGCCAGGCTCCGGCGCGAGGGCGGCCACGCCACCGTCGGGCGCAAGATCGGCTTCGCCAACAAGGCGATGTGGCGGGTGCTCAAGCTCGACACGCTGGTGTGGGGACACATGTACGACGACACCGTGCGCTACGCTGACGGCAACGCCGCCACGCTGTCGATCGGCCGCATGGTGGCGCCGAAGATCGAACCCGAGATTGTCTTCAAGATGAGCCGTCCACTGGCTGACGGCGACGTCGAGGCCGGCGCCGTGCTGGGCGCGGTGGAATGGATCGCGCTTGGCTTCGAGATTATCGACTGCGCCTATCCGGATTGGAAGTTTCAACCCGTGGACTTTGTCGCCTCGTACGGGCTGCACGCCGGCTTGATCGTGGGTGCGCCGTTGCGCGTGCAGGCCGGGATGATCCCGGAACTGGTGGAGCATCTGCCATCGTTCACGGTGAAGCTACAGAAGCACGGGGCAGTCGTCGCCGAGGGCTCGGGCAAGAACTCGCTGCGTAGCCCCGCGCTGGCCGTGGGCGAACTTGCCGCGGCCCTGTCGCGCCAGGCCGGCACGGCGCCCCTCAGCGCCGGCGAGCTCGTGAGCTCCGGCACCCTCACCGAATCGCAGTTCATCGCGGCGGGGGAGACGTGGACGGCCGCGGTCGACGGCTTGTCGCTGCCGGACCTGACCGTTCGAACCGTCGCATGACCCTGGACAAACCTAAAGGTTTGTCCCCACGTGGTTGACCCTGGACAAACCTAAAGGTTTGTCCCCACCTTCGTCAGGGCGTCCATCGCGCCGTCCCAGCGGCCGACGTCGAAGTGGATGCCGAGCTGATCGAGGATGCGGGCCACGGAGTAGTTGACCATCTCGTCGATGGTCTGCGGCCGCGAGTAGAAGGCGGGCATCGGCGGGCAGATCACCACGCCCATGCGCGAGAGCTTGAGCATGTTCTCGAGATGAATCTCGCTGAGCGGCGCCTCGCGCACGGCGAGGACCAGTTTGCGCCGCTCCTTCAGAACGACATCGGCGGCGCGGTGAATCAAGTTGTCGCCCAGGCCATGCGCGATGGCCGCCAGCGTGCGCACGCTGCACGGCGCCACCACCATCCCCATCGTCAGGAACGAGCCGCTCGAGATCGCGGCGCCCTGGTCGGTGAGGGGATGCACAACGCTGGCCAGCGCTTGCACGCGCTGCGGCGTGTAGGCGGTCTCGTGGACCAGGGTGCGCGCCGCCCAGCGGCTCATCACGAGGTGCGTCTCGATGCCGCTGCCCTGCAGCATTTCGAGCATCCGCACGCCGTAGATGGTGCCGCTGGCACCGGTCATCGCGACGATAAGACGGCGCGTTTGTGGATCAGTCGTCTGCATAGAATCCCTGAGCCCTGAGCCCTGAGCCCTGAGCCCTAGGGCTTTCCAAATGTAACACTCGCGTAACAACAAAGTAACATCTGCGAAATGCACACGAGCAAGGCCTCGGGCACTATGACTCCCGTGATGCGAACCTGGTTCCCGACGGCATTATTGTGTTTCACGTGCGGAGCGGCCAGCCTGCTGGCGCAGGCGCCTGCACCCGCACCGGCTCCTGCCCCACCGGCGCCGTCGTATCCCAACGTCAAGGTGGGCGCCACGCTCTTTGCCGACTACACCTATACCGCGAG
The DNA here is from genome assembly GCA_039934485.1 of Vicinamibacterales bacterium. Taxonomy (GTDB): domain Bacteria; phylum Acidobacteriota; class Vicinamibacteria; order Vicinamibacterales; family UBA2999; genus 12-FULL-67-14b. Next base: position 4,922 of record JBDTMB010000150.1, read on the forward strand.
TCCCGAGTCAACGGACGCGGACGGGAACGCGTATTCTCCCAGCGCGTTCACTGTCGGCCGCAGCTATATCAACGTCACCGGCAATCTCTCGCGGGTCGTCGCGTTTCGCTTCACGCCGGACATCGTGACCGAAACCACCCCCGGTAGCGCGTTACTCGGCAGCCTGGTGTTTCGTGTGAAATATGCGTACCTGCAGGCCAACCTCGGCCAGTGGCTGACACCCGGAACCTGGGTGCGTTTCGGCATGCAGGGCACCGGCTACGTCAACTTCGCCGAAGACCTGTATCGCTACCGTTTCCAGGGGCCGATCATGGTGGACCGGGAGGGCTACCTGTCCTCGTCGGACGCCGGCGTGGCGTTCTTCTACAACCTGCCGTCGAATTACGGCGAGCTGCAGGTGGGCGTGTATAACGGCGAAACGTACAAGAAGGTGGAAGCGAACGACCAGAAGTCCCTGCAGATTCGCGGCACCGTGCGGCCCTTCCCCAAGGCCGCGCCGGTCATGCGGGGACTGCGGGTGACCGGGTTCTACAACGGCGATCGCTACATCAAGGACGGTGAGCGCCGCCGCGCGATGGGCAGCATCACGTACGAACACAAATACCTGAATGGCGCCGTGGAGTACCTGTCCGCCGCCGACCAGTCCTCGACCTCGGTGAAACCAGTCGATTCGTCCGGCTATTCGGCCTGGGCCACGCCGAGGTCAACGAACGGATGGGAGGGCCTGCTTCGCTACGATCACCTCACCACGAACAAAGCGCGGAACGAGTTGAAGACGCGGACCATTGTCGGCGTGTCGTACTGGATACCGTTGCCGGCCGGCGTCGCCACGGCGTTCCTGCTGGATTACGAGCAGGTGGCCTACCAGAGGGTGTTGCCGCCGCGGCCGACGGAAAAGCGGATCGCCCTGCACGCGCTCGTCAGTTTTTAGCGCGAGCCAACAACACGTACAAGCCGATCGAGGTGGCCAGCGCTGGAATGGTCGCGCCGATGGGCATGGCCACCTGGTAGACCACGACGCCCGCAGCCCACGCCACGATTCCCGGAACACCGACGCGTCGCATTCCGGCGACGTCGTAGACCGCCGCGACATCGACGCGCCGCCGCAGCAGCACAAAATGCGCGAGAAAGATGCCGCCCACCGGGACGAGGATCGACCCGAGCAGCAGCATCAGGTCCGCGAAGCGGGTCAGCCACACCGACGAGACCAGGCCGAGCGCGGTGCCAATGAGGCCGATCAGCCACACCGATGACGCGCTCGACACGCGCGGCACCAGGCTCCGCCAGGCCAGCGACGACAGGTAGATGTTGACGAAGTTGGTCGTGACCGTCGCCAGCGCCACCAGCATGGCGGCCCACCAGCCCACGCCGGCCGCGGCGAGCATCCGGCCGGGGTCGTCGCTGCCGGCGATCCGAGCCAGCGTCCATCCGACCGGCATCAGCCACAGCGCCGGTAACGCGAGACCCGAGAACACCGCGGTGGCGCTGGCGCGCTCCGACTTCGTATAGCGCGAATAGTCCGCGAACATCAGCAGCCACGACACCTGGTAGCCGATGATCACGTCGAGCCCCCACCACATCGACGGCACTGCAACCTCCGAGGCGATCGCAGTGGAGGCCGCCGGCACGTGCGTGAAGGCGGCCCAGGTGAGCACGCTGCCGGCGACGACCATCAGCGGCACGGCGATGCGATCCGCGAGGCCCACGGCGCGAGGCCCCTTCGCCACCACGGCGGTGGCCGCGATGCCCAGGGCGGCGGCCCAGTAATTCGACGTGGCAGGTCCGCCAAGCACCTGTGCGCACACGGACGCGGCGATGGTGTTGTTCACCGCAATCCACGCGAAATTGGTGAGGTAGAGCAATGCGGCCACGACCTTGGCGCCGTAGAGGCCAAGCGGCGCGCGGGCCGCGATCATCGAGGGGACACCCGAACGCGAGCCCACGGGTGCCAGCATCGCCACCATGAATGCGCCGACCAGCGCACCGGACACGACGAGGGCCATCACGCCCGAGGTGCCAAAGCGCGCCCCCAGCACCGCTCCCGTCTGCATCGTCGTCGCGACCACATTGGCCGCCGCGAAAATCAGGAACAGATCGAACGGCGATTGGGTGCGGCGCGACTCCGGAATTGGCGAGAGGTCGGCGGCTTCCATGTGGAGCGGCAGTATACTTCGCCCCATGCGACCACTTGTCCTGGCCTTGGCCGGCCTTGCCTTCTCGATTGGTCTTGGCGCGCAAGCGCCGCCACCGACGCCTGCGGCGATCACCGTGTTTCAACCGGACCGCGTCTTCGACGGCGAAGCGTCACACGCCGGCTGGGTCGTCGTGGTGCGCGGCGATCGCATCGAGGCGGCCGGACCGGCGGCGTCGACGGCCGCGCCCGCCGGCGCGCGGATGGTCAAGCTGGCCGGCACCACGCTGATGCCCGGCATGATCGAGGGGCACTCGCACTTGCTGCTGCATCCCTACAACGAGACGGTGTGGAACGACCAGGTATTGCGCGAGCCGCTCGCGCTGCGCGTGGCGCGCGCCACCAATCACGCCGTCGCGACGCTGATGGCCGGCATCACCACCGTTCGCGATCTGGGTACTGAAGGCGCCGGTTATGCCGACGTCGGCTTGCGGCAGGCGATCAACGAAGGCATCATTCCCGGTCCACGGATGATCGTCGCGGGCCCGGCGATGGTCGCCACCGGCAGCTACGGCCCGAAGGGCTTTGCGCCCGAGTGGCGTGTGCCGCAGGGCGCCGACGAAGCCGACGGCCTCGACGGCGTGATGCACGTGGCGCGCAACCAGATCGCGCACGGCGTCGATCTGATCAAGATCTACGCCGACTATCGCTGGGGGCCGAACGGCGAGACGAAGCCCACCTTCACGCAGGACGAAATCGCGCGCATCGTGCAGGTCGCCAACAGCAGCGGCCGCCCGGTCGTCGCCCACTCATCGACCGTGGAAGGGATGCGCCGCGCGATTCTCGGCGGCGTCGACACGATCGAACACGGCGACGAGGGCACGCCCGAGATTTGGAAGCTGATGGTGGAGAAGAACGTGGCCTTCTGTCCGACAATGGCTGCCGGTGATGCGACGGCCCAGTACGCGGGCTGGAAGAAGGGCGTCGACCCGGAACCGGCGCGGCTGGCGCGCAAGCGCGACACGGTCAGGGCCGCGCTCGCCGCGGGCGTGAAGATGTGCTTCGGCGGCGATGTCGGCGTGTTCGCGCACGGCGACAACGTGCGCGAACTGGAGATGCTGGTGGGTGCGGGGATGACGCCGGCCGCGGCGCTAGTCGCCGCCACGTCGGGCAACGCGTCGTATTTCCGCCAGGGCGAGCGCCTCGGGCGCGTTAAGGCCGGCATGCTCGCGGATCTGATCGCCGTGGCGGGTGATCCCAGCGTGGACATTCACGCGTTGAGGCAGGTCAAGATGGTGATGAAGAACGGCCACGTCTACAAGGAACCCTAGATGCGAAAACTGCTCATTGGCTTCGTCGTTCTCGCGGGCGTCTCCCTCGGCGCGCAGGCGCAGGCGCCGGCGCCGGCAAAGGCGCCAGTCTATGGTCCGGAGAAGGGCACGCTCGTGATCGTGGGCGGCAACATGCAGGACCCCACGATCGTGAGGCGTTTCATCGAGCTGGCCGGCGGGCCGGCCGCGCCCATCGTGATCATCCCCACCGCCGGTGAGGACGCCGAGTACGACCAGTATTGGTCGGGCCTCAAGCTGTGGCGAGACAACGGCGCCACCAACCTCACCGTCGTGCACACCCGCGACCGGAAGGTGGCCGACAGCGAGGCCTTCGTGAAGCCGATTCGCGCCGCCCACGGCGTGTTCCTGGCCGGCGGCCGGCAGTGGAAGCTGGCCGACGCGTACCTCAACACCTTGACGCACAAGGAACTGAACGCCGTGCTCGCGCGCGGCGGCGTGATCGGCGGCTCGTCGGCGGGCGCCTCGGCGATGGCGTCGTTCATGGTGCGCGGCGACACCAAGAACAACACCACGATGATCGGCGACCACACCGTCGGCTTCGGGTTCTTCAGGAACGCGGCCGTCGATCAGCACCTGCTGCGCCGCAACCGGCAATTCGACATGCTCGAAGTGGCGGACCGGCATCCCGAGTTGTTTTCGATCGGCCTCGACGAAGACACCGCGATCGTTGTGCAGGGTGACGAGTTCGAAGTGATCGGCCGCAGTTACGCGGTGATCTTCGGGACCAGGACCGTGGCCGGCGCCAACGGACGTTTCTATTTCATGGGGTCGGGCGATCGCTACGACCTGAAGGCGAAGAAGGCGACGCGCCGCGCCACCGATTGGCGCCCGTTAGAAGGCGTCAAACCACCCGGCTAGGGTGCGTAGCGTCCCGCGCAGGCGCTTGCGCGAACAGGCTCGCGGCCGCCAGGATCGGGGTCAGGCGCATGCGCCTATTTCGATCCCGCGGCGAATGTCAGGGCCACCGTGGCCAGCGTCTTCTCCCATGCCATCGACAGCGTGGCGCCGGTCTCGCCGACGTTCGTGAACCAGATCGTGAACTGCTCGGTCGATGAATCGCCGGCGCGCACGGTCATCGGCGCGCGGAGGACGTCGAACTTGGGGTCGTAGTTGGTGGCGCCCGACAGCCGGACCTTGTCGTTCGGGTCGAACTTCTCCTGCACCGGCTGGGTGCTCAGCACCAGCGTCCAGCTGCCCGGCTTGAGATCGACAAATACGTTGTAAATGCCCGGCGCGATGCGCTTGCCGCCGATCTCGAGCGGCACCTGCGTCGTCAGCCGCGTCGTGTCGTTCGCACCGGCACGCCACAAGGGCGCGCCGGCATTGACGGTCTTCCCGTAGTCGACGCCCGCACCGAAGATGTCCTGGCGCCCGCGCAGGAGCGGCCGGCCGTAGTCCACGACCACCCATCTGCCATCGCGATAGGCCTGGCCGCCCTCGGCGGTCTTCTCCCACTTGCCGCCGACCTGGATCGCGGCCTGCCCCGCCGGCGACGGCGGCAGCTTCACATCGGGAATCGCCTGGGCCAATGACGCGGCACCCAGGGCCACGCACAACGCGGAAACCGACCACACCCACCGGACATTCATCGGCAACTCCCCTGGAAAGACCACCGGACTATTATGCCCCGGCCCTAGACGACGTTGTCTTCGCCGCCGGCGTTGCGGCCGCTGAACCGATCCAGCTCGAACGGCGACAGGTCGAACTTCGGATCCCGCCCCGTCATCACGTCGGCGAGGATGCGGCCGGCGGCGGGCGCATGTTGGAAGCCGTGCCCGCTGAATCCCGCGATGGTGAAGAAGCCGTCGACGTCCGTGGACGGCCCGATGATCGGGTTGTGGTCCGGCGTCATCTCGTACAGCCCGGCCCACGCGTGCGACACCGCCGCCTCGGCCAGCGCCGGCAGCCGGCGCATCGCCACCTCGATCACCTTGGGGAGAAAATCCCAGCGCACGGTGATGTCGAAGCCGGGCTTCTCGTCCGGATCGCCCATCCCGAAGAGCACGCCGCCGCCTTCGCGGTGAAAGTAGAACGTGCTCTCGAAATCGATCACCAGCAGTTTTGATGTCGGGACGGTGCCGCGATGCGTGGCGTCGTCCCACGAACCGCCCCTTGATGGCGTCGCGATGAAGATATGGCGGCGCTCGGGCTCCACCGGCACGTCGACACCGCACATGCGGCCGATGGACTTGGCCCACGGGCCGGCGGCATTCACCACCATCGGCGTCGCGATGTTGCCGTGGGAGGTACGGACTTCGGCGACGCGTCCGCCGTCGAGCCGGATGCCGGTGACCTCGGTGTCGCGCACGATCTCCACGCCCTTCGCCTGCGCGCCCCTGGCAAATCCCATCGTCACGCCGTTCGGATCGGCGACGCCGTCGGCGGCGCAGTAGGTGGCGCCGCGGACGCCGTTCACATCGAGGCCTGGCGCCAGCGCGCGCGCCTCGGCGGGCGACAGCCACTGCACGTCCACGCCGTGGGCCTGTTGCAGTGCCACGTTCTTCCGGAACGTCGCCTCGTTGGCCGCCTTCGACACCAGGAACAGGTAGCCGTCCTGGTGGAAGTCGATCGGCAGGCCGACGCGCGCCTCGAAGTCCGCCATCATCGCGATCGATTCAACCGATAGCGCGATGTTCGCGGGATGCGAGAACTGGTGCCGCACGCCGCCGGCGTTCTTCCCGGTCGACCCGGCCGCCAGTTGCGGCTCGCGCTCGATGAGGACGACGTCAGTGAGACCCAATTGCGCCAGGTGCCAGGCCACGCTGCAGCCCATGCACCCACCGCCCACGACGACGACCCCGGCTGTGTTTTTCATGGAATAGACGGATCGCGATCATGTCACCCGGAGCCCGGATTTGCCAAATTCGGCCCAAAATCGCAAATGCCGAGACGTTTTGGCCGGGCTTCTGATACGATTCGATCGCCTTTTCATGACGGGGACCAGACCCTCCGAACTTCGGCTTGCCCTTGCGCCCCAGCGGCGCTTTGAAGCCATCGACATCAACTCCCGCGTTGCCGAGGAAGCCGGCGACCTCCTGGGCCGTTACAAGCGCGCGCTCTATTGCTCGTTGCACACCACGGCTGGTTACCTCGATCAAAGCCTGTCGGCGCGCCTGCGCGACAACCACGACCACTTCTCGCAGTTCTTCAGGGCGTTCCAGGCGCTGTTTCCACAGGGTGCGGAGTATCGCCACGACAAGATGGAGCTGCGCACCGAGCTCAGCGACACCCAGAAGGTGGTCGAGCCGCGCAATGCCGATTCGCACCTGACCTTCATCGGCGCCGGCATGCGCAACTGCGTGACCTATTCGGCGCGCCCGAACACGCCGGTCTACTTCGTCGAGCTCGACGGCATGAGCCACGCCATCCGCCGCGAGCGTTCGACGACGGTGCTGGCCTATAACGAAGAACGCTCCATCGGCCGCACCTCGATCAGCATCCCGGTGTCGAAGCACCCGGTGGATTCGATCAACCTCGCCGACCCGCGCTTCGGCATCCTCGAGACGGCCAACGAGCTGCTCTTGAAGGCCGGCCTCGCGCACGGCCGCGTCGACCTGGTGATCAACCCGGCCGAACGCAACGTCGGCTTGACGGTGAACGAATACGAAACGCTGTTGATGAAGAACGACCTGCTGGAAGTGCTGCGCGATCCGCTGCGCTTCGCGAAGATCAAGGGCCGCAGCGCCCTCAACGACCCCTTCTCGATCCCCGGCAAGACGCTGAACTACGCGAAGTACGACGTCGTGCACGTCTTCAATTCGCTGATGGAGGCGTTGCGCCTCGATCAGTCGTCGGTCGAGCGCCTCATCGCGAAGGTGATGTCGGTGCCGGCCCGCCGCTTCCTCCGCTCACGCCGGGTCAGCTTCCTGGCCGGCCAGGAAGCCGGGGCCACCCGCCTCGTCCGTGGCA
>JBDTMB010000151.1:0-12291 GCA_039934485.1 Vicinamibacterales bacterium
CTCCACCTTGAGCTGCCGGGCGGCGCGAATCGCCTGCTCCTCGCGCTCGAACACCACGGCGACGTAATTGCCCTTGCTCACCACCTTCACGAAGCCCGGGATGTTCCTCACGGACGATTCGTCGATGCTGGCCAGCGTGGCGCCCGCAACCGGCGGCTTGACGTTGCGCGCGTGCACCATGCCGGGGAGCTTCACGTCCACGGCCCACTTGAGCGTGCCGTCCACCTTGGCGGGGATGTCGTACCGCCGCGGCGACTGGCCGACGTTCTTCAATTCCTGGACCGGCTTCAACTTCGCGACGCCGGTCGTGGCATCGACGTTGTTGCCAGTCAGCGTAACGTTAAACTTCTTCCCGCCGATCAGGTCGCCGTAGGTAATCGAACCGGGGCCGGTGGTGTTACCTTCACGCACCGAGACGACGCCGTCGCTGACGGCGAGCGCGGTCACCGGCACGCCGAGTTGCTTCGCCGCCATCTCCAGCAGGACCCGTCTCGCTTCCGCGGCGACGCGACGCATCGGGTAGCCGTCGGTCTGCAGCGCATCCGAGCCGCCGGAGCCGCCTTGATCGACCGTGGTGTCGGTGCTGCCCATCACGCAGCTGGTCTTGTCGAAGGCGATGTCGAGCTCGTCGGACATGATCTGGCGGAACGAGGTGCCGGTGCCCTGGCCGAGGTCGGTCTTGCCGACATAGAAGGTGGCGGTGTTGTCCTGGCGGATGACGATCCAGGAATCGAGTTGGCGGAAGTCGGGATCGGGATACGGCCCGGCCCCTTGCACTTCGGGCAACCCGGAGGGTGGAGGCAACCCTTTAGGGTTGCCTTCGTTCCCAGGCAACCCTAAAGGGTTGCCTCCACCAACGGAGAGGCCAACCACCAACATGCCCGAGGTTTTGATGAATTGACGTCGAGTACTCATGCCCTCACCCCTGCCGCAGCTCGTTTCACGGCGGCGTGAATCCGGTAATAGGTGAAGCAGCGGCAGAGCACGCCCTGCATGCCCTCGCGAATCTGCGCGTCGGTGGGATTCGGGTTCTTGTCGAGCAGCGCCTTGGCGGTGAGCATCTGCCCGTTCTGGCAGTAGCCGCACTGCGGCACTTGCTCATCGATCCAGGCCTGCTGCACGGGATGGAGCTTGCCGTTTTGCGCCAGTCCTTCGAGCGTCGTGATCTCGGCGCCTGCCACCCGTGACACCGGCTGGATGCACGAGCGCACCGCCTCGCCTTTGATCAGGACGGTGCACGCCCCGCACTGCCCGAGCCCGCAGCCGAAGCGCGGGCCGTGCAGGTCGAGGTCGTTGCGAAGGACATACAGCAGAGGTGTGGAGGGATCGACGTCGACGCTGTGCGTCTTGCCGTTGACCCGTAACGTGATGGCAGCCATGCGGCCAATAATATCCGTTAAGCTTCGAGCATGAGCCGCATGGTGCTGGCAGTGCTCACATTTTCGCTGGCCCTTACCAATGGCACTCCTCCGGTGGTCGCACAGGAACCGGCCACGCAATACGTCGCGTTTCGCTTCGACGACCAGCACGTTATCGCGGTGGTAAAGGATAGTGAGATGGCCGACCTGGGCGAGAAGATTAGTCCCTCGGCCAAGCCGGCGGCGCAATATGGGTTTCCTTATGTCGATGCCGGACCGGCGAGGCTCGCCCAGGTGGCTGCACCCATCGCGTCCGCGAAACGATGGATCGTGGATGTGGCTCCCGGCTTGCGTGTTGAAGCCACGGCGGAACAGGTGGTTGCCGGTCAACCCTCGTGCACCGAGGCGCTGGGCGTCTTGCTGACGATCGATCCGCGCCAACAATCGGCTTTCGCCGCGCAAACGTCTCTCTACTTCGTGGCCACGCCAGCGCTGGATTCGATCTCAACGCCGACGCCGGGCGCGTCGAAGAACATTGGGCTGGCGTCCAATACCCTCTCACCCGATCAGCGGCAGGCGCTCGAGACCTTGCTCGCCGGTGTGCTCACGCGCGAACTTCCGGGCGTTCAGAAAGAGGCGGCACCCGACATCGCGCGCATGGCAGAGAGCACCGTTAACTATCACCGGTCGTGGGCGCGCGCCAGGAGATCGGTGGATGCGGGGCTGGCGAAGGGGCGCGGCCGTCTCACCTACGATCTCCAGGCCTTCCATCTCGAGCCAGACGCTCCGCCGTTGTATTTCGTGCGTGCGGAATGGCGCGTGGAGGGCCGCGTGGCCTTCGGTGCGGCGCTCTGGATCCGCGGTGGCCCCACCTTCGCGGTCGTGGATCAAGACTTGAGTCCCGCGCGCTGGGTGCGGATGTTCGAGTTCCAGGGCGATGTGGGCCGCGCGCAGTACGGGCTCGTGCTGAATGTGCTCGATCGCAACGGCGATGGCTGGGGCGAGATCTTGTTCGCCCACGGCGGCTATGAGGGATTCGGTATTCAACTGCTCGAACGCACGCCCACCGGCTGGGTGCCGGCGGGCGCGTCCTACAGTTACGGTTGTTAGTCCATCACGCATTCTCCTCAGGTTCGAAGGAAGCCCCAGGGTTGAAAATTCGCCACGAGCGGTTATGCATCAGAGGCCCATATGAACGCCAGGATCAGAACCACCGCACGATGGCTGGCCGCCGGCGCCGGATTCGCGGCCGCGTCGTACGCCACCTACGCGGCCATCACGTGGTATCGCTACGGGCACCCACCGCGTCCGGCTCCCGAGGAAGAGGACGATCTGCTCGACCGCTTCATGCCGGCGTACGAAGTTGTCGATCGCCATCACGTTCGCGTGGATGCGCCCGCCGCCATCACGCTCGCCGCCTCGCAGGAGATGGAACTGTTTCGCCTGCCGGTGGTCCGCGCGATCTTCAGGGCCCGCGAGCTGATTCTCGGTTCCAGGCCTGATGACCAGCCCCGGCCGCGTGGCCTCATGGCGGAGGTGCTATCCCTGGGATGGGGGGTGCTGGCCGAGGTCCCAGGACGCGAGTTCGTCGTCGGGGGCGTGACGAAACCGTGGGAGGCGAACCCGACGTTCCGCGCCCTCCCGCCTGGCGAGTTCGCGGCATTCAACGAACCCGATTACGTGAAGATCGCCTGGACGCTTCGCGCGGACCCGGTGAGCGCGGATCAATCGATCTTCCGCACGGAAACACGGGTCATGACCACCGACGCGGCTTCGCGCGCGAAATTTCGCCGCTACTGGTCGTTCCTTTCTCCCGGCATCATCCTGATTCGCTGGCTCTCGCTCGGCCCCTTGAAGGCCGACGCCGAGCGGCGTGCGTCACTGAAATGACGCAGGGCCCGCCGTGCGCGCGTCCATTCCTCGCGCGACACGACGGGCTGGCTGGTCGTTACGCCCGCGCCGGGACCGCCGCCGCCGCGAACGGGTTCTCGTCGGCCGTGGGTCCATACACTGAGGGCACCGACTGGTTCAGCAACCGCAGGTAGACCAGCAATTGCCCCCGATGGTGATACCAGTGGTTCAGCATGATGGCGCGGACGAACGCGACGCGCGGCATCGCCATGATCTCCTTGCCGCCCATCATCAGCCGCCACGTCGCGGCCATCTTTGCATCGTCAAAGCCGCCGAGGTGCTGCCTGGCCTTGGCCACGCTGGCCCTGAGCGCCGGCACCAGTTCCGCGGCCGTCGCCGCCTCGGCCTGGATGAACTGAGGCGGTTCGGGGATGGTGTCGATCGAACCGAGTTCGGCCACGTTGCCGGGGATCGTCGCCACATGCAGCGCGAGCTGACCGAGCGACATCGATTTGGGGTGCGGCTTCCACGACAGGTGCGCTTGCGGGATGCGTTCCAGCACGCGCGCCGTGGCCAGTGATTCTTGTTCGAGTTCCGCGAGCAGTGCGTCAATCATCGCCATCGTTCATGCTCCTTTACTTCGCGTCCGCCGCTTCGGCGGCGCGCTTGACACGGGCGTGCAGCGGCGCCCATCCCGACCCGACACCGCGCCGGTGATCGTCTTCAAGCACGCCCGCCGCCGCGTGCCGGAATTTGATCAGGGTGCCATCGGCTGATTCCGATAATCGGTACTGCAGCGAGTTGATCACCGGATTCGACATGAACAGCGGGCCGGTGATCTCGAGCAACGTCGGCCGCTTGATGCTCTGCACGAATCCCCAGAGGTGGCCGTTGTCGCCGCCGAGGTCGCGATACCAGCGCCCGCCGGGAAACGCCTCGAGCATCATCGGCATGGGCTTGCCTTCCAGTCCTTCGTTGAGCCGGCCCATTTGCGAAATCAGCGATTCAAAAGTGGACTCGATCGAGGCGTGCACGAGAATCTCTTCGGTGACCAGCAGCGTCAGGCCTTCGGGTGTCGTGGTGGCTGTCGTCGTCATCGTTTTCCCTCCGCGTGTGACTTGATGCGCCGGAGCTGGCTGCGCCAGTGTTGCGCGAACCTGCCGCTCCAGTCGTGAATAGTGCGTAACGTGTCCGAGTTGGTGCGATACATCGTGCGGCGGCCGTCGCGCCTGACGTGGACCAGGCCGACGTGGTGCAACACCTGGAGGTGCTTGGTCACCGACGGTTGGCCCATCTCGAGCGCGTCGGCGATCTCGCCGACCGATCTCTCGTCGGCCGCCAGCAGTTCCAGGATGTGCCGCCGGCGCGGTTCCGCGATGGCGTTGAACGGGTCAGACCTGGTCGAAGCGCGAGCCACGCCAAGGGTTATACATTCCAATATGGGAATATGTCAACTGGTGATTGGGCCGGGCCCGTGCGGCGGCGCCGCCGGGTGTCAGGCAGAGAGTAAGATGCCCTGATGAACGACAGGTTTGCCGCGCTCAGGGCCGCGACCCACACGGCGCTGTTCGAGAGTACCGGGTCGACCCCGAAGCCGCTGCGGCGGGCGGTGGCGGCCGGCAGTCCGCCGCCCGAGCTTTCGGAGTTGGTGCGAAAGATCCGCTCGCGCGCCTACACCGTCACCGACGACGACCTGGAAATACTCAAGTCGTCGTACAGCGAAGACCAACTCTTCGAAATTGTCGTGGCCGCCGCGTTTGGGGCGGCGACCGACCGGCTCACCGCCGCCGCGCGGGCGTTGGAAGACGCATGAGGCTCGGCACGGTCCAGCGCGGCGACCGGCTTGGCGCGCGGATGCTCTATGCGCTGATTCGGATCATGTCCGGCTTTCGGGCGCCCGACGTGCTCCGAACGCTGCAATACCGGCGGCATCTCTTTGGCGGCGCCCATTCGAAACACACGCACGCGGTGATGCGCGGGCCGTCCGAATGGTCCGTCGGCGATCGCGAGCTGTTCGCCGCGTTCGTGTCCCGCCTCAACCAGTGTCACTTTTGAACCAACGCCCACGCCGCGGTCGCGGCGTCCGCCCTTGAGAACGACGTGCTGGTCCAGCAGGTTCTGGACGACTACACGACGGCGCCCATTACCGAGCCGCTGCGGGCCACGCTTGGCGTGCTGCGCAAGATGACGCTCGAGCACGAGACCCTTGGTCCGGACGATATCCGCCCGGCGCTCGACGCCGGCGTGTCGAAGGACGCCATCCGCGATGCCATGGAGGTGGCGTTCCTGTTCAACATCTACGACCGCCTGGCCGACAGCATGGGATGGGATGTGCCGGCCTCGGGCAGCGGTTATTACCAGGTGGCGGCGAAGCGGCTGTTGACGCGCGGCTACGGCGGCTAGAATGGGCCATGGCCGGGCGGGAGTGCCATCACTGCAAGACCTGGATCGAAGAGGGCCAGGCCCACGATTGCTGGACCACGACCGAACGCGCGCTGACCGAAGACTTATCCGAGGAGTTGCAGGAGGCGTGGCAGCGGATTCGCGAGTCTGCAGTCGAGATCGGCGAGCAGCGCATCTATGCGTCTGGCTCGTGCATCATGTTTTCGCGCGAGGTGTGCTACTTCTTCGTCCGTCCCAAGAAGAGTTTCCTCGAGGTCTGCATCATCCTCGGCCGCGCCCTCAAGTCGCCGCTCGTGCGACGGGTGGAGCCGAAGACCAAGGTCAAGTTCGCGAACATCGTGCGCATCACGCACCGCGACGAAGTGGAGCCGCCGTTCACGGATTGGCTCCGCGAGGCCTACGAGCTGCTGGATCAGGTGCCTGCAAAAACGCGACGATCCGCGCGCTGACCTCGTCGGGCCTGGTGAGCGCCGCCATGTGATTGGCGCCCGGCACGATCTCGGCCTGCAGCCCCGGCATGGCCGCCAGCGCTCGGGCCAATGTGGCTTCCGGTTCGTAGATCACTTCTTTCTCACCAATCAGAAGCAGCGTCGGGGCGCGAATCGCGCGCAGCTCGCGGCGGCTGAGGACTCGAGGCGGCACAAAATTCACCGGCCGGCCTTCGCGCCTGGCCAGGTTGATGAGGCTCCCCCAGTTCGCATCGATCGGATCGATCGCGACGCCGTTTTCAATCCAGCGGAAGAAGCTTGGTCGAAAGAGATGGCGATAGAACGCCCAGATCGGCGCAAACGTGGCGGCCGGGTTGATGAGGATGATGCGCTCCACGCGATCCGGCGTGAGCGACGCCTGGTTGATTGCCAGGAAGCCCCCGTACGAATTGCCGGCGAGCGAGGCGCGCTCGATCTCGAGTTGGTCGAAGAGATCGGTCAGCCACTCCGCATAGCCCCGCCGCCTGAAGATGCGCCGCGTCGGCCGGCTCTTGTTGGGCTCGCCGATGACATCGACGGCGTAGGTCCGGAAATGGCGGCTCAGCGAAGCGATATTGGCGCGCCACACCGTGGCGCTGGCCATCAAGGCGGGGAGCAGCACCAGCGGCGGCGAACCGGGCGGGCCGCTGGCCACCACATGCGTCGTGCCGACACGCGTCGGCACGTCGATCTCTTCAAAGGGCACCGGCCAGGCGGCGAGCCTGGCCTCGTAGATCTCGGCGAAGCGCGCCGCGGCGGCGTCGCTCTTGAACGGGCGCATTACTGCTTCGTGAGTCCGACCACGATCATCTCATACGCACCCTGGACATCGATGCTCTCCCCGTTCTTCGCCTTCTCCATCAACCGCTCGAGGTTGAGCCGCGGAATCGCCAGCGTCCTGAACTTCGCGCCCGCCTTGGCGGTGGCAATCAACGCCGCCGGCTTGGTGCCCTCGGCAAACACCATCCGGCGAGGACTGTTGACGAGCATCGTGCCGTCGAGGCCGGCCACCCTGGCCAGCGCCATGTAGCCGTCGTCCACCTTCTTGGCGACACTCGTGAGGACGATCGTGAATTCGGTGTAGTTATAGCCAATCGTCTTCGCCTCGAATGAGGTGAAACTCGCACCCTTCGTCACCGTCACGATCATCTTTTCGTAGCGTCCAAACGCCGTCGCGGCATCGTGGGCGGTGAAGCCCGGAACCGGCACGAAGCTTTCATCGAGGTTGTCGGTGCCCCACCGTGTCACCGGATGAATCTCGAAGACGTGCGAGGGATTCGTGCTCGCCGGCACGCCAACCGGCGAGCCCTGGTGCTGCGCCGTGCTGGCCGGATGTTCGAACCACAGCCGCCAGGCACCGGCGATGCTGATGGTGTCGGCCTGGCCGGTGAGGTCCTTCACCGACTGCAACACCCCGGCGAGCGCCGGCAGCGCCGCATTCACGATCTCGACGACGAAGGGGAGGCCGACCTGTGTGGAACGGCCGGCGAGGTGCATGTCGCCGTCCTCGCTCTTCTCGCCGATGGCGTTCGGCTTCTTGTGCGCCTTGTCGAGCCGATAGGTGAGGTCCATCGTGACGCGGTTCTTGAACTTCGAGAGCCAGCTGTTCTTGAGCAGGACCTCGGCCGCGGAGAGGTTGGTGGCGGCAACCAGGACCAGGATCGCCGTGCAGACGATGCGCCTCATGCCGGCCTCTCGTCGTTGGTGGCCTTCAAGTCGCCCTTGTTCTTCGGCTTCTCGGCGGGTCCTGCGCCACGGAGGTTGACGAAGCGGCTGAGCGTGTCGAACCAGAACGGCGCGCCAAGCGAGACCGCGGCGATGCTGAGGATCCATCCGAACAAGTGGCCCACGGCGAGCGGCGCCATCACCGACGCCGACATCGCGTCGCCGGGGTACACGCCGGTGGCGACGAGCGCGCCGTGCAGGACTTCACAGCGATCGTCGGCGGCGATTTGCGCCAGCGTCGCGTTGCATTGGGCGTCGTCGCCCTGCTCGGTGCACGAGGTGTCGCGCGCGGCTTGCAACCGCTCGCAGAGCGCGTCGTTAATGCGCTTGTAGTCGACGTTCCAGCCGAGCAGCGAGTCGAGCACCGCGCGATCCTCGGCCGTGAGGTTGTTGGCCTCGTCCTGGTCCTCCGCGCTCTCGTCGGACTCGGCCGGCACCGGATCGGCCTGGTTGGCGTAGTTCGCCTCGACAATCTCCCGCGGCCGGCCCATCGCCACCCGCCGTTCGGCCTGCGCCACCACGGCGGCGCGGACCGACGGCGAAATCCAGAGCCGCTGCGCCATCGCCACGGTGTCGGCGTTGCCCACGATCACGACCACGCCGGCCCACAGCGCCGAGATGATCACGGCCTTCCGCTTGTACCAGCCGGAGGCGCGATTCATCGTGTCCAGAAAGCGATCCTCGATGTCGTCGACGCTGGCGGGCGGGCCGCCCAGGATCGGCATGGCGTCGCCATCCGTCGAGAGGTCCTTCACCACCTCGGCGAACGTCCGGGAAGGGATATACGACGGCGCCTTGGTGCCTTCAGAGAGGGCGATGATCCGTGGATGGTGATAGAAGCGGTCCACGTTAGTGGTGCGGCCCGACACCCCGTCGAGCATCTGCCGCACCGCCTTGCGCAGGTTGGTGGACCGATAGCGCAGCGCGCTCGATGTCCATTCGGTAAGCGCCGTGACGATCAAGGCGAGCAGCAGGTAGACCAGGACCAGGCCAATCAGGACTTCGAGGCTGGCGAACATAGGCACCTCATAGGAGATAGACGGCCAGATGGTGCCAGTTTTTCAGCGTGGATGAAAGCGCCACAGGGGCTTCAACAGCTCGAGGATCACGATTACCAGGACGCCGGCGCCGAGGCTCACGGCGAGATCGTCGGCGTGCAGCGGCCCAAAGCGGAACAGGCCGCTCGCCAGCGGCCACCGCAGGGTCAGCGACAGCATCGCCGGGACCGCAACGAGCACCCAGCCGAGCGCCTGGTTCGGCCGCCGGAGCGCGGTGACCAGCGATGCGCTGAAGGAGCGGTTGACGAAGATCAGGCCGATAATCGCGGTGACCAGGGAGAAGAAGGTCAGCGCCCGTACTTCCGCTTCCGGCATCCCGCGCCGGAACGAGACGATGAAGATGGCGGCGACGAGCGCCAACGCCAGCGCTCCCTGCAGCAGGCTCCAGCCGACCAGCGCGCCCGAGAACAGCGGTTCATCCGGCGAACGTGGCGGCCGGCGCATCACGTCGGCTTCTTCGGTCTCGGCCTCGAACACCAGCGAGCACACCGGATCGATCACCATTTCCAGGAAGGCGATGTGCAGCGGCCCGAACAGGATCGGCATCCCGGTCACCAGCGGCAGCAGCGCCAGCCCGGCAATCGGCACGTGCACCGCGAAGATGAAGCCCATGGCCTTGCGCAGGTTGTCGTAGATCCGCCGGCCGAGCCGGACCGTCGTGACGATCGATCCGAAATCGTCATCCAGCAAGACCAGCGAGGAGGCTTCGCGCGCCACGTCGGTCCCGCGTCCACCCATGGCGATCCCGATGTGCGCGGCCTTGAGCGAGGGCGCGTCGTTGACGCCGTCGCCGGTCATCGCCACGATCTCGCCATTCGCCTTGAGCGCGTTGACGATGCGGAGTTTCTGTTCGGGCATGATCCGCGCGAAGACCGTCGCCGTCCGCACGCGTCCGGCCAGGTCCGCGTCGGTGAGCGCCTCGAGCTCGAGGCCCGTGACCAGGTCCGCCGCGTCGAGGCCGGCCTGCCGGGCGATGGCCCTCGCCGTCGCCGGATAGTCGCCGGTGATCATCACCACCCTGATCCCGGCGGACCGGCACTGGGCCACGGCAGCGGGCACGCTCGCCCGCACGTCGTCGGCCAGGCCGACGAGGCCGAGCAACTCGAACGCGAACTCGTGTTGCGTGTCGGGCAAGGCCGGTCCGGTGAGCCCGGCGCGCGCGACGCCAAGCACGCGCAGGCCGTCCGCGGCCATCGCGTCCACCGACACCGTGAGCGCGGCTAGCGCCGCTCCGCCGAGGTGACAGAGATCCGCGATCGCTTCGGGCGCGCCCTTGGCCGCGACCACCCAATTGTCGCGGCCACCCGTGGCCTGCCACACCTGCGACATGGCGAGCAGTTCGGGGCCGAGGCCATAGGCGCGGACTAGTGTCCAGTCCTGGCCATGCAGATGTTCGGTCCCCGTCAATTTCCGTTGGCCGAGATCGTGGAACGCTTTCTCCATCGGATCGAAGGGGTCCTTCGCGCTGGCCAGCAGGCTGAACTCGACCAGCTCGTGGAACTGGTCCGGCAGCGGCGCGCCGGCAGCGTCGTGCAGGCGATAGACCTCGGCGTTGCCGACCCGCAGTTCGGCAATCGACATGCGGTTCTCGGTGAGGGTGCCGGTCTTGTCGGTGCACAGCACCGTCGCGGAGCCGAGCGTCTCGATCGTGGCGGCACGCCGGGTGAGGACCCGCGCCCGGGAGATTCGCCAGGCGCCCATCGCCATGAACACCGTGAGCACCACCGGGAACTCTTCGGGCAGCATCGACATCCCGAGCGCAATGCCGCCCAACACGGCGTCGAGCCATCCGCCGCGCAACGTGCCGTAGAGCAGTACGGCCAGGCCGCTCACCGCGGCGCCGACCAGGGCGAAGGTACGCACGAGGCGGCGGGTCTGCGCCTGGAGCCGCGGTGGTTCTGTCTCCAGCGTGGCGAGCGACTGTCCGATCTTGCCGATCTCGCTCTGCCCGCCGGTCGCGGTGACCTCGGCGATGCCGGTCCCGCGCACGACGAGCGAACCGGAGAACACCATCGGCAGGTCGTCGCCCCCAGGTCGATGGGATTGAGCGGCCGCATCCACGCGTGCAGCGACCTTGCGCACGGGCACGGACTCGCCGGTCAGCAGGGATTCATCGGTGTGCAGATCGCGGCTGTCCACGAGCCGGGCGTCGGCGGGTACGCGGTCGCCCTCGGCAAGCACGATCAGATCCCCGGGCACGACCTCGCGGCCGGCGATCCGCTTGCATTCGCCGCCGCGGATGACCAGCGCGCGAGGGCTGGTGAGGTCACGCAGCGCCTCGAGCACGCGCTCGGTCCTGTTTTCCTGCACCACGGTGATCACGACCGACAGGGTGGCGAAGGCGAGCAGGATGATGGCTTCCCCGAGGTCGCCGAGGACCAGGTAGATCACGCCGCCGCCGAGGAGCAACGCCAGCATCGGCTCGCGCAGCACCTCGATCACGATGCGGAAAGGAGTGCGCCGGCCCGCCCGCGGCAGCTCGTTGTATCCGTGGGTCTTGAGCCTGGCCTGGGCGTCAGCCCCGCTCAGGCCGCTGAGCGGGGCCGGCGGCGCGGGCGGGGCGTTCATGTACACTGCACGATTCAACCATGAATAGGACGCCGAGCCCCGATCGACACCTTTTTGATCGACGCCTGTACCTGGCCGCCGCGATCGTGTTCCCGCTGATCGTCCTTGTCGGATTTGGCCGGACGTATTACGTCAAGGGCTGGTTCGACACGCCGCCGCTGCCTTCTGCCCTGGTTCACCTTCACGGCCTGCTGATGACGGCGTGGGTTCTGCTATTTGTGACCCAGGTTCGATTCATCGCGGCGAAACGGATCCGGCTGCACCAACGCCTGGGATATGCCGGCATCGGACTCGGCGCGCTGATCATCGCGGTCGGCGTCCCCACCGCGCTGCGAGCGGCGAAGTACGGATCGGCGTCCTCGCCGCCTGGCATCCCGCCCCTGGGATTCCTCATCGTGCCGGTGTTCGACCTGATAATGTTTGCGCTGCTCTTCGCGGGAGCGATCTACTACCGGCGAAGGCCGGCCGCGCACAAGAGCCTGATGCTGCTGACGGCGGTCAACTTCCTGCCGCCGGCGCTGGCCCGGGTCCAGATTGCGCCACTGCTGGCGGTTGGTCCGTTGTGGTTCTTTGGCTTTCCCACGGCGATCACCTTGCTGTGCCTCATCCTGGACACCCGACGATCCGGCCACGTGAACACGGTGTTCCTGGCCGGGACGGGGCTGTTGATTGGCTCCTACGTGCTCAGGCTGGCGCTCATGACCACTGGCGCCTGGCTGAGTCTTGCGGGTTGGCTGACCAGTTTCGTCTGACGGGTCCGGCTTGCCCGGCTT
This sequence comes from Vicinamibacterales bacterium, assembly GCA_039934485.1. Lineage (GTDB taxonomy): Bacteria > Acidobacteriota > Vicinamibacteria > Vicinamibacterales > UBA2999 > 12-FULL-67-14b. The sequence continues at coordinate 12,204 of JBDTMB010000151.1, forward strand.
CGGGAGGCTCCGCTATAATCGGAGGTTCCACCGTGCTGGGAGGTCGTTCAACGGTAGGACAGCAGACTCTGACTCTGCTTATCGGGGT
>JBDTMB010000152.1:0-12275 GCA_039934485.1 Vicinamibacterales bacterium
GGTAGTCCATGCGCTCGACGAGCGGGATCACCTGCTGCCACTTCTTCTGCTCGGCCGTCTTCTCGATGCCGGTGTGCAAGAACCCGATCGTCGGCTGCACCGACACCACGGTCTCGCCATCGAGCTCCAGCACCAGCCGCAGCACGCCGTGCGTGCTGGGGTGCTGTGGCCCCATGTTGACGGTCATCGTTTCTGTGCGAACGTCAGCCATCTGTTAATGAACCACGGAGAACACGGAGGACACGGAGGCTTTGATCAAATGACTCCGTGCACTCCGTGATCTGCGTGGTCAACCCTCCAACTCTTTCTCCACCAACTCACAAAGGATGTGCAACACCGTGATGTGCACTTCCTGCACCCTGGGCGTCCGCGTTTCGGCGACGCCGAGGTGAAACTGCGCGAGGCGGCCCGCGTCCCCGCCGCTCCCCGTCAACGCGATCGTCACCATCCCGCGATCGCGCGCCGCTTCCAGCCCGCGCAGCACGTTCGGCGAGTTGCCGCTCGTGCTGATGGCCAGCGCCACGTCGCCGGGCCGGCCATTGGCTTCGATCTGCCGCGCGAACACGCGATCGTAGCCGTAATCGTTGCCCACCGCGGTCAGGATGCTGGTGTCGCTCGACAGCGTCATCGCCGACAACGGCTTGCGGTCCCGCTCGTAGTGCCCCACCAGTTCGGCGACGAAGTGCTGCGCGTCGGCCGCGCTGCCCCCGTTGCCGAACGCCAACACCGTGCGTCCCTGCTTCAACGCCCCGGCGATCGCGATGGCCGCGTCCACAATCGCCCCGGCCTTCGCGACGTGGCGCTCGTGCGCCGCGGCGGCTTCACGCAGCACGCCAATCACGTGTGCCGCGCGCGTATCGTCCGCCATCTACGACTTCGGCGGAGTTCGCGAATATCGATCGCGCTCCATGTTCGCCTTGAACTCTTCCGCCGTGACCTGCAACGGCATGTAGGTCTGCGCGTCCTTGCGCAGCTGCACCGGATAATCCTTGCGCAGCGGAAAGCCTTCCCAGTCCTCGGGCATCATCAGCCGGCGCAAGTCCGCGTGGCCGGTGAAGACGATGCCAAAGAGGTCGTAGAGTTCGCGTTCCGGCCAACCGGCGCCGGGAAATACGGTCGACAGCGTCGGCACTTCCTGGTCCAGCGCCACCCGCACCTTCAGGCGCACGCGAGCGCGGCGATGCGGCGACACCAGGTGATATACCACGTCGAAGCGAGGCTCGCGGTTTGGCTGGAAGTCCACCGCGGTCACGTCGGAAAACGCGACGTACTCGAGGCCGGCGCTGGTCAGCGCCTGGCAGGTGGCAATGAGGTGATCGAGCGGCACGAGAATGGTCGGCGTGACGGCGGCATCCGCCGAGACCAGCTCCTCGTAGGTCGCGCCTGGTACAAGCGGAGCGAGCGCCGCGATGATCTCGGCAGCGCTCATGCGATGCGGACCTTCGGCGACTGGTCGAGCCTGGAGGCGGCGATCTTCTTCTGCAGTTGCACGATGCCGTAGATCACGGCTTCGGGCCGCGGCGGGCAGCCGGGAATGAACACGTCAATCGGCACCACCTGGTCCGAGCCCTGGACGATCGCGTAGTTGTCGAACACGCCGCCGCACGACGCGCAGGCGCCCATCGAGATCACCCACTTGGGCTCGGGCATCTGGTCGTAAATGCGGCGCAGCGCCGGCGCCATCTTGCGCGACAGCCGGCCGGCGATGATCATCAGGTCCGCCTGCCGCGGCGAGCCGCGAAACACCTCGGCGCCGAAGCGCGAGACGTCGTAGCGGCTCGACGCCATCGCCATCATCTCGATCGCGCAGCACGCCAGGCCGAACGTCACCGGCCAGATCGCCGATCGCCGCGCCCACTGAATCAGGAATTCAGCGGACGTCGTGACGACGGGGATTTCAAAATCAGTTTCGAGTCCCATATTGATATCTCTTGACGATCGCCGGTCCGGGCTTGGCCGCGTGCTTGTAGTCCGGATCGAACTCCGGCCCCCAGTTGAGCACGCCCTTGCGCCAGATGTAGATGTAGCCGACCACGAGGATCAGGAAAAACACCACGATCTGCACGAGACCGGGCCACGACAGCTCCCGCATCGCCATCGCCCACGGATAGAGGAAAGCGACCTCGATGTCGAGGAGCAGGAAAATCATCGCGATGAGATAGAACTTCACCGACTGGCGCTCGCGGGCGTCGCCCACCGGTGGCATGCCGCACTCATACGCCGCCAGTTTCTCGGGTGTGGGATTGCGCGGTCCTAGGAAATAGGACGCCACCACGGAGACGATGCCGAAGCCGACTCCGATTACGCCTAAGAGAACGATTCCGCCCCAGCCGGTCATGTCTTGGTACGTCCAGGAAAAAAGCCCGCGCACGCGGGATTCGACGTGCTTGTGAAGGATATCACACGCACTACAATCGCCTGCATGCAGCAATCAACCGGCCGCCTGGCGGTCGGCGTGGTTCTGGCGGCGTCGCTGGTGACGTTCGGCCTCCAGGCCTTCGTCCTGCGCCCGCATCTCTGGCCGGCCGGCGCCGGCGTCGCGGTCTCGGGCGACACCGTGTTCGGCGCGTTGGCCGCGCCGCGCCCCATCGCGGTCATTCGCCCGCCGAACCTCAACGGCTTGTCCGTCACCGCGGTCACCATCACCATAGTATGGCCCGGAAGCGCCGCCGAAAAAGCCGGGCTCCGCCCGGGCATGACCGTCTCGAGCATCGCCGATGCGCGCGGCCACACGATCCGCCTCGATCAGGGTCTGCCGGCCGATCCGGCGGCCACGCTGGGCATCTGGCGCGAGATGCAGCGCGCGAGTCCGCAGAGCGCCATCACGCTTGGGGTCTCGGACGGCGCCGGCGCCACGCCGCGCGTCGTCGTGCTCGATCGCCAGGCGGTGTGGGCCACCGATGCCGCGACGCAGGCCGGCTGGCTGCGCCAGCACCTCGGGCCGATTGCGCAAACCGCGGGGTTCCTCGCCGGCGCGGCGGTCCTGCTCGTGCTGGGCGCGAGCGGCACCACGGCCACGCTGATGATGCTCGCGCTCATCGCCACGGCGGTGGCGAATGCGGGACCGCTGCTGGGCGCCGACACCGCGGTTCCGATCCTGGGTCCGCTGCTTCTGCTGTTCAACTGGCTCGCGACGCCCCTCTCGTTCCCGGTGATCGGCTTCGCCGTGCTGTTCTTCCCGCATCGCGCCGAGATCCTCGATCGCCATCGATGGATCCCGATGGCCCTGGCCCTGGCGTCGTTGCCGATGTTGGTGATCAGCACGGCGACGGCGGGCTTCCTGCTGGGCGCCGACGCGGTGGCGCCACTGGTCGCCTGGTTTTCGCAACGCGCCTGGACCTTCGACGCCTCGTTCGCGCTGCTGCTCGCCGCCAATGTGCTGATCGTCATCGAAGGCATCGGCCGGTATCGTCAAAACCTGGACGCCAACGAACGCCGCCGGATCCAGATCGTCGTCTTCACCGGCGTGCCCGCGGTCTTCGCCTACGCGCTCAAGACGGGCATTCCCCTTCTCGGCGGGCTCGTCGGCGGCCAGCCGATTGCGCTGTATTGGTGGGTGGAAGCGTTCCTGCAGGCGGTGGTCCTGCTGCCCGCCTTTGGCCTGCCCTACGCGGTGGCGGTGCGCCACGTCTTCAGCCCGCGCACGGTGTTGCGGCGCAGTTTGCAGTACGCGCTGGCCAGGCGCACCATTGCGGCCCTGGTCCTGCTGCCGATCATCGCGCTCGCCGGGTCGCTCGTGCAGCAGCGCGAGCAATCGCTGGCGATGATCATCCGCGGGCGGCCGCTTTTCTACCTGTTCTGCCTGGGCCTGCTCGGTCTCGGCCTGCGCTATCGCGAGGCGGCCAGGCGGTGGCTGGATCAACGTTTCTTCCGCGCCGAGTACGACGCGCGGGAGATCCTGGTCGCCCTGGCGAGCCGCGTGCCGTACGAAGCCGACCCGCGCCAACTGGTGGCGATGGTCGTCGCGCAAATCGATTCCGCGCTCCATCCGGAATGCGTCGCCGTGTTGGCCGAGAATGGCGGCGCGTTTGCAGTGGTCGCCGCGGTGCGCGCCGACGCGGCGCCGCTGGCGGGTGACAGCGCGCTGGTGACGCTCCTGCGCTGGTCCGACCGGCCGCTCGAAGTCTTTCTCGATGATGAGTCATCGCCGGTGGCGAGGATTCCGCCCGCCGATCGCGCGTGGCTGGCGGCGATCGACGCGGCGCTGCTCGTGCCGATCTTCGCCGGCGGCAGCGACCCGCGGCCGTTGGTCGGGCTGGTGGCGCTCGGCCAGAAACGCTCGGAAGAGCCTTTCACGCCGGAAGATCGCGAGCTGCTCCGCGGCATCGCGGTGCAGATGGGCGTGGCGCTGGACCTCTCGCGGCTCCGGCGCAAGGCCAGCGAATCGGTGATCCCCGGCGGCGGCACGCAGTTCACGCCCACCGTGGTGACTGGCACCGGCGCGGGACCCGGAATCGGCGTGGGCGCGGTGGTGGATGCGAAGTATCGCGTCGACGCGATCATCGGCCAGGGGGGCATGGGCGCGGTCTATCGCGCGTGGGACCTGCGGCTGGCGCGCGCGGTAGCGATCAAGGTGGTGCGCGCGGACCTGCTGTCGTCGGCGGACGCGCGCGCGCGGTTCCACCGCGAATCGCAGATCGTCGCGCGGCTCCAGCATCCCGCCATCGTCACCGTCTTCGACTACGGCACGCTCGCCGATGGCGCGGCGTTCCTGGTGATGGAGTTCGTACCCGGCGAGGATCTCCGGCAACTGATGCGGCGCGAGCGTACGCTCGATCCGGCGCGGATGCTGGCGCTGATGGACGGCATCGCCGGCGGCGTCGAGTCGGCGCACCAGTCCGGGATCTTCCACCGCGACCTGAAGCCCGAGAACATCCTGCTGCCGGCGAGCGGAACGGGACCGAAGGTCGTGGACTTCGGCGTCGCCAAGCTCTCCTCGCCGGCCGGGACCGACAGCGGCCAGACGTTCGGCGGAACCGTGGACGGCACCATCATCGGCACGCCGGCGTACATGGCGCCCGAGCAACTCCGCGGCGACGCCGTGGACAGCCGGGCCGACGTCTTCAGCCTGGGCGCGATGGCGTATGAGATGGTGACGGGGAAACTCCCCTACGGCGGCGGCTCCTTCATCGACATCGGGATGCGACAGGCCGCGGGGGAAGCGACGGTCGACGTGGGCGGGATGAGCGAGGCGCTCGCGGCGGCAATCAGGCGGGCGATTGCCTACGATCGCCAGTCGCGACCCGATTCACCGGTGGCGTTTGCACAAGCACTGAAACAGGCGTTCAGGACGACCAATAACCAATAACCAATAACCAATAACCAATAACCAATAAGCAATAAGCAATAAGCAATAAGCAATAAGCAATAACCAAGAGCGGATGGCCTTTGGTTATTGTGAATTCGTCATTCCTTATTCGCTATTTCTTGCCCTTGTCCATCACCGCCAGCCGCTTATCGATCTCGGCGAGGGCCTGGCCAATTTGATCGCGGCGCATCGGGTGCGTCGTGAGCGCCAGCTGGCACTCGAGCTCGACGCGAGCGAGGCGGAGCGACTCTACCGCGCGAACATGCTCGGGGTCGACCTTGGGACCTTTGTCCTTGGCCGCCTTCCGGCTTTCTTCCAGTTCATCCATGCGCTCTTGCAAGCGCGCTTCAGCGTCGATTAGGCCTTCGCCAGCGTCACCCATGTAGCCAATGATTATGCCACAGGCCACCGATAAAGCGGAGCCGCAGATGAACACCGAAAAGAAAACCCGGCTCTTCTGTGATCTGCGTCTATCTGTGGCTGCTTTGGCTTTGTATCTGTGTTTATCTGTGGCTGCCTTTCCTTCGTATCTGTGTTTATCTGTGGCCTGTGGCTGACGTTATCGAGTCGCATTTCAATCCAGCGGTATCGGCGTGGTTTCGCGCCAGCTTTGCCGCCGCCACCTCTCCGCAAAAACGCGGCTGGCCGCCGATCGCGCGCGGCGAATCGACGCTGATCCTCGCGCCCACCGGCAGCGGCAAGACCCTGGCGGCCTTCCTGTGGTCGCTCAATCGGCTGATGTTCGAGCCGGCGCCCGGCGTCAAACACAGGTGCCGCGTCCTGTACGTGTCGCCGCTCAAGGCGCTGGCGGTGGATGTCGAGCGCAACCTGCGGGCGCCGCTGGCCGGCATCTCGAACGCCGCCGGCGCGATGGGCCTGCCATTCCATGCGCCGGCGATCGCGATTCGCACCGGGGACACGCCTCAGGCGGAACGCGCCCGGTTTCAGCGCTCGCCGGCCGACATCCTGATCACCACGCCGGAATCACTGTTCCTGCTGCTGACCTCGAACGCGCAGGACAGCCTGCGATCCGTGGAGACGGTGATCATCGACGAGATCCACGCGCTGGTCTCCACCAAGCGTGGCGCGCACCTGGCGCTGTCGCTCGAACGGCTGGAGCGGATTACGGGGCAGCCGTTGCAGCGGATTGGACTGTCGGCGACGCAGCGGCCGCTCGATGAGGTCGCACGGTTTCTTGGCGGATCAGCCACGAGGAACACCAGGAAACAAATCACGAAGAACGCGAAATCGCACAGGTCATCGACTGATAACGCGGATTCGGTGCATGACGAATTTGTCGATGAGCGTGGAGCGGTGGCCTATCGCCCCGTGACGATCGTCGACGCCAGCGCGCCGAAGCAGCTGGCCATCAGCGTGCGATCCGCGGTGGAAGACATGTCCGCCATGGGCAAGCCGGCAGCCATCCCCAGCGGGCCGGCGGGGCAAGGGCCGGTGGCGCAATCGATCTGGAGTTCGATGCATCCCCGGCTCCTCGAGCTGATCCGCGCGCATCGTTCGACGCTGCTGTTCGTCAACAGCCGCCGCCTGGCCGAGCGCCTCGCGGCGGCGATCAACGAACTGGCGGGCGAGTCGTTGGTGCGGGCGCATCACGGCTCGCTGGCGCGGGCGCAGCGCACGGAGATTGAAGACCTCCTCAAGGGCGGGCACCTGCGCGCGCTGGTCGCGACCTCGTCGTTGGAACTTGGCATCGACATGGGCGCCATCGATCTGGTGATTCAGATCGAGTCGCCGCCGTCGGTGGCGAGCGGGCTGCAGCGCATCGGCCGCGCCGGCCACCGGATCGACGAGGTCAGCGAGGGGATCATCTTTCCCAAGTTTCGCGGCGACCTCGTCGCGTGCGCGGCGGTGACCTCGGCGATGCGTCACGGCAGGGTCGAGTCCTCGCGCTACCCGCGCAACCCGCTCGACGTCCTCGCGCAGCAGATCGTCGCGATGGCCGCCATGGAACGCTGGTCGGTGGACGAGTTGTACCAGGTGGTCCGTGCCGCCGCGCCGTTCGCCGAACTGAGCCGCGCGATCTTTGACGGGGTGCTGGACATGCTGTCGGGCCGCTATCCGTCCGACGAGTTCGCGGAACTGCGCCCGCGCGTGACCTGGGACCGCGTCAACGGCATGGTGATGGCGCGGCAGGGCGCCAAGCGCGTCGCCATTGCCAACGCGGGGACGATTCCCGATCGCGGCCTGTTCGGCGTCTTCCTCTCCGGCGCCGACAAGACCAAGGCGCGCGTCGGCGAGCTCGACGAAGAGATGGTCTTCGAAGCGCGCGCCGGCGAGACCTTTCTCCTCGGCGCCTCGACCTGGCGCATCGATCAGATCACCCACGACCGCGTGCTGGTGTCGCCGGCGCCGGGCCAGCCGGGCAAGATGCCGTTCTGGAAGGGCGAAGGGCCCGGCCGTCCGGTTGAGCTCGGCCTGGCCATCGGCAAGCTGGTTCGCGAGTTGCGCAAGGCGCCACGCGCCGAGGCGCTCTCGACCTTGCACGAGGACCACGGCCTCGACGACCAGGCCGGCGCCAACCTCCTGCAATACCTCGACGATCAACACGCCGCCACCGGCGCCGTCCCCGACGATCGCACCATCGTCATCGAGCAATCACGCGACGACCTCGGCGACTGGCGCGTCGCGGTGCTCTCGCCGCTCGGCAGCCGGGTCCACGCGCCGTGGGCGATGGCCGCCACGGCGAGGATTCGCGATGAGGCCGGACTCGACGTCGAGGTGATGTGGTCCGACGATGGGTTCGTGGTGAGGTATCCGGATGCGGATGCCCCACCGGATACGTCGCTGTTGATTCCCGAGCCCGACGAAGTGGAGCGGCTGGTCGTCCGCCAGCTCGGCTCGACGGCGATGTTTGCCGCGCGCTTCCGCGAAGCCGCCGGGCGCGCCTTGCTGTTGCCGCGCCGGCGTCCCGGCGCCCGCGCGCCGCTCTGGCAACTGCGCAAGCGGGCGTCGGATTTGCTGGCGGTGGCGGCGCGGTTCGGCTCCTTTCCGATCATCCTCGAGACCTATCGCGAATGCCTGCGCGACATTTTCGACCTGCCCGCGCTGACCGGCATCCTGACCCGCGTCCGCAGCCGCTCCATTCGCGTCGTCCGGGTTGAATCGAGGACGCCGTCGCCCTTCGCGGCGTCGCTCCTCTTCGGCTACGTCGCCAACTACATCTACGACGGCGACGCGCCGCTGGCGGAGCGGCGGGCACAAGCGCTGTCGGTCGATCAGTCGCAGCTTCGAGACTTGATCGGCGATACCGAACTGCGCGATCTGCTGGACCCGGTTGCGCTTGAAACGCTCGAGGCGGAGTTGCAGTTCCTGCCCGGACGCTTCCACGCGCGATCGGCGGATGCGGTGCACGATCTGCTGCTGCGGCTTGGCGATCTGTCACGCGCGGAGATCGATGCGCGCAGCGAGCCCGGCGTGATGAGCGAGGCGGTGCGGCAACTGGTGGCCGAGCGCCGCCTGATCGAGGTGCGCGTGGCCGGCGCCGATCGCCTGATCGCCGTTGAGGACGCGGCCCGCTATCGCGACGGGCTGGGCACGCCGCTCCCGCAAGGCCTGCCGGAGGCCCTGCTCGAAGCCGCAGCGGATCCCGTCACCGACCTCGTGCGGCGATTCGGACGCACGCACGGACCGTTCTCCGCCACTCAGATCGGCGACCGCCTCGGGCTGGGCGTCGCCGTGGTCGAAGCCGCGCTCGCGCGGCTCCGCGCGACCGGCCGGGTCCTCGATGGTGAATTCCGTCCCGGCGGCCGCGGCCGCGAATGGTGCGATGCGGAGGTGTTGCGCGGCGTGCGCCAGCGATCGCTTGCCAAGCTGCGGCAGGAAGTCGAACCGGTGGATGCCGCCGTGCTCGGCCGTTTCCTGGTCGGCTGGCACGGCCTGGCGCGCCCGCGCACCGGCCTCGACGGCCTGCTCGACGCGATCGAGCAATTGCAGGGCGTGCCGCTCGTCGCGTCGGTGATGGAACGCGAGGTCCTGCCCGCGCGGGTGCGCGACTACACGCCCGACATGCTCGACACCTTGCTCGGCGCCGGAGAGGTGTCGTGGGTGGGCGTCGAACCCCTCGGCGACCGCGACGGCCGCATCGCGCTCTACCTGGCGGATCACCTCGCGCGCTTGCGGCCGCCCGAATCGCTCGGCGGCGCGGCGCCCGGCGGGTTGGCCGCGCAGGACGCGCACCTCGTGGCGTTTCTCCAGAAGCATGGCGCCTCTTTCTTCGGTCCGCTGCACGAAGCCGCGGGCGGCGGATTTCCCAAGGACACGGTGGACGCCATCTGGGCGCTGGTGTGGCAAGGGCTGGTGACCAACGATACGCTGCATGCGCTGCGCGCCTATGCATCGCCGCCGGAGCGCGCGCGACGCTCGGGCCGCCCGGCGACGTTCCGATCGCGACGATTGGTGCCACCGTCGGCGGAAGGGCGATGGGCGCTGGTCGGCTCGCCGCTTTCGGACACCACCAAGTGGGCCACGGCGATGGCGCAACAACTGCTCGCACGCCACGGCGTGCTGACGCGTGACGTCACGGCGGTCGAGCACCTGCCCGGCGGATTCGCGGCGCTCTACCCCGTGCTGCGCCGGCTCGAGGAAACCGGACGCATCCGCCGAGGCTATTTCGTCGCCGGGCTCGGCGCGGCGCAATTCGCGCAACCGGGCGCGGTCGATCTGCTGCGCGATGCGCGGGACGCCCGCGAGGAGACGTCAACGACGGTCACGATCTCCGCGACTGATCCGGCGAATCCCTTTGGCGTGCTCGTGCCGTGGCCGGTCTTGCCCGCCTCGGATTCCCGCGGCGCCACCCGCACCGCCGGCTCGCGCATCGTGATCGTCGATGGGAACCTCGCGTGCTGGATCGCCCGCGGCGACCATCAGCTGATCGTGTCGCTCCCGGAAAACGAACCGGATCGCTCGAGAGTGGGGCGCGCCCTGGCCCGCGAACTGGTGCGCCTGGCCTGGCAAGCGCCCGAAGGCCTGCGCGGCTGGCTGATCGAAACGATCAACGATCAGCCCGCCGCCACCGATCCAGCGAGCCAGTATTTGATCGAGGCCGGCTTCACGGCGACTCACCAGGGATTGCAGTTGCGCATTCCCAGGCCCCCCGCCTCCGCCAAGCCTTCGGCGGGGCAAGCCGGCCCCAAGGCCTGACCATGCCTGAAGGCGACGCCATCTTCCGCGCGGCCCGGACGCTTCACCAGATCCTGGCCGGGCACACGGTCACGAAGTTCGAGACCGCCTACGCGCACCTCGCGGTGGTTGACGACAACACGCCGATCGCCGGCCGCGCGGTTGAACGGTGCGAGGCCGCGGGCAAGCACCTGTTGATCACCTTCGAAGGCGGCCTGATCCTGCGCACGCACATGCGCATGAACGGCTCGTGGCACGTCTATCGCCATGGCGAGCGATGGTGGCGCGGCCCGCAGGCGATGCGCATCCGCATCGACACCGCGGACTGGGTGGCCGTGGCCTTCGATGTGCCGGTGGCCGAGTTCGTCACCGCGCGCGAGCTGGCCACGACCGATCCGGTGGCGGCGCTGGGCCCGGACCTGCTCGGCGCATCGTTCGATCGCGCCGAGGCCGCGCGGCGGCTGAGCGCCGCCCACGACCTGCCGATCGCGCAGGCGCTCCTCGATCAACGCCGCGTCGCGGGCATCGGCAACATCTACAAGTCCGAGGTGCTGTTCCTGTGCGGCGTGCATCCCGACACGCCGGCGCGCGAGGTTCCGGCGCCGGTCCTCGAGCAACTGCTCGACACGGCGCGGACGCTGTTGCAGGAGAACGTCATCGAAGGCACGGCAGCGCAGATCCAGACCTATCGATCGCTGAAGCGGTACTCGCCTCACGCCGATCACTCAGATCACTTGTGGGTCTACGGCCGTCCCGGCAAGCCGTGCCGAAAATGCGGCACGCCGATCGCGGTGAAGAAGATGGGGATCGACGCCAGGACCACCTACTGGTGCCCGTCGTGTCAGGTGATGCGCTCGGGGTGAGCGTAGATATTGAACGACGGCCCGCGGACGAAACCGCAGAGCGTGATGCCGGCCTGCTCCGCGAGATCGATGGCGAGGCTCGACGGCGCCGACACGGCCGCGACGAGCAGCACGCCGCCGAGGAGCGCCTTCTGCACCAGCTCGAAGGACGTCCGGCCCGAGACCAGCAACAGCCGGCGATCGAGCGGATGCCCGCCGGCCAGGAGCGTCCGGCCGATGATCTTGTCCACGGCATTGTGGCGGCCGACGTCTTCGGCAGAAAGCTGCAAGTAGCCGTCGAGATCGAACAGCCCCGCCGCGTGCAGCCCGCCGGTGGAGTCGAACACGGCCTGTGCCGGGCGCAGGGTCGCGGGCAGCGCCGAAATCACCGACGCCGGGATGGTCCACGCGCCGCCGACCGATTCGACGCGGGCGCGCAGCGATTCAATCGTCCGCCGCCCGCAGAGGCCGCACGACGCGGTCATCATCACTTGCCGCCGCTCGCCCAGCCGCGTGCCCAGCCGCTCCACGGCGGCGCCCGTCACCGTGACATTCAGGATGTTGGCGCGCCCCTCTTCGTCCACGTCCTCGTCGTCGCAATAGGCAATCGTGCCGATTTCATCCGCACTGCGCACGACGTCTTCGGCGAGGAGGAACCCGGCCGCCAGATCGCGATCCGCGCCAGGCGTCCGCATGATCACGGCAAACGCCGCGCCGTTGACGCGCACTTCCATCGGCTCCTCGACGGCCACGCGATCGCGATCGCCGGAGAGCGCGGACGGACCTCGGCGAGTCACGTTGACGATGCGAATCCCGGAATCAGCCATGCAGGGAAGACGGGCCCATCAATAAAATGCATCCACGGATTACACAGATTACACGGATTCGAATTCAGCCACGATCGATGCCGCGAGGGCGGACGCCGCAAGGACCAGCGGCCCGCGACGGCCTTCGGCCGTGAGGAGGAGTGAGAGGCGCAAATCGAGAGA
>JBDTMB010000153.1:0-12193 GCA_039934485.1 Vicinamibacterales bacterium
TTAGGCGTCTGGTCCCGCGCGCAAGCGATCGTCTTCGCGCGCGACCACGGCTTCCGCTAGGCTCAGGAAGCGCGCAATGGTCCGTCCGGACTGTTGTAGCGATCTGGCCGGACGCGCGCTGCAGTTAATTCGGCCGGCCGCTTCTCACCGGCCACACCCGAACGGTGAGGTCCTTGTTGGTGTGGCTGACGTCGCCGGTGCCGAGGCTCACGAACCAGGCGCGGACCGGGAGGGTCTCGTTGGTGGTACTCGACCAATGAGCTTGCGTGCCCCCCGCCACGCCCGCTCCAAACGACGACGGCCCCACCGACTGACAAGCGGTCCCCGCATCGTTTGTCAGCGTCGGTAAGCGTCCGGCGGTGCAGTTCAGGCCGACGGCTCGTGCGATCGTCGCGCTCCACTCGTCGATGGTTGGCAACCGCCAGTCGCCCGCTGACGACCCGTCGGTCAAGCCACACTGGCCGTTCGCCAGGACCGCGGCCGCTCCATTTGCAGCGGCCCAATCCGCGGAGCCCAGGCAGTCCCAGGTCTGCAGCCAGATCAGCCCCGTTACGGTGTCGGTCACGGTGCCGTTCCCGCAGTCGACGTAGCGGTTGGTGTTGTCGAAGCACGGCGCGTCCGCACGGGTCCCGTTGGTCCCGTCGATCCCGTCGATCCCGTTGATCCCGTCGATCCCGTTGATCCCGTTGATCCCGTCAATTCCGTTGGTCCCGTTCGTGCCGTCAATGCCGTTCGTGCCGGGGGTGCCGTTGATCCCCGGCTGCCCCTGCGGACCGGCTGCGTTCCAGCTGACGCGAGTTTCATTGCGCCGACACGCTTCGCTGGCGGCGACCAAGCGCGTCAGCCGGCCCTCTTCGCGGTCGCGATCGATGCGCACGCAGGCGTAAAACTTTCCGTCTGCAGACGGAATCTGGGCGGCCGCCCGCTCGGCAAATACGCCCAGGGCCGCCACCAACACGAGCAGAACCCGCAAGGTTCGGAACATCAGATTTCTCCTGGTAGTAGGGCCGTGGGACCGCGGTCCAGTTAATTAGCGAAGCTTCGGGCTGTTGTCCGGCACCCGGTGCCCTATCCCTCGAGAACACCCGACATCACTAGACTCGCAAAGCAGTGGCGTTAGCAAGCGCAATAGAGCGCACGCGCTGGCAGGACGTGCCGAGTCGCGCACCCGAGGCTCTTCAGGTAGTATCGACCTCGATGTCGAACGCTGGCGCCGAACGAGCGGGTGGGCTGTGGGGCGCGCTGGCGTCCCGGTTCATGCAAGGCGCGCGCGCTCTCTGCGAGGTGTGCGACGGCTACATGCACCCCGCGCCAGGCTGTTGAGGGATGGATCCAGTGTCCTGGGAGCAGGACGCACGAGCCAAATATCGCGCCAGTGAAGATGCCAGCAGGCCAAATGGCGCAGGCCCGCCTTCGATAAACGCTACAGCGGGGCAACCTTCGCCTGACAGGAACGCCGACTGTCACTGAGCAGCTCGAGAACCGCGCGCTCTGGTGACGGACACGCTAGACTCGTCCCATCGAGGAGAATCAACATGACAAATCGGCGCTGGATGATCGTTCTGCTCGCCGTGGTGACGACCGCGGCCATTCTGGGAATGCCCAGACCCGGCCTGGCCGGCGCTCCCGAGCGTGGTTACGTCGCCGCCAGCTTCCTGTTCGAGCTGGCCGGCAGCTCCGGGGGAGTCATCAAGAGCGTTGACGACGAAGGCGTGACCGCCGAGATTGTGAATGAGGCGCCGCCCAATTCGCTTGTTGGTGACGCGTCATGCAACGTCGGCGTCACGTTTTTCAATGGTGAAGGGTTGGTCCTGTTCGCGTCGGAGCTCAGGGTGGGACCTGGCCAGATCGGCTCGGTCGAGCTGCCCGCTGTGAACTTCCCCAAGGGTGGACCGTTCCACGTCACTTTCCAGGTCCTCGACGAGAAGAAGAATGGCAAGGTCCGTCCCTGCATTGCACTTCCGTCCGCGCGCGTCTTCGACAGGAACTCAGGGAAGACCATGTACTACCTCCCCATCGTCACCAATTGATGGCGCGAGTTGCACGCCCCGAAAAGCAGAACGGCCGCCGGTAACCCGGCGGCCGTATCTTCGTAGCGCGATCTGTTGCGCGGTGCTACTTCTTGCGGCGGATGTAGGTCACGTGCGTGACGCCCGTGATCTTGCCGTCCTTGTCCATGCGGATGTACTCGTTGCTGATCGTGTTGAGGTCGTCGGACAACGTGTTGATTACCACCTGGTTCACCACGCCGTCCCGCTTGTTGTAGATGCGGATGCTCTTCGGGTTGATGATCTCAACCGCCGTCTCGGAGCCCGGCTGGCCGGTGACGGGACGGAACACGCCATCGAACAGCGTCACATAGCTCCAATCCGACTTTGGATCGCTGGGGTTGCTGACGGTGAGCTTGCTCCCGCCCTTGTCGTAGGTCTCGTAGGTCATCACGTTGTTGGGATTGGTCGAGTTGTCCCAAACCCCGAATCGCGCCGTGCGCGGGTTGGTGTGATCCTCGGCCTTGGCCGCGGCCCCGGCCCGACCCTGGGCCCACGACGGGCTGGCGGACACAAGCGCGATAGTGCAGATGGCAGTGCAGACGAGCAGATTTCGGATTCGCATCGATTCAATCCCCTTTGGAGCTTCGGTACTCGGAAAAACCAAGGTGAGCATACTCAACGCGGCGAAGCCCTGCAATGCCCATTCGCTGCCCGAATGGTATTCTCTACTCTTGCTCCCGCCCCGGACACGGTCACGCCATGATGCGCCTCACGATCGCTGCGATCTTGCTGTTGGGCTTCGCCAACGCGGTCTCGGCCCAAAGTTTCGACTGCAAGATGGCTCGGACCCGAGTCGAGAAAATGATCTGCGCCAACGCCGGGTTGAGCGAGCTCGACGAGCATCTCGGCCGCTACTACGTCGCGGCCCGGATGGCGCTGGAGAGCGGCGGGTCGTGCCTGCAGACGGATCAAGCGCAGTGGCTGAAGTCCACGCGTGACGCCTGTCGGAACGACACCTGCCTCAAGACGGCGTATCTGAATCGACTCGGCGAGCTCGACGGCTTGCAACCCGGTGCGACAGCCATCAGGAATATCGAGTTGCCCCGCGTGCCCTCACTCGTGTGGGTGATAGCGCCGGCGGCCGACACGGTCGCGGCGCCACCGCATCCGAAGGCGCGGCCGCTCGAGGCCATCGGCGCCGTCGTCGACGGTGTGGCCAATGCCGAGGGCTTCGTGCTGCGCACCAAAGACGGCACGGACCTGCCGCTGGTGTTGCTGATGTTCATCGAAGGCAACACCCACCAACACCTCGCGGCCCTGGCGAAGCAGCAAGGCGTCACGTTCCGCGCCCGCGGGTACGCGGCTTCGGATGGCAAGCGGACCTATTTCGAACCGAGCCGGTGCACGTTCATCCACCGACTGCCGTAACCCCTCAGAGCGGAATGGCCGTGCTGACCGGACGTATCGGAAACACACACACCGTGTAGAAATTTCCTGCGTCATCGACGACGATTGCGCCATCGGCGTGAATCGCCCGCGAACGCATTGGCAGCACAATTGCTCCACACGAGAAGTCCCCCCAGGGACCCTCGATCGGATGCCGTTGAACAGCGAAAGTCTGTCCGCCCACTCGCGCCAGGAGTTTTGCCTCGCGTTAAGAGCCGCGCGCGAGGGCAAGGGGATCACGCTCGCCGAGATTGCGGACACGACGAAGATCCCGGCCTCCCTGTTTGCGGCCCTTGAGCATAATGACCTGCGCCGCTGGCCCACGGGTCTCTTCCGGCGTTCCTTCTTTCGCGATTACGTGGGGATGATCGGTGTGCCGGTGGCCGCGGCGTGTGCGGAGTTCGTCCGGTTGTTTCCCGATGACGAGGGCGCCGAACGCACCGAGGCAACGGGAGCGGCCAATGAGGCCCATCAGGCAAATGATGTTCGCCTGGAACTCGACGCGGCATGGCACGGACGACGGGGGTCCGTCCTCTCACGGCTGCTTGCCGCGGGGATCGACGCCGGGGCCGTGATCCTGGTGGCGGCCGCGCTCGCGTGGGTGGCGGGCGTGGACCAGGCCGCGACAACCGCCATCGTCGCGCTGGCGTACTTCTCCCTGGCGACCACGCTCGTCGGCGAGAGTCCCGCGAAGTGGGCCATGAGCAGGCGCCGGTCCATCGTCCAGGCGCTGGCGCAGGGCCCGGCGGCCATCGTCGCGGTGTGGCGGCGTGGCGGCGACGCGATGCCGCACGTGTTCGGGAGCGCTGACGACGGCACGCCTGAGCGGATGGACGAGCCGGAGCTGCGCGCGTGGATCACCGACGCCCGCCGCGTCGGGCCCGCGCCCGCGCGACGACTCCGAGTGCGCGTCAAGGTACCGCAATAACCAGCGGACGCTGCGCTTGCATCGCGTGCGTCGCGGCGGCACGGATTCCTGCCCGATGGGGCGTCGCGAATCGATCCGGTGCCGGCGTTGAGGCAGGAATAGGTTGGACTACGGGGCTTGACCCGATCGCCAGTTCCACAGTCCGCGCGCCGAGAGGATGGCGGAGAAGAGCGCGGTCACGCCGAGCGCGACGAGCGTCCAGGTCCAGAAGAAGACTCCGCCGGAGTTGGCGATGCGGCCGCCGACAAGTCCGGCGCCCCTCATGTGGGCGAGAGGCATGAGGCACCCAAGAAGAGAGCCGAGGAGCATGATGACAAGGCCGGATCTCCGTTCGGCGAGCACCAGCGGTCCGCACAGCCAGACCACCAGGGTGAGCACCGCGGTAATGGTGCCGAACCGTCCCGGTTCGATCCCACGGGCGATGTCGTCCGCAAAGTGAAATGAGACCAGCAGGATCGACAGCAACGACGTGATGGTCAACGTGACGTGGCGCTTCATTTGGAGGTCCTCTTCTGCGGCGGCTGCTCGCGTTCGGCGTGGTCCGGCTCGAACCGGAGAAGGTCGCCAGGCTGGCATGAGAGCGCCTTGCAGATCGCGTCCAGTGTCGAGAAGCGGATCGCGCGCGCCTTGCCAGTCTTGAGGATCGACAGGTTCGCCAGCGTCATTCCCACTCGATCCGCGAGCTCGGTCAGCGTCATCCGTCGATCGTGGAGCAGGTCGTCGAGCTTGACGGCGATCGCCATGTCACACCGTCCCTTCGAGGTCTTCGCGCATGAGCGTGCCTTCCGCGAACACGCGGGCCAGCAGGAACGTGAGGAGGACGGCGAGCCAGCCGTTGATCGAAAAGCCGGCATCGAGATGGACCGGATGCGCCGGAGTGGAAACGGCTTTGGCGATCGCGCCGATGACAACGCTCAGAAGCTGCAGCACGAGCAGCGCCCAGGCGATCGCCTGCAACCGTGCGGCGTTCGCGGCGACGAATGGGTCGCCGGTGCGAACCGTCTCAACCATCGCGAGCAGCCGCTTGAGGACGGCGTAGTTGAGCGGAATCACGGCGAGACCGAGGACGGCGACTGCGCGCAGGCCCATGACCAGCCGCTCTGTGTCAGGCGAAGGAGAGAGCTTGAAAGCGCTCATGATCCATTGCTCGTTCGGCATGGCCACCACCAGGGCGAGGATCGCGGCGGCCATCAGCCAGTTCAGGACGATGAGGATTCTGAGCACGACGTGTGCGATCGGCAGCGCGGCGGAGGACGAGGCTGGACCTGACATGATTCACCACCCTTGAGTTTATTTAATATCAATAATCTATTTATTGATTATCGTCAAGTTACATATTTATAATCAATAAATAAACCGTCAACTTTGGTTGACGGCGGTAGTTAGGGTGTAATGACCGACATGGCGTTCGGAGTTCGACCAGGGTCGGCACACCGCTGGCTGTTCGTGGGGGGTGCCCTACTGCTAGCGGGTGTCGGCACGCTCGCCGCGCAGAGCTCTGGGCGAGACTATCCACAGTGGCGCGGCCGGAACCGCGACGGCGCAGCCAGCGCCTTCGCCGAGCCGGCGACCTGGCCTGAGGCGCTGACCCGCAGGTGGAAGGTTGACGTCGGAGAGGGCTACGCGACACCCCTCGTCGTGGCGAACATCGTTTACGTCTTTACGCGGCGCAATGGAACGGAAGTGATGACGGCGCTCGACGCCGAGACCGGCCAGGAGCGCTGGCACACCAGCTACCCGGCCCCGTATGCGCCGGCCACCCTGGCCGCTGCCCACGGCGTGGGGCCGAAGGCCACGCCGCTGTTTCATCTTGGCAAACTGTTCACGCTCGGGATCACCGGCATCGTGTCCGCCTTCGACGCCGCAACGGGACACATCGCGTGGCAGACACCTGCAGCGAGCGAGCATCCGACCTACGGCATGGCCGTGTCTCCAGTCGGAGATCAGGACCTCGTCATCGTCCACCCGGGCAATCACGGCCCGCTGACCGCGTTTGACGCGAACACCGGCGCCGTCAGATGGACCGGGGTCGGTCGCAGCGCGTATGCCTCGCCCATCATCGTGGAACTCGATGGCGTTCGCCAGGTCGTGACGATGACCCAAGCCAGCGTCCTCGGTGTTTCGCTGTCCGATGGCACACGGCTGTGGGAGCATCCGTGGCCGTCTCGCGGTACGCCGAGCGCGATCACGCCACTCCTGTACGGACAGACGCTCATCGTCGGCGGCCAGTCAGCGGGAGTTGCCGCGCTGAAGCCGGCCAGGCGCGACGGCGCGTGGGTCGTGGATGTTGTGTGGCAGACCACGGAGGTCTCGCTGTTCCTCAGCAACCCGGTGCTCATCGGCAACACCCTGTTCGGCCTGTCCGAGAAGGCTCGAGGCCAGTTCTTCGCGCTCGACGCCGAGACCGGCCGTGTGCTCTGGCTCGGTCAGCCTCGCCAGGCCTCGAACACCGCCGTGGTGAAGGCAGGCAATCTTCTCCTGTTGCTGGACGACGACGCCGAGCTGATCGTGGCGAGGAGCAACCGCAGTGGATTCGAACCCCTCAAACGGTATACGGTCGCGAACAGCGAGACCTGGGCGCAGCCAACCGTCTCGGGCAATCGGGTCTTCATCAAGGACGTCACGTCGATCTCGCTCTGGACGCTGAATTGAACAACACGATCGCATCCGCTGTTCTCGTCGTCGTCGCCGTGACCACTGCCCACGGGCAGGCGCCGGGTCGCAGCCAGCGGCCACCTTCGGGCGCCTCGCCGATGGCGACGCCGGCGATCCTGAAGCATCAGTTGAGCAATGGCCTCACGGTGTGGATCGTCGAGCAGCACGAGCTGCCG
Source organism: Vicinamibacterales bacterium (assembly GCA_039934485.1). GTDB lineage: Bacteria > Acidobacteriota > Vicinamibacteria > Vicinamibacterales > UBA2999 > 12-FULL-67-14b. The sequence goes on from JBDTMB010000153.1 coordinate 7,197, forward strand.
GTTGTGCAGATGAGCCTGCAGGTGCCGACCGGCACCGACGCCGATCCACCGGGTCGATATGGGATTGCGAGTCTCACCTCCGCGATGCTCACCAAGGGCGCCGGCTCGCGTTCCGCCGTCGAAATCGCCGACGCGCTGGACGTCCTTCTTGCCAATCTCTCCGCGTCGACCGGCGTGGATTCCTCGTTCCTGCGGTTGTACGTGCCGGTGGCGGGGCTGGCCGAGGCGCTGCCGCTGATGGCGGATGTATGGCAGCGCCCGACGTTCCCGCAACCTGAGCTCGATCGCGTGCGGCGGCAGCACCTCCAGACGCTGCGCGGTGCACGCGACGATCCGGACGCCATCGCGGCCCTGGTGCTTGCGCGCGGTCTGTACGGTCCGTCGCAGCGCAACGCCGCGGCGCAGATCGGCACTATGGACAGCCTCGAGGCGGTGACGGCGGAGGATCTTGGGGCCTTTCACAAGTCCGCCTACCGGCCTGGCAACAGCACCTTGCTCGTCGTGGGCGATGTGGAGGCGGACCGGGTGCTGCCGCTGCTCGAAACGTATTTCGGCAAGTGGCGGCCGGCCGGCGCGCCTGGAGTCGCCGGCGAACCAGCGCCGGAGATTCCACCGCCGCCGCGGCGGTTGATGCTCGTGGACCTGCCCGACGCGCCGCAGTCACGGATTCTCGTCGGCGGTGTGGGCCGATCGAGCTCGATGGCGGATTTCTTTCCAACCCGGGTGCTGAACGCGGTCCTCAAGGGCCGGTTCGGCTCGGCGCGCAACCCGACGCTGCGCGATTACACGGCCGGCGTGCGATCGGGCTTCGAAATTCGCAAGTCCGCGGGACCGTTCGTCGTGGCCGCCGCGGCGCAGGGCCACAAGACGGCCGAGTCGCTCCGCGAAATGCTCAACGAGTTGACCAACGTCCTGAAGGGTATACCCGCCGACGAGCTCGCCCGCGCGAAGGACGACAGCGCGCTCGAGTTCTCGAGGACATTCGAGGCGACCGGTCGTATTTCGAGCCGGCTGCAGGCGCTCGAGTCGCTCGTGGCCTACAACCTGCCGGATGACTACTACTCCCAGTACGAGGCGGCAATTCGGTCGGTCGGCGCGGACGACGTTCGCCGCGTGGCGGACCAATACTTCCGGCCCGATCATCTCGTGATCGCGATCGTCGGCGACCGCAAGACCATCGAACGGCCGCTTCGCGCGCTCGGGGTTGGCGCAATCACGGCGGTGAGCATCGACGAGGTGTTTGCGCGGGCAAGGTGACACTTGATGTGCGAATTGCGCGACTCGATCAGAACTCCTGTCCTCGATAGACCGGGTCCGGGAACGAGCCGTAGACGGTCTACGTATTAACCCGTAGACCGTCTACACCCTATGGCAAATGCACTGGAGCCCGAACTCGTCAACCTCCACCAACATACCCCTTCGCTAGCACGGGGCCGCAAGGTGTTGAGTTTGAGCGGCGAATAACGATCATGCCTTTGACCCTGTTGGTTCACGTGCTCTCCGGCGGAATCGGGCTCTTGTCTGGTTACCTCGCCTTGTATGCGGCGAAAGGTTCGTCGCTTCATCGCAAGAGCGGGATGTTGTTTGTCGCGGTGATGCTGACGATGGCCGTTACCGGTTTCGCGATCTCTGCGATTAACGGCGCGGCACCGGGCATCAATCTGCCATCCGCGGCGCTGACCTTCTACCTCGTAGTCACGTCGCTGATGACCGTTCAACGGGAACGAATGCCGTGGCTCGAGCGCGCGGCAATGGTGATGGGCTTTGGGATCGCCGCTGGATGCCTCGTGCTGGCGCTCGTCTCGATCAACAAAGGCGGTGCGGCCTCTGGAATGGCGTACCCGCTCGTCCTGTTCGGCGCTGTTGCCTGCGGCGCAGCGGTTGGCGACCTGCGAGTGTGGCGTGGCGATCCGCCGAAAGGCGCCGCTCGACTGAAGCGCCATTTGTGGCGCATGTGCTTCGCGATGTTCGTCGCTTCGATCGCATTCTTCCTTGGCCCGGATCGATTACCTGCGGGGCTTCGCATCCCGGCCTTGCGAGCCGCCGGAGTCCTGTTGCCGCTTGCCGCGATCGGGTATTGGAAGTTTAAGCTGCGCCCGCGTGGCGTGGCGCGGACGACGATCCACCTCGCCGGGGAGGCCGTATGATCGAGCTCCGCGCCATCGAACCAGCACAACGAAAGGCCGCGACGATTGTCGGCATCGCCTATCTGTTCGCGATGGCCGCCTCGATGTTTACTGAAGGCTATATACGCGGCACCCTCGTGGTCGCCGATGCGACCGTCACGGCGCAGAACATCCTGAATCATCAACTGCTGTTCCGCATCGGCCTTGGCGTCGAGATCCTGACGTTTCTCAGTGATGCGACGCTGATCGCCGCGCTCGTCGTGATCCTCACGCCGATCAACCGGCATCTCGCCTTGTATGCGGCGTTCCTTAGGGTGGCCGCGGTGAGCGTCGGCATCATGATGGCGGCGCACGGCTTCGACGCGCTGCGAATTCTCGGCAACCCTGAATACCTGCGAGTGTTCCAGACCGACCAGCTCGCGGCGCTCGCGCGGCTCAGCATCGGCACCCACTCGACGCAATACGCGATGGTGTTCATCTTCCTCGGCTTCGGGTCGACGGTGTTCGCGTATCTCTGGCTGCGATCCGGATATGTGCCGAAGGCGCTGGCGATGCTCGGCATCGTTGCCTCCCTGGCGTTGGCGATCGGAACGTTCTCGTTTTTCATCGTGCCCAGCCTTCAGGGCGTGCTCTACCCGCTCCATATGGTGCCGATGTTCTTTTTCGAAACGGGCATGGGGCTCTGGCTGCTCATCAAGGGATTGCCGAAGTAATCCTGACGCTCCTGGCCACCAGGGCGAGCAGCCTGCGGCTTCACGCCATCGTGCCCCAGCAGGTGCAGCAGGGCTTGAAACCGCGCGTCCGAGTGCAGGGTGTCGAACATCGGATCCACGTGGATTTCCATCAAGTATCCCGATCGCTCTTCGATGGCCCGGTCCAGCCACGCAAAGGCCTGATCCTTGTCGCCGACGCCCGTATAGAGCAGCGCGACATAGAACGCCGGCACGAACGTCGTTTTCCTCAGTTCGAGCAATGCCTCGAGCTGCTTTCGAGCTTCTTGCTTGCGGCCCATGCGTCCGTAGATATAACCCCTGGCAGCGATCACGCCCGGAGTGCCGATGGCGCGTTCAAGTTCGGCGAGGGCTTCGGGATACTTCTCTTGCATGGTGAGCGCGCAGGCCTTGTAACCATGGAGCAGCGGGAAGTCCGGGTCCATTTCCAGATTCTTGTCCCAATGGGCGAGGGCCGCGTCGTATTGCCGCATCAGGTAGAGCCGAAAACCGATATTGGCATTGATGACCATCGACAGCGGATCCAGCTCCTGCGCCTGCCTCAACTCCGCCGCCGACTGTTCCGATCGGCCTCTGAGCATCAGGAGGTAACCGTAGCGGTGATGGGCATGTGCATAGCTGGGGTTGAGCTCGAGCGCGCGGAGGAACTCCCGCTCCGCGGTTTCCCAGTCCCATTCGTAGCTCATGGCAATAAACGCTTTCGAGGCGTGGCCATCCGCCAGCGTCTCGCGCAGCGCGACGGCCTTTTCCGCCGCGGCCTTCGCCTTGGCCAGCGCCTCTCGCCCGGGAAGGCCCCATAAACCGAGGCTGGCATAAGAGTCCGCCAGCCCTGCGTACGCTTCCGCGAAGTCGGGATTCTTGCGAATCGCGGCGTCGAAATGCTCGATGGCTCTCTCGTAGCCCGGAACCGTCAACTTGTTCCAGAAGAAGCGGCCTTTCAGGTAGTCCTCGTAGGCTTCCGGGGAAATGGCAACCGTGCCGGCGAGACCCACCCGATTCTCTCCAGCCAACTCGATGCCAATCCTCGCGGCGATGGCGCGCGCCACTTCATCCTGCACGGCCAGGATGTCCTTCACGTTGCGCCCATAATTTTCGGCCCAGACGTTGGTCTGGTCCTTGACCTGAATGAGTTGCGCGCTGATGCGCAACCCATCGCCGTCGCGGCGGATGCTGCCCTGCAGCAGGTAGTCCACGCCCAGTTCCTGCCCGATCTCGGTCACCGTTTTCTTGCTGGCCTTGAAGTGCATGGACGATGTTCGCGCGATGACGGCCAGGTGAGCCGGGTTCAGTCGCGCCAGCTGCGTAATCATTTCTTCCGTCAAGCCGTCGCTCAGGTAATCCTGCTCGGCATCGCCGCTCAGGTTTTCGAACGGCAGCACGGCCAGCTTCACTCGGTCCGCCGCGGGCGCCGGCCGGAGCCATTGCCACGCCGCCAGTGCCACCCCGATCAGTACCATCAGCAGCGCCAATCCTGCCAAGGCGCGCCGCGCCCGACCCGCGGGCGCTTTCGCAGCGGCGATTTCAGCGGCGGGCTCCTGATGTCCGGCCGGCTTGCGTTCGACCCGCCGCACTTCGGCGACGAACCGGTAGCCGCGCTTCGGCACGGTCCTTATGTATTGGTCGTCCTCGCCGCCCAGCGCTTTTCGGAGCAGGAAAACGTTCTTGGCTAAGGTCCCTTCTTCGACGAACACGCCAGGCCACACCCGCTCCAGCAGTGCGTCTTTCTCCGTGATATGTCCGGCATTTTCCACCAGCGGAATCAGCAACTCGACCAGCTTTGGCGTCAAGGAGACGGGCTGGCCGTCGCGGAACAGCACCCGCTCCATTGCATCCAGCCGAAAGGGGCCAAAGGCATATAAGTGCTTGTTTTCGATGGTTTCGGGCGTGTTCATGAAATTGCGAAGAAAACAGGAACTTTCCGCAAAGACTACTCGCCCCCGGCCGCAGTAATCAACCAGCATGAGAAGACTCTTCGCCGTGCTTTTACTGTCGGTTGTCCCCCTCGTCTCGACGTCCGCTCAAGCGAATCAGCCGCCAAGGGCCGTGGCTTCCGTCGGCGGAGACCCCAGCACAGGACAAGTGCTCCACTCGGTCACGCTCTACATTGGCCCGTCCGATGCGAACATCCCCTACCCAATTT
>JBDTMB010000154.1:0-12174 GCA_039934485.1 Vicinamibacterales bacterium
GCACGATCCTCAAGATCACCGCGTGGCACGACAACACCGCCGCGAAGAAGAGCAATCCCGACCCGACGCAGTGGATCGGCTGGGGCGACCGCACCGTGGACGAAATGGCCCACGCGTGGATCAACATCACCTACATGAGCGACGAGGACTTCCAGAAGGAAGTTGACGCGCGCAAGGCCAAGCTGGCCACCACCACCGAGCGCCAGCAGCAGTAGTGGCCGACGGGTTCCAATCTGGAGGGGCGCCGCTGTCGGCGCCCTTTCTTTTTTTCCGCAGGAGTTTTTTTATGTCTTCTCGATTTACGTTCGGGCGCACCGGTGCGGCGCTGATCGTCGGGCTCTGCCTGCTGGCCGGGTCCGGACCCTCCGCGCAGCAGCTCTCGCTGGAGCCGGTCAAGGAATCCGGATCGAACATCAATCCCGCATTCGAGGGCTGGTACCAGAACGCCGACGGCACCTATCAGCTGCTGATCGGCTACTACAACCGCAACAGCAAGGAAGCGCTTGACGTCGCGATTGGGCCCAACAACCACATCGACCCGGGCGGCCCGGACCAGGGACAGCCCACGCACTTCGTGCCGCGCCGCGGCTGGGGCGTCATCTCGATCAAGGTGCCGAAGGACTTCGGCGACAAGAAACTGGTGTGGACGCTCACGGTCAACGGCCGCACGTCCGCAATCCCGTTCGGCCTCACCAAGGGCTACCAGGTCGAGCCGTACAAAGATGCGGCGATGGGCAACACTCCGCCGAAGATCAAGTTTGCGGAAGGCGGTCCAGAGATGACCGGCCCGCCCGCGCCGTTGTCCACCTACCCGACGCTGACGGGCACCGCCGGTGAAGCGGTCCCAATCACGCTCTGGATTACCGACGACGCCAACGACGACACGCCCACGACCGGCTCCGCCCCGCCACCACCACCGGCCGCGGCCGCGCGCGCGGCCCGACCGCGCATCAACGTGGTGATGAGTAAGTACCGCGGCCCCGTTGGCGACATCAAGTTCGCCGACAACACCCCGACGATTGAGAAGGATGGCAAGGCCACGACCACCGCCATCTTCCCTTCGGCGGGCGAGTGGGTAATCCGCATCGAGGGCAACGACTCTTCAGGCGTCGGCGGCGGCGGCTTCCAGTGCTGCTGGACCACCGTCTACCTGAAGGTCAACGTCAAGGCCGCCGCCACCGGCGGGCACTGAGATCAGATCCGCAGTTCGACCGCGACTTCTGCCTTGCATGCAGAAGTCGCGGCTCATCGCAACCATCCATCCAACGCATTCCAACAAACTGGATCGCCGTTTTCGGTTTGTCAATTGACTCATCCATGTCACCGGATTAGCCTACTCATTGCATTTGGCGATGGAGGGCGCGCGCCTGCGCGTTCGCCTCGCTGATTGGGGGAACCACATGGCTCGATTTGTTGTACGAACGGTTTTGTGTGTGTTGGCGTGTGTCATCCTGCTGCCGGCGGCGGCGCGGGCACAGAGTGTGTTTACCGGTGTCGTGAAGGACACCTCGGGCGCGGTGATGCCCGGTGTCACGGTCGAAGCGGCGAGTCCCGTTTTGATCGAGAAGGTCAAGTCGGCGACGTCGGATGCCAACGGCGCCTATCGCATCGTCGATCTGCGGCCCGGCACCTATACGCTCACCTATACCCTTCCGGGCTTCAACACGGTGACGCGGCAGGGTGTCGAGCTGCAATCCAACTTCGTGGCGACGATCAACATCGAATTGACCGTGGGCCAGTTGCAGGAATCGGTCACCGTGTCCGGCGCCTCGCCGGTCGTTGACGTGCAGAGCAACGTCAAGCAGCAGGTGCTGTCGCGCGACGTGCTCGACGCGGTGCCGACGGCCAAGACCATCCAGGGCATCGGCCAGCTGGTGGTGGGCGTCACGCTGAACGCACCGGACGTCGGCGGCTCGCGCGCGATGCAGCAGACCTACTTCGCAATCCGCGGTACCGGCGGTGCGCAGTCGGTGGTGACCGTCGACGGCATGATGACCAACGGCCTCATGGGCGATGGCGCCGTGCAGGCGTATCACAACGAGACGATGAGCCAGGAAATGGTCTACCAGACGGCCGGCGGTGCGGCCGAGACGATGACCGGCGGCATCACCATGAACCTCATTCCGAAAGACGGCGGCAACCAGTTCCGTGGCGGCGCCAAGTTTGCGAAGTCGCCCGAAAGCTGGCAGGGCAACAACCTCACCGATAACCTCAAGGGGATGGGCGTCACCGGCGTCGACCGCATCGCCAACTTCGCCGAGTTCAACATCGAACAGGGCGGCCCGATCATGAAGAACAAGCTGTGGTTCTTCGGTGCGTTCCGCCAGGCCTACTACGACAAGCCGATTGCCAACACGTTCCAGACCGACGGCAGCCTGCCGTATCCGCAGGCCTACGCCAAGTGCGCGGCCAGCCTCGGCTCCTGCGAGCAGGGCGTCTCGGACGAGAAGATGGCCAATCCGGTTGTGCGCCTCACGTGGCAGGTGTCCACGAACAACAAGCTGGCGGTGTACAACGACCGCGCGCTCCGGCTCCGCGGCCACGCCATGACGGCGCTGACCGACCCCAACACCGCCTCGGTGGTCTGGCACACGCCTGCGTTCACCACGGGATCGGTGAAGTGGACCTCGACGCTGTCGTCGAAGCTGCTCCTCGAGACCGGCTTCTCGTTCAACCGCGAGAACTACGACAACCTCTACCAGCCCGGCATCTACGCCGAGCGAGGCACGGCGGCGTGGTATCGCAATGTGCGCAAGGACGACACCAGCACCGGCTACCTCTGGAACGCGTCGAGCGCGCAGCTCGGCAACTATCCGAGCCGCTACAACATCCAGGGCGCACTGTCGTACGTCACCGGCGCGCACAACATCAAGGTTGGCGCCCTGCACCAGTTTGGACCCTACCGCCGCTACAACAACGCCAACGCCGATCTGTACCAGACCTACAACAACGGCGTGCCGCTGCGCGTCACCGTGCTCAATACGCCCCTCGAAGTGGCCGAACACCTCGACTCGAACATGGGCATCTACGGCCAGGATTCGTGGAACCTCGGCAAGCTGACCGTCAACTACGGGCTGCGCTTCGACTACCTGAAGCAGCGGGTTGAAGGCCAGAAGGCGCAAGTTGGCCGCTTCGCCAACGTTGCCGCCTACGACGACATCGTGCTGCCGACCTGGTCGACCTTCTCGCCTCGCCTGTCGGCGGTCTATGACCTGCGTGGCAACGGCAAGACCGCGGTGCGCGTGGGCTACAACAAGTTCGTGACCGCGCAGACCACCGGCTTCGCGCAGCTCTACAACCCGACGGCCCTGACCTCGCAGGCGCTGCCCTGGACCGACTCGAACGGCGACGACATCGCGCAAGGTGAGCGCGGCTGCGCCTACCTGACCGTGGGCTGCGAAATCAACTTTGCGGCGCTGCCGGCCAACTTCGGCGTGCGGTCGCTGGCGCAGTTCGACCAGGATCTCAAGCGGCCCTACCAGCTGGCGTTCAACGCCGGCGTGACCCACGAAATCATCCAGGGCCTTACGCTGTCGTTCGAATACTTCCGCAGCGACTTCCGCAACATCACGATGCGCCAGAACTCGTTGCGCGATGCCAACAGCTATGACCGCACCGATGTCGTGAGCCCGCTCGACGGAGCGGTGATCCCGGTGTGGACGGTGAAGCCGGCGTTTGCCTCCGCAGTGGCGAACATCGACAGCACCAGCCCCGACATGAAGCGCAACTTCAACAGCTACGAATTCGGCTTCACCTCGCGCATGCGCGGCGGCATCCGCGGCTTCGGCGGGTTTAGCCTCGAACGTTCGCTCAACGACGTGTGCGTCTCGGCGAAGAGCGACCCGAACCGATCGCTCTACTGCGACCAGTCGCAGAGCGGCATTCCGTGGCAGAAGCAGTTCAAGGCCACGCTGGTGGTTCCCATCAAGTGGGGTGTGCAGACCAGCTTTGCGTTCCAGAGCCTGAACGGCTATCTCGCCGGCTCGGCGGCGCAGGCCTATGGCGGCTTCACCGCCGGCACCGGCTTCGACCGCCCGAACGGGCTCGGCACGTTCTGGCAGGTCACGCCGACCCTCCGCTACGCGGCGAACTGCACCGGTCCGTGTACTCCTGGCGCGCTCGTGCTGCCGCTGCTCGCGGCGAGTGGCGCGGCGTCGATCAGCGTGCCGCTGGCGGCTCCCGAAACCGAGTTCACCCCACGCATCAACCAGCTCGATGTCTCGGTAAGCAAGTCGTTCAACTTCGGCGCGGTGACCGCGGTGCCGAAGATGGACTTCTTCAACGCCCTCAACTCCGACGATTACACCTCAGTGACCACCGCCCAGTTTGGCGCGGCCACCTACATGCGTCCCTCGACGATTCTCCAGGGCCGCATCATCCGCATCGCCGCCGACGTGCGCTGGTAACAGGTTTCGGCGCTTCGCGCCGGATCGGAAGCGCAAATTCGTAGCGCCAAATTCGTAGCGCCAAATTCGTAGGGCACCCCTTTAGGGGTGCCTGAGACAAAGGCAATAGGCGAAAGGCACAAGGCCAACACCTTGTGCCTTTTGCTTTTATACTGGCCGTATCCCATGATTCCCTGGATGGTCGCGGCGTCCCTCGCGCTTCTGACGCAGGTGGTGGACCTGAACGGCCACGCCGTCGATCCGCTGAAGGCCGGCCCGGGCGTGGTCGCCAACGTCCTGGTCTTCACCACCACCGACTGTCCGATCTCCAATCGCTACGCGCCGGAAATCACGCGGCTGGCGGACGCCTTTCGCGGCCGCGGCGTGCGATTCTCGCTGGTCTATCCCGTTCCCACCGACAGCGTAGCCCTGATCAAGCAGCATCTCTCGGCGTTTGCCTACCGCCTGCCGGCGGTGCGGGATACCGGGCAGGAACTGGTCAAGCTCACCGGCGTCTCGGTGACGCCAGAAGTGGCCGTCCTCGATGCGCGCGGACGCCTCGTCTATCGCGGACGGATCGACGATCGCTGGGTGGATTTCGGCAGGGATCGGCCGGCGCCCACGACGCACGACCTCGAGGACGCGCTCGACGCGGTGGCTGGCGGCCGGCCAGTGGCCGTCACCGAAACCCGCGCGGTGGGCTGTTTCCTCTCGGACCTCCTCAAGTGAGCCGCCACGTGAGAGCGATCCTCCTTCTCACTTCTCTCTTCTCACTTCTTACTTCCGCGAGCGCGTCGGCGCAGGACGTCACGTTCACCCACGACATCGCGCCGATCGTCTTCGAGGCCTGCGTCTCGTGTCATCGCGCCGGCGGCCCAGGGCCTTTCCCGCTGACGACATACCAGGAAGTGCGCCAGCGCGCCACGCAGATTGCTCTCGTCACCGAGAGCCGCTTCATGCCGCCGTGGAAAGTGGAGCCGGGCCTCGGGCACTTCGTCGGCCAGCGCATGCTCACCGCCGGCGAGATCGCATCGATCAATCGATGGGCCACCACCGGTACGGCGGAGGGCAATCCCAGGGATCTGCCGCGGTTGCCCAAGGCCACCGATGGCTGGCTGCTGGGCAAGCCGGACCTCGTGGTGTCGCCCGACGATACCTTCATGCTGCCCGCGCAGCCGACCGACGCCTTCCGCATCTTCGCCATCCGCTTGCCGGTGCGCCAGCGGACCTACGTGCGCGGCATCGAATTCCATCCCGGCAACCCGCGCGTCGTGCATCACGCCAACATCCGCGTCGACCGCACCAACGCGACGCGAAAACTCGACGAGGCGGACCCGCTACCTGGATACGACGGCCTGATGCCGCGTTCGGCGGAATACCCCGACGGACATTTCCTTGGCTGGACGCCCGGCCAGGTGGCGCCCCTGGTGCCGGCGGATCTCGCGTGGACGCTCGATCCCGGCAGTGACCTCGTCGTGCAATTGCACCTGCAGCCGAGCGGAACGGAGGAACCGGTGCGGCCGGTGATCGGGTTGTATTTCAGCGACCTGCCGCCCACCCGCACGCCGACGATCCTGCGATTGGGGTCGCAGGGCATCGACATCCCGCCCGGCGAATCGCGATATGTGATTCGCGATGCCTACACCTTGCCGGTGGACATGGAGCTGCTCGCCATCCAGCCGCACGCCCACTACCGCGCCAGGGAGATCCGCGGCACTGCGACATTTCCTGACGGATCGAGCCGCCTGGTGATGCACATCACCGACTGGGATTTCCGCTGGCAGCATGTCTATCGCGAGAGCGAGCCGCTGGCGTTGCCCAAGGGGACGCGCCTCGCGATGGAGTACACCTACGACAATTCAGCGGACAACGTCCGCAACCCGCAGCTGCCACCGGCTCGCGTGCGGTGGGGTCAGCGATCGAAGGACGAGATGGGCGATCTCTGGTTTCAACTGCTGGCCAGAAACGATCGCGATCGCGCGACGATCACGGCGCAGATCACGCAGAAGATGACCGCCGAGGACGTCATCGGCTACGAGACGATGCTGCTGGCCACTCCCGACGACGGCGAGCTGCATGATGATGTGGCGGTGTTGTACCTGGGCCTGGGGCGTCCCGCCGATGCGGTGCGGCACTTCGAAGTGTCGGTCCGCCTGAAGCCCGACTCGGCCCCGGCGCAGTTCAACGTCGGCACCGCGTTGGCCACCTCGGGCCGCTACGACGAAGCGGTGACGGCGTTCCGCAAGGCGTTGGCGATCAGGCCGGCGTATTCGCAGGCCCACAACAATCTTGGGCGGGTCCTGCTGGCGCAGGGCAAGGCGGACGAGGCGATCGAGCACTTGAAGGAAGCGCTACGGCTCGACCCGTCGAACAAATCAGCGGCGTCTAATCTTGCCGAGGCGCTGGAGCTGCAGAAGAAGAAGCCGTGATCGCCTTGATCGCCGCTTCCAGTTCCTCCGCCGTCATCTGTCCCGGGTGGTAGTTCGCGACGTTGCCCGAGCGATCGACAAAGACCAGTGTCGGGGTCGTCGAGACCCCGTAGGCGAGGAAGTTTGCCGGGCTGAGCGGCACGGCGGCGTCCTTGAGCCACGGGTAGAACTGATCGCGGATCGCCTTGATGTACTCGAGTTCCTCGTCCGGTCCCGCCGGCTTCCGCCTGGCGACATAACCGTAGCGCTGCGTGGGGGCGACAATGGTGAATCCTGAACTGCGATACTTCGCGGCCATGGCCTCGAGGTAGGGACCCATCACCTTGCAGTCGGGGCACCAGTGCGCCCAGAGAAACAGCAGCACGGGTTTGCCCTTGAGCTCGCCGAGCGCGGTGCGTTGTGAGCCGAGCGATTCGTCGCGATTTAGTTCGAATGCGGGCTGTCCTTCGAGACTCAACAGGTTGACGTTCTTGATGATCCGCTGCGCGATCGAGGTGTCCTTGTAGCGCTGCAGTTCCTTGCGCAGGAAGATCACGGCGTCCGAACGCGCGCCCTCCGCCGCGAGCACCTGGCCCTGGACCTCGATCGAGGCGCCCAGCGCCAGCGGCAAGTGAGTTTCGTCATCGAGCTTTCGCGTCAACAAGGCTTCGTCGACCATCTTGTAGGTGCGCATCGCGTAGGCGTCGGCCTCCCGGTACATCTTTGCCGCCAGCGCGCCGCGGCCCAGCCACGACCAGGCCTCGATGGCCTCCGCGGTGGTGCCTTCCGAGGCAAGGTGGCCGAGCACGATCTTCTCGCCCTTGGCAAAGTCCTTCTCGGCGATGGCCGCGCGCGTTTCGGCGATCACGCCGACAGGGGCGGCCGGTGGGGCGGCTGGCGCGGGCGCCTGCGCCCCGGCCAGGGACGGCACCAGTACGGCGCCCAGAAGCAGCAGAGATAGGTGGCATCGCATCGGGTGAGGATACCCCAAAGTGATATAACCAAACGTCATGACACGTCACCCTTTCCCCCTCGTCCTCATCGTCGTCGCCCTGCTTGGCTCCGGCTTACCCACCCGTGCGCAGTCGCCGGCTCTCCGCGGGTTTCCTGATGACGCAGTGGCCGCCGAGCGGCAGCGCGAGGAACAATTCCGCAAGGTGCCCGATGCGGCGCGGCTGAAGGAATACATGGAGGCGATTGCCCATCAGCCGCACGTGGCCGGCCAGCCGTCCTCGAAACGGGTCGCCGATTACGCGCTGGCCAAGTTCAAGTCGTGGGGCCTCGACGCGCAGATCGAAGTATTCGAGGCGATGATGCCGTGGCCGCTCGAGACCAGCGTCGAGCTGGTGGCTCCGGAAAAATACACGCTGAAGATCAAGGAGCCGGTGCTTCCCGAAGATCCGGACTCCGGCGATCAGACGCCGCTCTATAACGCCTATTCCGGTGACGGCGACGTGACGGGCGACGTGGTCTACGTGAACTACGGCATGCCCGCCGACTACGAGAAGCTCGACGAACTGAAGATCAGCGTGAAGGGCAAGATCGTGCTCGCCCGTTATGGCGCCGGATGGCGCGGCATCAAGCCGAAGGTCGCCTACGAGCACGGCGCGATCGGTTGCCTGATCTACTCCGACCCGAAAGACGATGGCTACTTTGCCGGCGACGTGTATCCCGCGGGTCCGTACCGTCCGGAGTTCGGCGCGCAGCGCGGCAGCGTGATGGACATGCCGGTGGCGTCCGGTGATCCGCTGACGCCAGGCTGGGGCAGCGAACCAGGCGGACGGAAGAACCGCATCGAAGACGCGTCGACGATCCTCAAGATTCCGGTGCTGCCCGTATCGTATGGCGACGCGCTTCCGATCCTCAGGCAACTCAAGGGACCGGTCGCTCCAGCCGACTGGCGTGGCGCGTTGCCGATCACGTATCACGTCGGCCCGGGTCCGGCGCAGCTCCACATGAAGCTGAAGTTCGACTGGAAAAATCGTCCGCTGCACGACGTGATCGTGACCATTCCCGGCTCGACGCGACCCGATGAGTGGATCATCTTCGGCAACCACCACGATGCGTGGGTGAGCGGCGCCGACGATCCGACCAGCGGCGCGGTGGCGCTGATGGAAACCGCGCGCGGCTTGAGCGAGATGCTCAAGAGTGGCTGGCGTCCGTCACGCACGATCAAGCTGGCGTTGTGGGACGGCGAGGAATGGGGGCTGCTCGGCTCCACCGAGTGGGCGGAGAAGCACGACGCCGAATTGAAGCAGAAGGCCGTCGTCTACATCAACAGTGACGGCACCGGAAAAGGGTGGCTGAATACCGGCGGCTCGCACGGGTTGCAGCAGTTCATGGGTGAAGTGGCCAAGGAGGTCATGGATCCACGCACCGGCAAGCCAGTGTTCGACGAGGCGCGGCGCCATGCCGTGCTTGGCGAGCCCGAAGCCGATCGCAAGGCGGCGGAGGCGGATCCGTCGTTGCGGCTGGCGCCCCTCGGATCGGGATCCGACTTCACGCCGTTCCTCCAGCACCTCACCATCTCGGCGCTGAGCGTTGGCTTTGGCGGAGAGAGCCCTGGCGGCGTGTATCACTCGGCCTACGACACGGTGAAGTGGTACCAGACCTATTCCGACGGCGACTACAGCTACGGACGCACCCTCTCGCAGCTTACTGGCACGCTGGTGATGCGACTCGCGGACGCTCCAGTGCTGCCGTTCCAGTTCACCGACACCGCCGACACGTTGATGCGCTACGTCGTCGAACTCGAGAAACTGGCGGCGACCAAGAAAGATTCAAAGCTCGACATGACGCCGGTCCGCAACGCGGTGGAGGCGCTCCGCAAGGCCGGCCTCGCTTACGAGAAGGCCTATGCCTCGCTCAACAAGGTGCCGACCGCTACGCTCAACTCGCGCAGGGAGCTGACCACGGTCAACAAGCTACTGCAGTCGTCGGAGCAGAAGCTGGGCAACAGTGACGGCCTACCGAGGCGCGACTGGTTCAAGCACCAGATCTACGCGCCGGGGTTCTACACCGGTTACGGCGTCAAGACGATGCCGCAAATTCGCGAGGGGCTCGAAGAGGGCCGCTACACCGAGGCGCAAGGTGGCGTGCGCACGGTGTCGGCGGCGGTCAACGCCCTCGCCGCGCAGGTCGATCAAGCGGCGCAAGCACTTCAGCAGGTCGTCAAGTAGTGGCAGGGCGCGGCGCTGTCGGGGTGATTCTTGCGGCCGCATTGACCGCGTGCTCGCCTCCAGCGCCGCCGACGGCCCCGGCGCCCACGCCCGCGCCGAAAGTGATCGAGGAGCTGCCGGCGCTGACGCAGGACAGCGCGTCCAACTTCGCGCAGCTCACGCTCAAGTGCGTGCAGAAGGCGTATCCCAGCCAGCCGGGCTACATCCTGAATGCGCCCACCGATGTCCAATTGCCGGAGAAGGTCCATCCGGCGTTCTATGGCTGCTACGACTGGCATTCATCGGTGCACGGTCACTGGATGCTCGCGAGGCTGCTGCGCCTCTTCCCGTCGCTGCCGGAAGGCGTGCAAATCAAGAAGGCCCTCGATCAGAACCTGTCGGTGGCCAACATCAAGACCGAGGCGGCGTACTTCGGGAAGCCTGGAACGCAAGCGTTCGAACGCATGTACGGCTGGGCGTGGACGCTGAAACTGGCCGAGGAACTCCACGTCTCGTCGTCGGCCGACGCCAAGCGGTGGGAGCAGAACCTGCAGCCGCTGACCGCCGTCATCGCGCAGAAGTACCTCGAGTTCCTGCCGAAGCAGACCTATTCCATCCGGACCGGTTTGCATCCCAACACCGCGTTCGGCCTGGCGTTCGCCCTCGACTACGCCAACACCGTGGGCGACGCGAAGTTGAAGGAGATCCTGGTGTCGCGCAGCAACGACTATTTCGGCGGCGACACCGACTATCCGGCGAAGCTGGAACCGAACGGCTCGGATTTCCTGTCGCCGACCCTGGTCGAAGCCGACTTGATGCGACGCGTCCTGGCGCCGGATAGATTCGCGGAGTGGTTCCACAACTACCTTCCGGCGATGGGGAAGGGCGAGCCGAAGAACCTGCTCGAGATCGCGGTCGTGACCGATCGCACGGATCCGCAGCTGGGGCACCTCGACGGCCTGAACTTGAGCCGCGCCTGGTGCATGCGCCACATTGCCGCGGCGCTGCCGGCCGGCGATCCGGCCCGGGCGGTGCTTGCCGAGGCGGGCCACACGCATGCCGTCGATGCGCTGAATCACGTGGCCACCGGACACTACGAAGGCGAACACTGGCTCGGATCGTTCGCGGTTTACCTGCTCACGGAACCCAAATAAGAGGCTGACATGCAGTTGCGGCGTCTCGTCACGATCACCACTGCGCTCGCGTGCCTGGCTGGGGCGGCGTTCGCGCAGAACGCCACGCCCCAGCAACCGGCGCGTCCGGCGCCGCCGTCGGCCATGCGCGCGCCCACGCGCGCCGACCTCCTGCGCGGCGACTACGGCCGCTATCGCGCCAACAACGACCTGCTGTTCTATCACCTCGACGTCCGCGTCGACCCGGTGAAGAAGACCATCGCCGGCACCAACACCATCCGCTTCAAGATGCTCAAGGACGACACGCGGATTCAGCTCGAGCTGTACGCGAACCTGTCGGTGGACCAGATCCTCTACGGCGCCACGCCGCTCAAGTTCGAGCGGGACCTGAACACCGTTTACGTGGATTTCCCCGAAACGCTGAAGTCCGGCCGCACTTACTCGATCGACTTCCGCTATTCCGGCGCACCGCAGGAGCAGGGCCGCTTTGGCGGCATCACCTTCCGGACCGACCCCGCGGGCAAGCCCTGGATCAACACCGCCTGCGAAGGTGAAGGCTCGAGCATCTGGTGGCCGAGCAAGGACCAGTGGCGTGATGAGCCCGAAACCATGGAGATCAGCGTCGCCGTCCCCAACGACCTCACCAACGTGTCGAACGGCCAGTTTCAGAGAAAGACCGACCTGGGCGACGGTTATACGAGGTGGGATTACCTCGTGCACTATCCGATCAACTCCTACAACGTTTCGTTGAACATCGGCAGTTACGTGCACTTTGCCGATCGCCTCGGCGATCTGCCGCTCGATTTCTACGTCTTGCCGGGCAGCCTCGACAAGGCGAAGGTGCAATTCGCGCAGGCCAGGCCGATGATCGAGGCCTACCAGCATTTCTTCGGTGAGTATCCCTTCGCCAAGGACGGCTACAAGCTGATCGAGGTGCCGTACTCCGGCATGGAGCACCAGAGCGCCGTCACCTACGGCAACCATTTCGCCAACGGATACCTCGAGCGCGACTGGACCGAGGTCGGCATCAGCCCGAAGTTCGACTTCATCATCATCCACGAGAGCGGCCACGAATGGTTCGGCAACGCGG
>JBDTMB010000155.1:0-12156 GCA_039934485.1 Vicinamibacterales bacterium
GCCGACCTCTACCTGCACGCGGCCAGGGCCGACACGTTTCCCCTTGCCGTGCTCGAAGCGCTGGCGTGCGGCACACCGGTCGTGGCCACCGCGGTCGGTGGTGTGCCCGAGCAGATCACACCAGCCACCGGCGTGCTGGTGCCGAAGGGAGACGCGGCCGGAATGGCCGCCGCAGTGGAGGCGCTGCTGCGTGATGACGAGGCCCGCGCGCGGCTCGGTGCCAACGCACTCGCCGATGTCGCAGCCCGATTCACGGTGGACCGGCAGGTCGAGGCCTACCTGAACTGGTACCGGGAGATCGCAGGATGACGCTAGACGTGGACCCAGGGCCTGTCCTTGACGCGGGCCCACCGTGCCTGTTGCGCCAGTTTGGTGTAGGGATCGGTGGCGCAGGATTCCGGCGTCACCTCGGGAAGCAGATCGTCGGCCACCCCGTTCTTGACGAAGAACGCGTTGAAGCCATAACGGTGAGTGCCGACCAGCCGATAGCCCTTCTCGCGACCGAGGTGGACCATCGCCTTCAACGACGCGCCGCGAAAATCATCGTCGAAGTTGGTCAGCGCGAAGTCGGGCCGGTAGGGGATGGTCACCGCCAGGTCCGGCGGCACGAAGTTCTGGATCTCGCACACGACCACCGCCGGCTCGACGACCTCGAGGGCCTTCCAGATCCAGTAGTCCATGCCGTCGATGTCGAGCGACAGCAGATCGATCTGGCCAGCGGCGCCGGTATCGCGAATCAACGGGTTGACGCTCTCGGCGGTGATCCACGCATGGGTGAAGCCCGGTGGGTGGAGGAAGGTGTCCTTGTGCTGGCGGAAGAACTCCTTGCCGCGGCCGACGCTAAGAGGATTGCCGTCGAAGAGCTGTCCCCACCAGCCGTGATTGATGATGAGATTGCTGGTGTTGCATTCGAAGCCGTCGCCGGCGCCGATTTCGACGCACGTCCGGTTGTGCGGTTCGATGATCGAAAACAGGTACAGGAGGATGCCGTCCTCGTCGGCTTGCGAATATATCCTGAAACCGATTTCCTTGAAGGACGGCAGTGGCGCGCCGGTGCGAACGAGGGTCTTGTATTGCTGCTGGAGCAAACGCTGCGCCACCGGGGAGTCGGTCTGGCTCTTGAGAAGTTGGTCTGGATAATTCGCGAAGACGCCGCTAAAAATGGAATTTCGCAGTCTTCGCAGAATCGACTTCAAGCATGTCATCATGAAGCGGGGGCCGGATGGGTGTCAATGACGCCGGCCGCCGGGTTTCGAGGCGGGGTTCCACCACGTTGATGTCTTCAGCAGAGTCCACCGTTTCGACCAACGACAGCACGCTCGCCGGCATCCTCGAACGCTACTGGGGCTACACGGCCTTCCGGCCCTTGCAGCGCGAAGCGATGGAGGCCGTGCTGGCCGGGCGCGATTCGCTGCTGGTGTTGCCGACGGGCGGCGGCAAGTCGCTGTGCTTCCAGGCGCCGGCGATCGCCCGCGACGGCCTGGCGATTGTGGTCTCGCCGCTGATTTCCCTCATGAAGGACCAGGTCGACACGCTGGTCGGCAACGGCGTGCCGGCGGCCTGCTACAACAGCTCGCTCTCCGCCGAGACGAAGGCCGGCGTGACGCGTGGCGTCCGCGACGGCCGCTACCGGCTGTTATACGTCGCGCCCGAGCGCCTCGTCGGCGATGGCGGTGACGGCTTCCTGAAGCTGCTCGAATCAAGGCCGGTGAGCTTCATCGCGGTGGACGAGGCGCACTGCATCAGCCAGTGGGGCCACGACTTCCGCCCGGAGTACCGGCAACTGGCCCGCCTGCGCGATCGCTGGCCGTCGGTGAGCCTGCACGCCTACACGGCCACCGCCACCACGCGCGTCCGCAAGGACATCGTCGCCCAGCTCGGGCTGCGCGATCCCGCCGAGCTGGTCGGCTCCTTCGACCGGCCCAACCTGGTCTACCGGGTCTTTGCCCGGGCCACGCTCAAGGCGCAGGTCCTCGAAGTGCTCGAGCGCCATCGCGGACAGGCGGGGATCATTTACTGCACGTCGCGCAAGGAAGTCGACAACCTCTCGCAATGGCTGAACGACACGGGCTGGCGATCCAGGCCGTACCATGCCGGGCTGGCGGACGATGAACGCAGCCGCAACCAGGACGCGTTCCTCAACGAAGAGATCGACCTGGTCGTCGCCACCGTGGCCTTCGGCATGGGCATCGATCGCTCCGACGTCCGCTTCGTGATCCATTCCGGTGCGCCGCAGTCGCTCGAGCACTACCAGCAGGAATCGGGCCGCGCCGGCCGCGACGGCCTGGCGGCCGAGTGCGTGTTGATCGCCTCGGGCGCGGACTTCCTGAAGTGGCGCGTGATGCTCGAAAAGAACGGCGAGATGTCGGAGGCCCGCCGCGGCCTGCTGCGCGACATGGAGCGCTACGCCGCCAGCGTCGGTTGCCGGCACAAGCGGCTGGTCGGCTACTTCGGCGAGGCCTTCGCCAAGGACGATTGCGGCGCCTGCGATTACTGCCTCGGCGAGCTCGAAACGGTGGCGGAGCCGGTGACGGTGGCGCGCAAGATTCTTTCGTGCGTCGCGCGCGTCGGCCAGCGCTTCGGCGCCGCGCACGTCGCCAATGTCCTGCGCGGCAGCGAGAGCGAACAGGTCCGCGCCCGCGGCCATCACGCGCTGAGCGTGTTCGGCTTGATGAAGGACGCCACCATCGACGAGATGCGCGGCTACATCGACCAGATGCTGGCGCACGGCCTGCTGCAACAGGGCGGCGACGAGTATCCGATCCTGCAGATCACCGCCGACGGGCTCGCGCTCCTCAAGGATGCCGGCGCCGCGCCCGGCCTGACGCTGGCGCGGCAGAAGCGTCCCGACAAGACCCGGCTCCCCAGGCGCGCCCGCGTCGAGACCGAAGGGTGGGAAGGCGTTGACCGCGATCTCTTCGAGAGCCTGCGCGCGTTGCGCCTGCAGGTCGCGCGCCAGCGCGGGGTCCCGCCGTACGTGATCTTCCACGACACCACGCTCCGCGAGCTGGCGCGGCTCAAGCCGAAGACCCTGGCCGAGCTGCATCATGTCTACGGCGTCGGCGCCCGCAAGGCCGAAGACCTCGGCCCGCAGGTGCTGGAAGTGATCCTCGCCTCGGCGTGACCAACCATTTTCTCCACTTGATCGTCTGAGGCTATGTAGCAATACTACTCAGGCGCCGCCAGGTCGGCGCCCTGCGACCGATGAGACGAATCAGCATCACCGCGGTCAGCGTCCTCCAGGCCATCGCCAACGGCCACGAGTACGGCTTCGACATCATCGACCAGACAGGCCTGCCAAGCGGCACTGTCTATCCGGCGTTGAGCCGCCTGGACCGGGACGGCTTCGTCAAGTCGGCCTGGGAAGACGAGGCTGGGGCGCATGCCGAAGGGCGTCCGGCCCGCCGGTATTACCGGCTCACGGCGCCTGGCGTGCGGGCGCTGGCGGAGGCGGTGTCGTTCTATCACGCGCTGCTGCCGGCGAAGCCGCGGGCGGCACGAGGCTAGCCTGGATGAGCGGATGGTGTGACCTCATGGTCCGGCTCGCGGCGTCGCTGGTGCCCTACGGGCGGCGACGCGACTGGCTGCGCGAGTGGCGGGCCGAACTCGCGTTCGTGTCGGCGCAGGCGGCCAGGCGCGGCCGGGCGATGCCGGTGCGCACGCTGGGGCGCGCGCTGGGCGCCTTTGTGCATGCGGCGTGGCTGCGATGGGATCAGTGGAGGCTCGAGATGATCTGGCAGGACCTGAAGCACTCGTTGCGCGCACTGCGGCGAAGCCCGGGATTCACGTTCGTCACCGTGCTGACACTCGCGATCGGCATCGGCGGCACCACCGCGATTTTTGGCGCCGTGAATGCCGTGCTCCTGCGGCCGCTGCCGTATCCCGAGGCCGATCGGCTGATGCAGGTGTTCAGCACCACCATCAAGCAGCCCGATCGCATCGGCGGCAGCGTCTCGCCGTCGGACTTCAACGACTGGCGTCATGACAACACGGTGTTCGCCGAACTGGCGGCCTTCAACACCGGCTCGTATCCGATCACCGGGAACGGCCCCGCCGAGCAGGTGCGGGCCGCGGACGTCACTGGCGGTTTCTTCACGGCGATCGGCACCGAGGCCCATCTCGGGCGGGTGATCACGAAGGCTGATGACGCGATGGGTTCGCGCGACGTGGTCGTAATCAGCCACGGCCTGTGGGCCCGCCGTTTTGGATCGTCGCCCGGCGTCATCGGACAGCAGGTCCTCATCAACGGCGTCTCGAGGGAAGTGATCGGCATCATGCCGGCCGGCTTCGACTATCCGCTGCTGACGGAGTTGTGGGTGCCCCTGCAGTTTTCCGCGAAGGACTTCGAGACGCAGCGCGGCGCCCACTACATCAACGTCGTCGGCCGGCTGACGGCGGGCGCCTCCATCGCGCGCGCGCGCGCCGAGATGCGCGCCATCGCGTCGCGGCTGGCCGAATCGTTTCCGCGGACCAATCGCGATTCGTCGGCGTCGGTGCATCCGCTTCGTGACGCGCTGGTCGGCAGCGTCCGCCAGTCGATGTTGGTCCTGCTCGGGGCCGTCGGCCTGGTCCTGCTGATCGTGTGTGTCAACGTGGCGAGCCTCGTGATGATTCGCGGGGTCGGCCGCGGCCGCGAGCTGGCGGTGCGGGTGGCGGTGGGCGCCGGGCGCGCCAGCCTGTTCCGGGGCCTGCTCGTCGAAAGTCTTGTGCTTGGCCTGGCGGGCGGAGCCGCCGGCCTGGTGCTGGCCTATTGGGCGACGACGGCGATTGCCGCGATGGACGTGTCGATCGGAGTACCGCTGCTCAACCAGACCCGAATCGACGGCGCCGTGATTCTCTTCGCGTTTGGTATTGCCACTGCGGCGGCGGTGTTGTTTGGCACCATGCCGGCGTGGCAGGCCACCTCGCTGGGCGATGTGGTGACGCGCATCCGTGAAGAAGGGGGGAGCACGACGAGCGATCCGAGGCGTCAGCGGATCCGGAGCGTGTTGATCGTCGCGGAAACCACGCTGGCGGTGGTGCTGCTCGTGGGCGCCGGGCTGCTGACGCGGAGTTTCGACCGTCTCCTGTCGGTGGACCTCGGCCTCAACGGCGCGTCGGTGCAGACGTTCTCGTTCAGCCTGCCCGAGGCGCGCTACGCGCAAGCGGCGCTCCGCGCGGACTTTGTCGAGACCTTGCTGACGCGCGTCGCGGCGCGGCCGGAGGTGGAGTCGGCCGCCGCGATTAACGGCCTGCCGCTCACCAACTATCGCTATTCGATTTCGACGTCGACCCGCGACGGCGTCCGCCTGGCCGACGAAGAGCAGGATCAGCTGAGCGTGCAGGTGCGGCTGGTCACGCCGCAATACTTCAAGGCGCTGCGGGTCCCGCTCGTGCTCGGGCGGCCCTTCGCGACGTCGGACCGCCTTGGCTCGGAGCCGGTGGCGATCCTCAACCAGGCGGCCGCCAGCCGCATCTGGCCCGGTCAGAACGCACTGGGCCATGCCATGACGATTGGCACACGCCTCGGGCTGGGCGGCGCGCAGGCCGGCGGACGGGTAGTCGGCATCGCCGGCGACGTTCACGAATTTGGCCCTGCGGCCCGGGTGCCGCCGACGCTGTACCTTGCCTACGCGCAGTGGCCCGATGACTCGATGACCGTCGTCGTTCGATCGCGCGGCGAACCGGCGGCCCTGGTCGAGCCGCTGCGCGGGCTGCTCAGGGAGCTCGATGCCGACGTGCCGATGTTCAGGGTTCGCACCATGGATCAGATCACCGCCGCCGCAGTGGCCCAGCCGCGCCTCAACCTGGTGTTGATCGCGACCTTTGCTGGAACCGCGATGCTGCTGGCTGCGCTCGGGCTCTACGGCGTGCTGTCGTACGCGGTGGGGCAGCGCACCCGTGAAATCGGGATTCGCCTGGCGCTTGGCGCCAGGCGCGGCGAGGTGCTGCGGATGGTCATGGCCCAGGCGGGCCGGCTGTCGCTGGCCGGCGTGATCATGGGCCTGGCGGCCGCGGTGCTGGCGAGTCGCGTCATCCAGGCGCAGTTGTTCGAAGTGGCGCCCACCGACGTCACCACGTATGCGGTGGTCGCGATCGGGCTCCTGCTCGTGGCGCTCGCCGCCAGCTGGATCCCGGCGCGTCGTGCCGCGCGCATCGATCCCATCACGGCTCTGAGACACGACTAGCCGTCGGGTGCATCGGGTGCGTCGGGTGCATCGCACCAGAAAGATGGCGCGGGGGGTACAATGCGCCCACCCCTCATGACCCGTCAGTACTGTCACATCGGCCCTCGCACGATCGCCTATCTCGACTCCGCTCCCGGCCAGAAGAGCTTGCGCACTTATGTGCTGCTGCACGGCTTCCCGCTGGGCGCCAACATGTGGGAACCGCAGATGCGCGCGATTCCGGCCGGCTGGCGCCTGATCACGCTCGACCTGCGCGGCTTCGGCGGCTCGACCGAGGCGGATTCGATCGCCGCAGTATCGATGGACGACTACGCGGGCGATGTCACTGACCTGCTCGGTGAGCTCGGGGTGGAGAAGGCCGTGATCGGCGGCTTATCGATGGGCGGCTATGTGGCGCTCGCGCTGTTGCAGAGCGCTCCGCAGATGATTGAGGCGCTCGTCCTCGCCGACACTCGAGCTGGAGCGGATTCTCCCGAAGGCCGGGCCAATCGCCGCAACATGCTCGCGGTCGTCGATCGCGAAGGCCCGTCGGGCGTCGCGCGCGAGATGATGCCGAAGCTCATCGGCGCGACGACCAAGGAAACCAACGCGAGCGTGGAGCCGACGGTGCGGCGGCTGATCAAACAACAGTCGCCAGTGGCCGTGCGCTGCGCTATCTTGAGGATGATGCATCGTCCCGATTCGACACCGCTCCTCGCCTTCATCAAGGTGCCGACGCTCGTCATCGTCGGCAGTGAAGATGAACTGACGCCGGTGGCGGAATCGCAGCGGATGGCCGACGCCATCCCGGGTTCGAGGCTCGTGATCATTCCCGGCGCGGGGCACCTGTCGAATCTCGAGCAGCCCGAGGCCTTCAGCGCCGCGCTCAACGGATTCCTTGCCTCTCTTTAAGATGCGTGTGACTCTGCGGACCGTGGCCCTGGTGGCGCTGGTGGTGGCGGTGACGACGATCGCCGCCGGCAGGGCGCCCCTTTATGGAGCGCCGGCGCAAGAGCCGCCGCCGGTGGCTGTCGATCCGCTGCATCGGCCGTTCGAGCAAATCCTCGATATCTACGTGCGTGACGGGCTGGTCTACTACCAGGCGCTGAAGCAGGAGCGCGGGAGGTTCGACGGCTACGTTCGCGCCCTGGCGGCGGTCACCGCCGACACGGTAGGCACGTGGGCGAAGCCGCGGCAACTGGCGTACTGGATCAATGCCTACAACGCCTTCGTGCTGCAAACCGTGATCGACCACTATCCCATTCGCGGCAAGTCCGCCGCGTTTCCCGCGAATAGCATCCGGCAGATTCCAGGCGCGTTCGAGCGCCAGACCTTTCGTGCTGGTGGCCGGACCCTCACGCTCGATGCGCTCGAGCGGGACGTCATTGCCGGTCTCGGCGATCCGCGCGCCCTGCTCGCGCTCGGGCGCGGCGCGATCGGCAGCGGCCGCCTCAAGAGCGAAGCCTATACCGAGGCGCGGCTCGACGCGCAACTGGGCGAGATGGCGCGCGAGATCGTGACGCGCCGGGAGATGGTGGAAGTGCGCGCCGGCGACAACGAGTTGAGCGTGAGCGCGATGTTTTCGTGGCGCGAAGCCGCGTTTTCCCGGCTCGCCGATCGGGCGCCCGCGATCTATGCCCAGCGCAGCCCGCTCGAGCGCGCCCTGCTGGCGCTCATCGAACCGGTGATCGTGCCGAACGAAGCGGAGTTCCTCAGGAAGAACCAGTTTCGAATGGTCTTTCACGATTTCGATTGGAAGCTGAACGACCTTACCGGACGGGGACGCTGAGATGGATCTGGGCCTGGCGGGCAAGGCCGCCGTAGTCACCGGCGGCAGCAGGGGACTCGGGCTGGCGGCGGCAAGCGCGCTGGTCGCCGAGGGCGCCCATGTCGTCATCTGCGCGCGTGGTGAAGCGGCACTCCAGCAGGCGGCGGCGGAATTGCGCAGCCAGGCGGCCGGCGGATCCGAAGTGCTGGCGGTGGCCGCCGACTTATCGGGCGAAGAGGGTGCGCGCCGCGTGATCGAGGCGGCCGTGACGACATTTGGCCGCCTCGACGTACTGGTCAACAACGTCGGGCTTGGCAAGGGCAGTGGCCTGGAAGCGACAAGCGATGCCGAATGGCAGGAAGCGTTCGATCAGACCTTGTTCCCCGCCATCCGGACCTCGCGTTTGGCCGTGCCGCATCTTCGCAGGAGCGGCGGCGGGTCGATCGTGATCGTCTCGTCAATTTTTGGGCGCGAGTCGGGCGGACGCATGACCTACAACGCCGTCAAGGCCGCCGAGATCAGCCTCACGAAATCTCTTGCGCAGCAACTTGCCAAGGACGCGATTCGCGTCGTCTCGGTGGCGCCCGGCTCGATCATGTTCGAGGGCGGCTCGTGGTGGAAGCGGCAGCAGGCCGATCCGGCAGGCATCGCCGAATTCGTGAAACAAGAACTGCCGTTCGGCCGGTTCGGGCGCCCCGAGGAAGTGGGCGCCGCGATCGCGTTCCTCGCTTCACCGAAGGCGAGTTGGATCAGCGGCACGACCGTCGTCGTGGACGGCTGCCAATCACGGATGTTCTAGTAACAGGCTTCAGTCTTCAGGCTTCAGGCTTCAGGCTTCAGGCCGCAGGCTGCGGGCTTCGGGAATACCAGATGTAGTAAACCGGCAAGCCGAGTAGCACGACTCCGAAGGTGATCCCGGTCCAGATCGGATCCGTCCACAACGCGTTGACGACCAGGTACACCGCTGCGGCGATGAACACCGCGGGCACGTACGGGTATCCCACCACCTTGTACGGCCGGTTGAGATGCGGCTGTGACTGCCGCAGCCGATAAATGGCGGCCACGCTCAACGCATAAAACGGCCACATCGCCAGCACGAACGTGTCGGTGAGCTGCTCGAAGGTCTGCGTCATCACCATCGCCACGCCGAGCACGGTGGCGACGATGATGGCGACGTACGGGGTATGGTATTTCGGGTGCACGGCGGCCACCGGCCCGAACAGCAGCTTGTCGTCGGCCATCGCGAAGAAGATGCGGGGCGAGGCCACCATGCTGCCCATCAGCGATCCGAAGGTCGAAATCATCACCACGATGGACACGAACGAGACGCCGGCCTGGCCGAAGATCGCGCTCATCGTGTCGGCGGCGATCAGCTTGGAGGATTTCATCGTCTCGATCGGGCTGACGTAGAGGTAGGCCAGGTTCGCCAGCAGGTAAATGGTGATGATCATGATCGTGCCGATGATGATCGCGCGCGGCAGGTTGCGCTGCGGATCCTTGACCTCGCCGCTGGCAAACGTCAGGTCGGCAAAGCCGTCGTAGGCCCACATCACCGAGATCAAGGCGAGGCCGAACAGGCCGGCGTCGACGTGGCCGCCGACCGAGGCCAAGTGGCTCCACGACGCGCCGGCGCCGCCGCCGAGCAGTAGTGAGGCGAGCACGAGGATCGACAGCGCGCCAAACTTGGTAATGGTCGACAGCCCGGCGAAGAGCGCGCCGAACTGGACGCCGATGACGTTGATGACGCCGGCGAAGATGATGGCGCCGGCGGCGAGGTAGTCGGCCCATGCCGGATGCGCCACCGGATCCAGGCCGAACACCCGCATGAAGTATTCGCCGAACACCGACGAGATGCCGCCGAGCGCCGCGGCGCGGATCAGGACCAGTTGCGCCCAGCCATAGAGGAATCCGAAGGGCCGGCCCCAGCCCTCGCGCAGGTAGACATACATGCCGCCGGTTTCGGGCATCGCGGCGGAGAGCTCGGCGAAGGCCAGCGCGCCGCACATCACGATGATGCCGCCGAGCGCCCAGACCCCGAGCATCAGCATCGGCTCCGGCACGCGGGTGGCAATGCCCGCGGGCGTGCGGAAGATGCCGCCGCCGATCGTGATGCCGATGACGAGCCCGATCGAACTCCACAACCCGAGCCGGCGGACGAGAGTAGCCATGTGGGTGGAACTATAATGGAAAGATGATGCGACTTGCCGCGATTCTGGTGTTGGCGTTGCTCGTCCCCATCGCGGCCCTCGCGCAGGAGCCCGGCAAGGACGAAGAAGGCTGCAAGGAGTCCGCGCTCTTGAGCCGCATGCCGGGATGCGGCTTCTTCGAATGCGTGAAGAAGGATTTCGATTCGGCCGAGCTCGTCATCGACAAGGATGCGAACAAGCAATCGGTCGAAGGGGAACTCGAGTCGCTGAAGGCCGTGTGCCCCACCAATCTCTCGCAGTTGCAGCTGCGCCGCAACGTCGAAGCGGCGCTGAAGAAGGCGGGCTACACCGTGGTGTTCAGCGGCCCGCACGCCGAGAATGACTATCCCGTGGTCACCGGCCGCAAGGGCTCGCAGTGGATCTCGGTGCAGACCGCCGCGTTCAACGAGTTTCCCTCCTACGAGCAGACCGCCGTGCTGGAGAAGGCGATGGCGCAGGACATCTCCGCGAGCGCGCAGGCGATGGCCGACGCGATCGCGAAGAGCGGCAAGCTCGACGTCTACGGCATCACGTTCGCCACCGGGCAAGCCACCATCACGCCGGCCTCAGACGCCGTGCTCAACGATGTCCTCGCCGTCCTCACGGCCAACGCGGATTGGAAGCTGCGCATCGAAGGCCACACCGACAACGTCGGCGACAAGGCCGCGAACCTCAAGCTCTCCAACGCGCGCGCGGCGGCGGTCGCGGCATGGCTCACGTCCAAGGGCGTCGCCGCCGCCCGCCTGTCAGCCGTGGGCCTCGGCGACACCCAGCCGGTGGCGCCAAACACGACCGACGACGGGAAAGCGAAGAACCGCCGCGTCGTCTTGGCGAAGCAGTAGGCGCGTAGCCCGCAGCCCGTATTTGTTCTTTGTTCGCTTTCGCCTGATTATCGTGTAGCATTGCACACGGCTATCCATGGCGTCCGATCCTTTGACCATCCCAGGATCGCCCCGAGCGCAGTCGAGGGGAGACCTCACGACGCTTCCCGCCCGGCGAGGGCAGGAACACAAGCAGATCGCCCTCCAGAACGCGCTCCAGGTGCTCGCATCCGGGCCGGAGCTGGATCGTCCCGACACCCCTGACGGCGTCGTCACGGCGGTGCGGCGCCTGCCGGCCGTCGAGGCCACCTACGCACCGTTCCCGGAGGGCGTCGACCCGCGGCTCCGCGCCGCGTTCGAAGCGCGCGGCGTCAAGCAGCTCTACGTCCACCAGGCGGAATCGTACGCCCACGTCGCCAACCGCAAGCACATCGTCGTCACCACGCCCACGGCGTCGGGGAAGACGCTGTGCTACAACCTGCCGGTCCTCGACAGCATCCTGAAGAATCCGGCGACGCGCGCGCTGTACCTGTTTCCCACCAAGGCGCTGGCGCAGGACCAGATGGCCGAGCTGCACGAGCTGGTCGGGGCGCTTGGCGAAGTGGGCGAGGGGCCGATCGGTGTGCACACCTACGACGGCGACACGCCGCAGGACGCGCGCCGCACCATCCGCACGCGCGCGCACATCGTGCTCAGCAATCCCGACATGGTGCACTCGGGCATCCTGCCGCACCATCCGCGTTGGGCGAAGCTTTTCGAAAACCTGAAATACGTTGTCGTCGACGAGCTGCATGCGTATCGCGGCGTGTTCGGCAGCCACCTCGCCAACGTGCTGCGGCGGCTGCAACGGGTCTGCCGTCACTACGGGTCGGATCCCCAATTCATTTGTTCGTCGGCGACGATCGCCAATCCTGATGAGCTCGCGTCGCGGCTGGCCGAGCGGCCGTTTGAGCTGGTGTCGAAGAGCGGCGCGCCGCGGGGCGAGAAGTTCTTCGTCTTCGTCAATCCGCCGGTCGTCAACCGCGAGCTGGGGATTCGCAAGTCGTACATCGCCGAGTCACGGCGCGTGGCGGGGGAGTTCCTGCGGCGCAACCTGCAGGTGATCGTGTTCGCGCAGAGCCGGCTCTCCACGGAAATCCTGACGACCTACCTGAAGGAAGACTTCGAAGATACGCCGGGCATGCCCGAGCGGATCCGCGGCTATCGCGGCGGCTACCTGCCGCTGCGGCGGCGCG
>JBDTMB010000156.1:0-12141 GCA_039934485.1 Vicinamibacterales bacterium
GCTGGCCGCTCGTCTCGTACGCCACCAACTACAACGGCGTGCCGATCCCGAGTCCCGACACGCGGACCGATCTGGTGAAGCCGGTGATCTATTGGACGCCGATCGTCGCACCGGGAAACATCACGTTCTACAACGGCGCGATGTTCCCGCAGTGGAAAGGCTCGGCGTTGATGGGCGGGATGCAAACGCAGACGCTCAACCGCATCACCTTCGACGGCAAGGGTGGAGCCACGCCGGCTGAACGCTGGAGCGTGGGCCACCGCATTCGCGACGTGGAGGTCGGTCCGGACGGCGCGCTGTGGCTGCTCGAGGACACGCAAACCGGCGGACTGTTCAAGGTGACGCCGAAGTAGGCGGCGCCGCGCTGGTTAGGATGCCAGCGTCACGAAGGAGATCGCATCATGCCCGCATTCTCTCGCCGACAACTGCTCCAGGCGCTGGCCGTCGCCGCCGCGTCCGCGCCGCTCGCGTCGTTCGCGCAGGACCCTGGCGCCGCCGGCCGCGGCCAGGCGCCACGCGATACCACACCGCTCGTGCCGCCCTTCGAGGCCACCGGCTGGAAGACCGTGTGGCTCGATCACCTCTCCTATCAATGCGTCGACTACAAGAAGGCGGCCGCCTTCTATTCGACGCTGATGGGATGGAAGGTGCGCAGCGACGATGGGAAGCAGGCGCTGCTGGACATGGGCGAAGACTCGGGAGGCATCCTGATTCGCGGCGGCCTCACCGCGCCGCCGCCCGCGGCCATCACCGACGCGGGGCTCGGTGTCAGCCGGCCCCCGGTGCAGGCGGTGTTCGACGGCTTCGCCTGGGGCATCGAGCCCTGGGATACCGACAAGGTCAAGGCGGAACTCGTCAAGCGCGGGCTCAATCCCGTGGCCGATCATCACGGAGCGGATTACCAGAGTTTCCGCGTCAAGGATCCCGACGGCTTCGATCTCGCCATCACCAACGGCACCAAGGCGCGGCGCAGAAAGGGTCCGGCCGCCGCGAAACTGCCCGCGCCGGCGCCATTCGCGCCGACTGGCTGGAACACGCTGTATCTCGATCACATTTCATTTGAGGTGCCCGACTTCCGCCGCAGTGCGGCGTTTTACCAGGCCCTGCTCGGCTGGACGATACGCCTCGGCAACGGCACCCAGGCCTCGGTGCAGATTGGTGACATTGGCGGCGCGATCATCCGCGGCAACGCCGCTGCCAGGGCGGCGGCCCGAGGCGATGCGCCCGTCGCGGCTGCAGCCAAACCCGCAGGCGTGACGGCGGCCATTGGTCACATCAGTTTCGGCATCGAGAACTGGAATACCGAACGCGTGCGCGAAGAGCTCAAGAAGCGCGATGTCGTCTACGTAAACAAGGACGGACAGCGCGAGCCGAGACCCGACATGACGGGCACGCTCGAAAGCTTCCACGTGCCCGACGCGATGGGATGGGACCTTCAGATCGGCAACAAGATCTCGCCGCGATAACCGTGCCTAAGGCTTGACGCCATACCGGCCGAGGAACTCCTCGACCGTGGGTGCCCAGACCGCGACTTGCCTGGCGTCCATCACGAACACGCCATGCGCCGAAGTGATCTTGGGATAACCGAGCCCGACGATGTCAACGGGAGGAAAAATCGTCGCCTGGTATTCAAGCCCGGCCAGCTTCCCATTGGCCTCGCTGCATCTGAGCGCGATGTCCGACTCCGCGTCGATCGCGCCGTTGGGGTGAGGATAGGGCCGTGGATCGGAGTAGACCTGCAGCCGGCAGGCGCGATTGGTGGCGAGGTTGAAGTTGGCCATCGCCCGGCTCAGGACCGTGGTCGGCCGGGTGTTGACGTCGTTCTTGGGCTCGAGGAAATAGGTCGGAAACGGGGAACTGCGGGCGGCGACCTTGAGCTGGCGGATCGAGGCCGATTGATCATCGAGAGCGCCGCCCTGCCCCTGCGCCCCACTTTCCGTATCGAAGCCATCCCAGGACTCCGAGGCCGCCGCGATGATCGTCTTGGTCTTCGGGAAGACGAAGATGTTGCCGGCATCGAAGAGCGGACCCGTGTTGTTGGCGTCGCCGTAGAAGAGCGTGACGAACCCGCCGTACGAGTGCCCCATCAGGCCGATCTTCCGGTAGTCGATCACGGGCTCGCCAGACAGGCTGTCCAGGTTGATCATGTAGGTGAGCGCCTCCTGGACCTCGAAGCTCTCGTTGGCGAGATAGTCCAGCACGCGCTTGTGCTTCGTCCTGCCGGTGCTTGGGTCATTCGCGGGGGCGAACTGGACGATCTCGTTGGTTCCCGTCGAGGGAAAATAGCCGCGACGAACAATCGCGAGAAACGCGTAGCCCCGGCTGGTGAAGAAGCGGCCCATGGCGCAGCTGAAGGGATAGGGGGTGGGATTCGGGATCTCGGGGTGAGCGGGGTCCGGGTTCGACCAGGATCCCTCCACGAAGATCACGAGCGGCAAGTCATGATCGGTCGTGCGGACCAACGCTCCGGAGACGATCGGTCCATCGAAGCCAGTCGTGACCAGGCCGGTGCCGCTCACATCGCCGATCACATCGCCGATCGTCGTCGCGGGAGGCGGCAGATAGAGATAGCCCTTGAGGTCGATGCGATGACAGGGGCCGTTGTTGGCGCCGTTCGGCCCGAGGGTGTGCGGGTCGTTGCAGAGGCTATTGTGATAACCGCCCTGGTCCACGTAGGCCTGGTTCATGCTCTGTGGCGGCGCGAAATAGTCCACCGTCTGGAAGTCCCTGCCATCAACACACTGCGCATCCGCAATGGAGGCCTGGGTCACACAGACCATGCCGACCGCGAATCCCAATACCCCGAGGTGCGCCCTGCTGGAACGTCTGCTCGGTTTCATCATGGCTCTCCTTGTATCTGCCGGTTCTGCGCCGGGCGCCAGCGAGATTTCGCTGCGCTGCATCACCCGGCAGGGGTGTTGGCCAGGGCACGACGGGTTCGTAGTCGCCCATGTCAACTGTCCTGACGACTGATTGGGCATGGATATGGCCATTCAAAATGTGGCCATGAAGAATGAGCGCGGCCAGAGCCGCCGCGGGACGAGGCCTCCAGGCGCTCAGACCGTCACGATGACCTTCAGGAACGTTGCCGGGATGTGCGTCGCGTCTTTCGCCGGGCTCCGGTTCTCTCGCTCGAAGAGGGTCCCGAGCTCACGCTGAAGTTCCGCGGCCTTGCCGGCTTGTTCCGCGGCGGCGAACGCATTCATCGTGGGCCCGTAGTAGTTCCTGAAGTCCGCGACAAACCCCGACGGCGGGGCCGGGGACGTGAAGGTGAAGGTGTCCCTGGAAAACGAGACCCTGTCGCCAGGAACGCCCGCGGCCGCGAATCGTTCGATCACATTGCTCTCGATCCCCCACGTCATCGGGCTGACAAAGCCCTCCGGCGGTGGCGGCGTGTAGGCGGAACTGATCTTCAGGAGCTGTGCGACGAGCGTCGGATCGCCGGGAATCCAGTTGCCCATGACAATCCGGCCGCCCGGCCGGGTGACGCGAACCATCTCCCTGGCGGCATCGAACGGCTTGGGCGCGAACATGGCGCCGAAGACGCTGACGACGAAGTCGAAGGTGTGATCGGCGAGCTCATTCAGATTGACGGCATCGCCTTCCTGGAAGCGGATGTTGGTCAAGCCCGCTTCCTGCGCGCGCCGGTTCCCGGCGGCGACGAGATTGCTCGCGATGTCCACGCCAAGGACCTCCGCGCCCCGCTTGGCAGCCGGCAACGCCGTCGTGCCGTCGCCGCACCCGAGATCCAATACCTTCAGTCCCGGCGTGATCCCGAGTCCGGCGACGACCGCCTCTCCGCTTTGCCGCATGGTCGCCGCGATGCGCGTGAAGTCACCCTTTTCCCACAAGGCCTTGTTCGGATTCATCTGATGTTGTCCTTTCATGCCTGGGCAAACCTAAAGGATTGCCCCCACCCGAATGCTCATGTCTGGGCAAACCTAAAGGATTGCCCCCACCCGAATGTCAAAGCGGACTCACAACGACGTCACAAACTTCCGCGTGTCATATCACTAACCCTCTCTGAGAAAATGCCAGGTTACTGGCGGTTGTAGTTGATGCCGGCCTTCTGCGCCTTGTCGATCGCGATGACCATCGCCGGCACGATCGTCACGCCGGGCAGCAGGTTGGCGCGCAGCTCCGTCTCGATGTCTGCTGCCTTCCCCTTCCCCCTGGCTTCGAGTTCGAGACACCAGATGCCAAGCGCGTTGGCGCAGAGCAGGAACTTGGTGCCCATCTTCTGCAGGTTCTCGATGCCGATCGCGGGCATCGCACCGGCCAGCGCCGGAATCATCGGCAAGTCCACGGCCTGCATCAACAGGTGAAGGTCCTTGGTCGTCGGCCGGTTGAACACGTTCCGCGTGTACGGCTTGCCATCCGCGTCCTTGAGTCCGGTGTAGTCGCCAAGGTTGTACTTGGCCCAGATGGCGTCGTTGAACGCCAGGGAGATGCTGGCCTGGCGGCCCACGCTGTAGAAGGTACCGACGGCGCCGACCTCGCCCGGGCCGGTCTTGTAGGCGGTGGCGTAGGTGTTGAGGTAGTTCAGGATGTGCAGCAGCCCGTAGCCGTTCTTGTGCTGCGGGAAATCGAACAAGGTCCGGTGCGTGCCCTTGACTTCCTTGATCCACTCATCCGGCGCCGATTCTTCCGCGGCGGCCACGCGCGTCGCCGACAGCGAGAGACCTGCGGCGGCGGCCGCGCCAAACATCCGACCGATGAAACTGCGACGATGGGTCGTTGACTCTGGATTCACAGCTTGCTCCTTCTAGACGGTTACGTGTCCTGCCAACACGACGCGGTGGGAACCCCCACACTTGAGAAATCGGAAACCGCCGGCCGATCACGACACCACCACACCGGTGTCGTGCTTTGGCCGCGGTTCTCGATCTTCTGTAGTGGCGGGCAATGGCGTTCGCCGCACACAGAGAGGAAAGACAAATGATCGGCAATCTCGCACGCGCGTTCGCGGCCGGCGTCATCGTTCTCACGCTCGGGTTGTCTTCAGCAATGGCTCAGCCGGGTGCTCGCTCCGGCAACCCCGTGCCGCCGGTGCCGGCCGACCTGGAGGTCGGGGCGGGCTATTCGCTCTTCTTCAAGGCCCACGCGATCGGCACGCAAGACTACGTCTGCCTGCCATCGGCGTCCGGCGTTGCGTGGAAACAGATCGCGCCGCAGGCCACGCTGTACGAATCGTTCCGCGGTTTCAGCCAGCAGGTGGCGACCCACTTCCTCAGCCCCAACGTCGATGAGAGTGGCCTGCTTCGCCCGACGTGGCAGCACTCATTCGACAGCAGCCGGGTGTGGGCGCGCGTCGTGCAGCCCTCGACGGATGCCAACTACGTGGAAGCCGGCGCCATCCCGTGGTTGCTGCTCGCCGTCGTTGGCGACGCGGCAGGACCGATGGGTGGCGATTTCCTCACGCGGGCAAAGAAGATTCAGCGGTTGAACACGTCCGGGGGCGTGGCCCCGGCCACCGGGTGCACCCAATCGACGGACCTCGGCGCCCTCGCGCTGGTGCCCTACACGGCCGACTATTTCTTCTACCGGGCCTGGCCGCCGCAATAAAGTCGTGCAATGGCCGTCGGCGTGTCGTCTTTTGCCGGCGGTTTGCGATCCTATAAAGAGAGGGCGTCGGAAGCGTGTCGCCTTCGCCAGCGGGCCTTGGCACGAAAGCCCGGTGGAACGGACGGTTACAGCGCAACCCGGAGCGGCCAGTGGCCGTGGGGGGCGTTGTAATCGTCAACGGCCAGGATCGGGGAGGAATCGGAAGTGGGCAGGGCGCTATACTTTCCAACCGCTGTGAGTGCTGATCTCACGTCGCTGATTGCCGAGGCCGAGCGGGGCGATCGCGCGGCCGCCGACGCGCTCTTCACGGCGTTGTACGAAGAGCTGCACCGCATGGCGCGGCGGGAGCTGTCGAAGCGGGGTGCGGGCGTCACGCTTGGCGCGACCACGCTGCTCCACGATGCGTACCTGGACATCTCGGCCCGGGAAGGCGCCGCGTTTCCGGATCGCAACCGCTTCATGGCCTACGCCGCGCGGGTGATGCGCGGGCTCATCATCGACTACGTGCGCAGCCGCCAGGCGCAGAAGCGCGGCGGCCTGTTTGAGATGACGTCGATTCGCACCGACATCGCGGCGGCCATTCCGGAAGCCGCCGACCTGGGCCGGCTGAGCGACGCGCTCGATGAACTGGCCACCGTCGACCCCCGGCTCGCGCGCATCGTCGACCTCAAGTTTTTCTGCGGCTTCTCCTTCGGCGACATCGCCGGCATGTCCGGGGTGTCGGAGCGGACGGTGCAGCGCGATTGGGAAAAGGCCAGGATCTACCTGCACCGGGTGGTGCGGGATCCGATTCCGGGGGTGTGACGTGGGTGTGATGGATAGTGGCCGCTGGCTTCGCGTGAGCGGCCACCTGGATCGGGTGCTGGATTTGCCGCCGCATGCCCGCGAGGCGTCCCTCGTGGCGCTGCGGACAGAAGATCCGGAGTGTGCGGACGAGGTCGCCGCGCTGCTTGATGAGCATCGCCGGCTGACCGACGAAGGCTTCCTCGACTCGTCACCGATTCAACGGGACGAGCCGTCGCTCGCGGGGGTCAAGGTCGGCGCCTACCAACTCGTATCGCGTATCGGGCATGGCGGCATGGGCACCGTCTGGCTGGCGTCAAGAAGCGACGGCCGCTTCGAGGGACAGGCGGCACTCAAGCTGCTGAATGCCGCGCTCATCGGCCGCGGCGGCGAGGAGCGCTTCAAGCGCGAGGGCACGATCCTGGCGCGGCTCAGGCACCCGCACATCGCCGCGCTGGTCGACGCCGGCGTGTCGAGCACCGGCCAGCCGTACCTCGTGCTGGAGTACATCGACGGGCGTCACATCGACCGCTACTGCGACGAGGAGCGGCTCAGCGTCGACGCGCGGATCCGCCTGTTCCTCGACGTGCAGGCCGCCGTCTGCCACGCCCATGCCAACCTGATCGTGCATCGCGATCTCAAACCCTCCAATGTCCTGGTCACGCGGTCTGGGCAGGTGAAGCTGCTCGACTTTGGCATCGCCAAGCTGATCGGCAGCGACACGCAGTCGGCGTCAACGATGGTTACCAACGAGGCGGGAGCGGTGATGACGCCGAAGTACGCGGCGCCGGAGCAGGTGGCCAACGGCGCGATCACCACGGCCACCGACGTCTACTCGCTCGGCGTCCTCCTCTACGAGTTACTGACCGGCCAGCATCCTGCCGGCGAAGCGCCGAAGTCGCCGTCCGACTTTGCCAGGGCGATCACCGAAGTGGAGCCGATCCGGTTGTCGGCAGCGGTCCACAACGCCGCCGCCCCGGACGCGGCGGCGCTCGCGTCGAGCCGCGGCACGACCCCGGATCGCCTTGGCCGCCTGCTGCGCGGCGACCTCGAGACCATCGTCAACAAGGCGCTCAAGAAGAATCCGTCCGAACGATACCCGTCGGTGATGGAGTTCGCGGACGATCTGCGGCGATACGTCGATCATCGGCCGATCACCGCGCGGCCCGATTCGGTGAGCTACCGCACCGCCAAGTTCGTGCGCCGCCACTGGCGCAGCCTGGCGGCGGCCGCGGCCGCCGTCTTGCTGCTGGCAGGCGTGATCGGTTTCTACACGTCGCGCCTCGCCGCCGAGCGCGATCGCGCGCGACTGCAGGCCGATAGGGCGTCGACGCTAAGCGAACTGCTCACGAGCTTGCTCACCGGCGCCGATCCGTATCGCACGCCGGACGCCAAGGAACCGACCGTCCAGAACCTGCTCGACGTCGGCGCGGCGCGCATCGCCAGGGAGCTCGGCGGCCAACCGGAAGTGCAGGCCGAGATGTTCACCGTGATCGGCCGCGTCTACCAGCGCATGGGCCTGCATGCGAAGGCGCTGCCGCTGCTGGAACAGGCCCTGGCGATCGGCCGCCGCACGTTTGGATCGGAGAGCGTCAAGGTGGCGTACAGCCTCACCGAACTGGGCGTGCTCCAGCGCGAGCTCGGCAACCTGGCGGCGGCTGAGGCGCTGATCAACGAGGGCCTGGCGATGCGGCGGCGATTGCTCGGCAACGTCGACAAGGACGTGGCCGTCACGCTCGTTGAACTGGCGCGCGTGCTGAAGGACCGCGGCCGCCTGGCGGAAGCCGAGGCGCCGATCCGCGAGGCGCTGGCGATTCGCCAGCAGATGTTCGGCGACGAACATCGTGAGACCGCGACCAGCAAGAGCGAACTGGGCCTGCTGTTGTGGGAGCGCGGCGACCTGGCCGGGGCCGAGCCGCTGCTGCGCGAGAACGTGGCGACGAGCCAACGGGTGCTGGGCGCCGACCATCCCAACGTGGCCGCCGCCAAGGCCAGCCTCGCCGGCGTGCTGCTTTCGAAGGGCGATGCCGCGGCTGCCGAGGTGCTGCTGCGGGAATCGCTCGCCACCCGCCGGAAGGTCTTTGGTGAGGCGCATGTGGAATATGCCACCGCGCTCAACAGCCTGGGCAACGCGGTTGAAGTGCAAGGACGCCTCGAAGAGGCGCAGATGTTGTTCGAGGAAGCCCTGCGCATCACCCGTCCGCAACTGGGCGACGAGCACGCTCGCGTCGCCGTCATGATGTTGAACCTCGCCCGCGTCCAGATCGCGCGCGGCCAGGGCGCCGCCACCGAGCCGGCGCTGCGCCACGTGCTGAGTGTTCGCGAGCACCTCCTCAAGGCCGGCGACTGGCGCCTCGCCCAGGCGAAGAGCGTGCTTGGCGCATCGTTGCTGGCCCAGGGGCGCGACGCGGAGGCCGAGCCGCTGATGGCGGCCGCCGCTGCCGGGCTCCAGCCGGTGCCCGGCCCGCAAGGCCGCGAGCGCCTCGCCAACCGCGCGCGGCTCGTCACGCTGTACGAAAAGCTGGGACGCCCGCTAGAGGCCGCGACCTACCGCTGACGCGGGACGCGTCATCCCCCAGCGAGGGCGCCGACGATCAGAAACGGCTCACGCCCCGACGCGACGGCGTCGGGTAGCGTCACGTCCATGCCGGCGAACGACACATCCTCTTCACACGCGAAAAAGCGAAGGTAGGGACGCCGCTGGTTGGTCGAGTAGTCGAGGATGGTGCCCCGCAGCATTGGATAGCGCAGTTCAATCGCGCCGACCACGCTGCGCGGCGTGACCGCGCCGGCGACGGTCACCGCCACTTCGCGGTCGACCCGCGCCAGTTGTCGAAGGTGAAACGGCAACTCGACCCTGACCATTCCTTCTGCCTTCTGCCTTCTGCCTTCTGCCTTCTGCCTTTAGAACGTCTGCACTTCGACGGACACGACCGGTGGCAGATCGCGAACGATCGCCTTCCATGTCTCGCCGGCGTCTGCGGACGCGTAGACCTGGCCGCCGGTGGTGCCGAAATACACGCCGCAACTGTCCAAATCGTCGACGTCCATGGCTTCGCGCAGCACGTTCACGTAACAGTCTTGCTGCGGCAGTCCTTTCGTGAGCGGCTCCCAGTCATTGCCGCCGGTCTTGCTGCGGAACACCTGGAGCTTGCCGTCGAGCGGGTAGTGTTCGGAGTCGCTCTTGATGGGGACGATGAATACCGTCTCCGGTTCGTGCGCGTGGACATCGATCACGAAGCCGAAATCGGTGGGGAGGTTGCCGCTGATCTTCTGCCACGATTCACCGCGGTCGTCGGTGCGCATGACGTCCCAGTGCTTTTGCATGAAGAGCGTCTCCGGCTTCGAGGGATGCATCGCGATGCGGTGGACGCAGTGGCCGATTTCGGCGGTCGGGTCCGGCATGTGCTTCGAGTGCAGGCCCTTGGTGATCGGCTTCCACGTCGCGCCGCCGTCGTCCGAACGAAAGGCGCCCGCGGCGGAAATGGCCACGTACAAGCGCTGGTGATCCGCCGGATCGATCAGGATCGTGTGCAGGCACATCCCGCCCGCGCCGGGCGCCCACTGCGAGCCGGTGCTGTGGCCGCGCAGGCCCGACAGTTCCGTCCAATTCCGGCCGCCGTCGGTGGACTTGAAAAGCGCCGCGTCTTCGACGCCGGCATACACGGTGTCGGGGTCGGTCAGCGACGGTTCGAGGTGCCACACGCGCTTGAATTCCCACGGGTGCGGCGTGCCGTCGTACCACTGGTGCGTGCCGGGGATGCCGTCGTAGAGAAACTTGTTGCCGATGGTCTGCCACGTCCTGCCGCCATCGTCGCTGCGCTGCATCGTCTGGCCAAACCAGTCGTTCGACTGCGAGGCGTAGATGCGGTTGGGATCGACGGGAGAACCTTTCAGGTGGTAGAACTGCCAGCCGCCGAAATTCGGCGCGCTGACGTCCCAGTTCTCGCGCTTGCCGTCCGACGTGAGGATGAACGCGCCTTTGCGCGTGCCGACCAGGACTCGTACTCGGCTCATGGACTTGCTCCAGGGCACCAAGCCTAGCAGAAGCCGCGCAACGAGCAACCCCTGGGAGACGATCTGGATTAGATTCATGTGACCA
Source organism: Vicinamibacterales bacterium (assembly GCA_039934485.1). GTDB lineage: Bacteria > Acidobacteriota > Vicinamibacteria > Vicinamibacterales > UBA2999 > 12-FULL-67-14b. The sequence goes on from JBDTMB010000156.1 coordinate 10,451, forward strand.
ACCGCTCAATCTCACCCTGCGTCTTCGAGGAGGTCTTCATGCTTGATCCGGGTCTGCCGCGACGCTCGTTCATCGAATCGCTGGTCGCGCTTCCACTAGGCCTGACGGCGCAAGCGCCGCCTGCGGCCAGGACACCCGCCGTCGCGAAGGTGGCGGTCGGCGCGGGCCGCTCCGACGTCATCAAACTGCCAGGAGGAGATCTCGTGTACGTCAAAGTGGCGAGCGAGGATACCGCCGGCTCCCTCTGGATGTCCGAACAGCCGATCACGCGACGGGGAACTGGCCCCCCGAAGCACTACCACGAGAACCAGGACGAGTGGTTTTATTGCCTCGCCGGGGAATACGTGGTCGAGATCGGTGACAAGCGTTTCAGGTTGACGCCGGGTGAATCGGTGCTCGGTCCGCGGCGCGTGCCGCACGCGTTCGTGTATGACGCCCCCGGTCAGGGCCGGCTCCTGGTCGGCTTCACGCCGGCGTTACGCATCGAACAGTTCTTCCGCGACCTGGAGAAGCGCGGCGCGTACTTTGGCAATGGCAGCCCAGAGGATCGAGAGACGGCGCGCCGCGAATACGGCATCGTCAACGTCGGACCGCCGTTGAAACTTTAGTAGTCTTCTTGCCCAGGAGCCGTCATGTCACGCATTGCAGGTTTGTTGCTCATCCTGATCGGTATCACAGCGGGGCCCGTGTTCGCGCAGGACGCGGCGGTGCTTGGCGAGGTCGATCGAGCGATGGAGAATTACCGCCTGGATGCGCACATCCCGGGCATGGTCTGGGGCATCGTGCAGGACGGGCGGCTGGTGCACGTGAAGGGCGCCGGCGTGCAGGACATCGACAGCAAGCGGCCGGTCACCGCCGACACACTGTTCCGCATCGCCTCGATGACCAAGGCATTCACGGCGCTGTCGATCCTGAAGCTCAGGGACGAGGGCAAGCTGTCGCTCGACGCGCCGGCCGAAACCTACGTGCCGGAGCTCAAGGGGTGGAAGTATCCGACAGACGACTCGCCGAAGATTCGCGTGCGCGAGTTGTTGACGCACACGGCGGGGCTGGTCACCGACGATCCGTGGGGTGATCGGCAGACACCCCTGCCCGAGGACGACTTCACGCGCCTGCTGCGCGACGGCGTGCCCTTCACGCGCGCGCCGGGACTAGCGATGGAGTACTCGAACCTTGGTTACGCGCTGCTCGGCCGAATTGTCACCAACGTCGGCGCCCAGCCATATAAGGATGTCGTCCAGCGTTTCCTGCTCACGCCCCTGGGCATGACCTCAACCGGGTACGATGTCGCCGCCGCGCCGGCCGACAAGCGCGCACTTGGCTATCGCTGGGAAGACGACGCCTGGAGGCTCGAGCCCACGATGGCACACGGGGCCTTCGGGGCGATGGGCGGCATCCAGACGAGCGCGACCGATTACGCCAAGTGGGTCGGCTACCTGCTCTCGGCGTGGCCGGCCCGCGACGGCGCCGATGCCGGACCCGTGCGACGCTCGAGCGTCCGCGAGCTTGCGCAAGGCGCGAACTTTCCATCCGTGCGGATGCGGCCCGGATCGAGCGGACCGGCGGCGTGCCGTGAAGCGTTGACCTACGCCATGGGCTTTTACGCGGCGGCCGACTGCGATCTTGGCCTCACCCTGAGTCATGGCGGCGGCTATCCGGGCTACGGTTCCCACGTGCTGCTTTTGCCCGAC
>JBDTMB010000157.1:0-12046 GCA_039934485.1 Vicinamibacterales bacterium
GCACCTTGCGCAGCTTCAGGGCGCTGTAGAACTGCTCGGTCTGCGGCATCGGCGTGCGGAGGTCGAGCACGCCCGTCATCAGCAGCGTCGGGGTCTTGACGTTGCCGACGTAGGTCAGCGGCGAGCGCTTGATGTGTTCGGTCGGATCTTCCCACGGCAGCTTCTCAAAGTTGTTGTACCAGCCCGCGCTGTCGGTGGTGCCGACGAAGCTCACCCAGTCGATCACCGGGCAGAGCGCCGCGGCGCCGGCAAAACGATCGGTGTGGCCGACGGTCCACGCGGTCAGCACGCCGCCGCCGCTGCAGCCGGTGACGAACATGTTCTGCGTGTCGATGAAGCCCTTCTTCACCACTTCGTCAACGCCGGCCATCAAGTCGTCGAAATCCTTGCTGGGATAGGCGTTGTTGATCCGGTTGCCGAATTCGCTGCCATAGCCCGTGCTGCCGCGCGGGTTGGTGTAGACGATGACGTAGTTGTTGGCCGCCATCTCCTGCCAGCCGTAGTTGAAGCCGACGCCGTACATGCTGTGCGGGCCGCCGTGGATGTGCAGCTGCATCGGATACTTCTTGCCCGGATCGAAATCCGGCGGCGTGATGTACCAACCCTGGATCTTCAGGCCATCGGGCGCCGTGAAGAACATCTCCTTCACGTCGCCGAGCTTCTTGCCCTTCAGGATGTCGTCGTTGACCGCCGTCAACTGCTTCACGTTCTGCGGCGTGGCGATGTCGAACGACACGATGTCGGGCGGCGCCTGGAACGACGACGACACGCCGACCGCCTTGCCGGTCCTGGTGATGCTCGACACCGACAGCATGTGCGTGCCCCTGGTCAGCGGCTGCACCGCGTCGCCACGGGTGCCGGCCATCGCCAGCACGTAGAGATTCTGCACGCCGGTATCCTGCGCGGTGAAGTAAAGGCCCGTGCCGTCGGCTTTCCACTGCAATCCCTGCGGTGAGCGATCCCAGTTGCCCGAGACGAGATGCGGATTGGTGCCGTCGATGTTCATCACGTAGACCTTGCTGTCGGTCCAGGTGTTCTTCGAGGCGTCGATGCCCGTGTAGGCCACGTATTTGCCGTCCGGTGAAACCTTCGGCCCGTTGTCGGGGCCCTTCCGTGTCGTGAGCTGCTTGATCGTGCCGGTGTCGACGTTGACCGAATAAATCTCGGATTCGCGGAACGCCCACTCCGCATCCTCGATGCGGAGCGACGTGAAGAGGATCTGCTTGCCATCCGGCGTCCACTCGACGCCGTTGTGATCCCAGTTGCCGTTGGTCAACTGCCGCGGTGAACCGCCCCCAGCCGGCACCACGAACACATGCCGATACCCATCGTCGGTGAAGCCCTGCTGATCCTGCCGAAAGTCCAGGCGCTCGACGATGCGCGGGGCATCCACCCACTTCGCGCCCTCGGGCGCGCGCGGCATCTTGATCGGCCACGTGTTCTTCTGTTCGACCATCATCGTGAAGCCAAGCGACTGGCCATCCGGCGACCAGGTGACGTTGGCTGGCGACTTCTCGAGATGGGTGATCTGCGTGACCGAACCCTCGGCATCCATGTAGCGGACAAAAATCTGCGGGCCCTTCGGCTCGCCCGGCGCGGTGTAGACGATGCGATCGCCGGTGGGCGACCAGCGCGCGGCGCTGCCGCGCACCAGGAAGCGGTTCTTGCTGCCGTCGGCGTTCATCACCCACAAAGACGACTCGCGTTTGTCGTTGACCCTGTCGATCCAGCCGCGCGTGTAGACGATCTGCGATCCATCAGGCGACAACTGCGGGTCGCTGACCGTTTCATATTCCCAATAGAGATCGAGGTTGAGTCGATCGTTGCCGGCCAGGTTCTGGCCGATGACGAGAACGGGCACCGACGCCAGGGCGAACGCGAGAAGCAAGCGGCGCATAAATCCTCCTGAGCGCCGGAGTTTAGCGCGATTCGGCCCAAGCTGGCATCGCGTTTGCTGAAGAGCCGGGTAGAGCCACAAAGTGTGTCCCGATGGGTACACACGCCTGCGCCTGGAGCGCCGGCGGGCCAAGGAGAGTTATGTCATTTGTCACAAAGCCCGCACTATTTCTCGCAGCCGCGGCGGCGATCGCCTTCGCGCCCCGCGCCGCTTCTGCACAGGAACCCAAGGTCCGGGTGACCCTCGGCGGCGGCGTCACGGCCGGAGCCATCGATAGCGAGCCCACGCTCAACCTCTCGGCCGGCTATCGCTTTTCGAACCGGTTCTCGTTCGACGTCGAAGTGGCCGGCGCCAGCGCCCCGGCCGATCGCTTCGACATTTTTCCGATGATCGCGGGAAATGTCGCGATGCCATCCAACGTGCGCGTGGGCAGCATCATGATGGGTGGTCGCGGCGGGACCCTGTTCCCGAGCGGCGGCATCGTGCTCCCCGGGATTGAGAACTATCGCATCAACAACGATGGCAGCACGCTGCTGACCACGGTTGGCTTCCGCTACAACCTGCCGTCGTCCGAAGCGAGGTTCCGTCCCTACGTGAGCGGTGGCATGGGTGTGTCGATTACGGAGGAGAACTTCTCCATGGGCCTCCGGGCCGACGCGCGCAACCCGAACATGCCGACCACCAACCTGATTGACGCATCGACGACGCACACCGGCATGGCGCTCACCGGCGGCGTGGGCGCGAGCGTGCGCGTGTTCAAGCAGTTGTCGGTGGGGGTGGATGCGCGCTACTACCGGCTCGATCGCGGCCGCAACCTCGGCACGTTTGGCGGCAGCGTAGGCTACGCGTTCTGAAAGTGAAGAGCTTTTCACTTCTTACTTTTCCCTTTTCACTTCGCTAGAATCAGCGCCAGGAGAGACGCTGATGGACCTTCGACGAACGACGCCTGTTGCGCTGGCCGCGATTCTGTTCTTTGCCACTTTCGCCGCGGCGCAAGCGCGGGCCGGCGGGCCGCCGCCGGCTCCGGCCATGACTCTGACGAGCCCCGCGTTTGCGGATGGCGATCCGATTCCGAACAAGTACACCCAGGCCGGCGACCAGGTGTCGCCGGAACTGAAGTGGACCAACACGCCGCCCGGGACGCAGAGCTTCCTGCTCCACATGCACGACCCCGAGGTAGCGCGCAACAAGACCACAGAGGATCAGGTGCACTGGCTGGTCTGGAACATCCCGGCGACGGCGACGGGGCTTCCGGAGGGCGTGCCCAAGGGCGCCGACCTGCCAGACGGCAGCCACCAGACGAGCGCCAGCGGTCCCGTGTATCGCGGACCCGGCGCGCCGGCGACGGGGCCGATGCATCACTACACGTTCGAGATCTACGCGCTGGACATCAAGCTCGACGTGCAGCCCGGCGCGGATGCGTTTGACACGCGCACGAAGGTGATGGCCGCCGTCCAGGGCCACGTGCTCGGGAAAGCGGTTTACATGGGGTTGTTCAGGAGGCCGGCGCAGTAAGGCGGGGGCTAAAGCCCCCGCCCTCCAGCTACTTCGCCTGGCGCACTTCCAGTTTCATCAACTGGCGCACCCAGCGGCCGGCTCGCTTCTCGTCCGGCGTGACGATCTGAAGCGGGCCGGTCTTCTCGTCCAGGCGCTTGCCGTCGCGCCGATCCGCGATCATCACCACGCCGTCGGTGAAGCTCGCATCGAGTTCGGCGATCGCAAACACCGCCTTGTAGCCGTCGCGCGCGGTGGCCAGCACGTAGGTGGTGAGGGCTTCGGGCCCATGCAGCTTCTCGCCGAGTGGCGTATCGGCCTTCCCGAGCACATCACGCATCATCACGCCTTCGAACTCGACGCGGGCGCCGCCTTGCGTGGCCGTGACCACGTGGCGGGTCATCCCGTCGATTGAGATCTTGACGGACTTGCCGTCGAGGCCCACCACCTCCACGGCCGGAGACTGCGCCGCGACGGGCTGCGCGCAGACGACGAGCGCCGCCAGGATGGCGGCCTTTACAAGTTTGCCCAAAGCCATCGTATTCACCCTAAGCCATTGTAAAAATCGCTCTAAATCATACTAAATTGATGGCGTGCTCCACCTTATTCTTGCGCTCGCGCTGGCCCAACCGGTCCGCCTCGTCGTCTCGGTAGCGGCCAGCATGCACGACGCCCTCGTCGAGATCGCGGAACAGTACAAGACTGCCGCTGGTATCACCATCGATCTCAACACCGGCGGCTCCAACACGCTGGCGCGGCAGATTGTCGAAGGCGCGCCCGCGGATCTGTTTCTCAGCGCCGACGACCTGCAAATGGATGTCGCCGCGAAAGCCGATCGGCTCGTGCCCGGTACCCGCGTGCATCTGGTGACCAACGAACTGGTGGTCATCGTGCCGGCCGACTCGACGAGGCGCCTCGTCTCGCCGGTGGATCTCGCCGGGCCCGCGGTGGCGCGCCTCGCGATGGGCGAGCCCTCGAGCGTGCCGGCGGGTGTGTACGGGCGCAAGTGGCTCGAGCGTTTGAACCTGTGGACGATGGTGTCGCCCAAGGTCGTGCCGTTCCCCACGGTGCTCGCGGCGCTGAGCGCCGTCGACGCCGGCCGCGTCGATGCCGGCATCGTCTATCGCACCGACGCGATCGCGCGTCCACAGGTGAAGGTCGCGATCGCCGTGCCCGCTGCCGCGAATCCCGATGTCGCAGTGGTCTACCCGGCCGCGGTGATCCGCGGCGCGCACGAACCGGCGGCGCGGGCGTTTCTCGCCTACCTGCAAGGTCCGCAAGCCAGGGCCGTCTTCGCGCGAAAGGGATTCGGCCTGCCGTGACCGCAGAAACCTGGGCCATCGCGCGATTCACCGTGCTGATGGCGTTCACCGCCACGCTCCTCGTGCTGCCGCCGGCCATCGCCACGGGTTGGGTGCTCGCGCGGAAGCGCTTTCCCGGCAAGGCGCTGTTTGAGACTGTGGTGTCGTTGCCGCTCGTGCTGCCGCCGGTGGCCAGCGGCCTGGTGTTGCTGTGGCTCTTCGGCCGGCGCGGTCCGCTCGGAAGGGCACTCGATGCGATCGGCATCGAGGTGGTCTTCACCTGGAAGGCGGTGGTCATCGCGATGATGGTGATCAGCTTTCCGCTGGTCGCGCGCAGTGTCCGCGCCGGCATCGAGCAGGTCGATCAGCGGTATGAAGGCATCGCCGCCACGCTCGGCGCCGGATCGTTCAGGATTCTCACCGCGGTGACGCTGCCGCTGGCGATGCGCGGCATCATCGCCGGCGCCATCCTCGGCTTCTCGCGCGCGCTTGGTGAATTTGGCGCCACCATCATGGTGGCCGGCGCCATTCCCGGCCGCACGCAGACGCTGGCGGTGGGCATCTATACCCTGGTCGAGACCGGCCGCGAAGAACTGGCGTGGGGGTTGGTGCTGATCGCCGCCCTCCTGGCGTTTGCCGCGATCTACCTGTCCAACTGGGTCTCGCGGAGCGCCACGTGATCGCGCTGACCATCGACATCACCATGCGGCAAGAGGCGTTCACGCTCGAGGTCCATGAAGCCGCCTCGGTGGAGGTGCTTGGCCTGTTTGGTCCGTCGGGCAGCGGCAAGACCTCGCTGCTCGAAGCGGTGGCCGGGTTGAGGCATCCCGATCGGGGCGCGATCAAGGTTGGTGAGCGCGTGCTCTACTCCTCCGATTCGGGCATCGACGTGCCGGCGCGGGAGCGCCGCATTGGATACGTCCCGCAGGACGCGCTGCTGTTTCCCCATCTCGACGTTCGCCACAACATCGTGTTCGGCAGCCGCGAGGGCCAGTTCGATTCGCTGGTGGAAATCCTGGAGCTGACCGCGCTGCTCGATCGGCGCGTGCAGAAGCTGTCGGGCGGCGAAAAGCAGCGCGTCGCCATCGCGCGCGCGTTGATGATTCGTCCGGCGCTGCTTTTGCTCGACGAGCCGCTGGCGGCGGTCGATCGCGAGCACCGCGAGCGGATCCTTCCGTACCTGCTCCGGATCAGGAAGGATCTCCACGTGCCCCTCGTCTACGTCACCCACGACGCCGGCGAGCTCAAGGCGATTGCCGATCGGGTGCTGCTGATGGATCTGGGCCGGGTGGCGGCGTCGGGGCCGCCGTCGGCGATGTGGCCGGCAGCCACACGGTGAACGTCGAGCCGCGGTCCTCGCCGCCGCTCTCCACCGTCACCGTTCCAGTGTGGAGTTCCACGAGGTGCTTGACGATCGACAGGCCCAGGCCGAGGCCGGGGTGCTCGCGCGTCGGCCCGGCGTCTGCCTGGCGGAAGCGATCGAACACGTACGGCAGGAAGACCGGACGGATGCCGATGCCCGAGTCGCTGACCGTGATCACGATGCCGTCGTCGGCGCGCGCGGCGGCGAGTCGAACGGCGCCGCCGACGGGGGTGAACTTGATCGCGTTCGACAACAGGTTCCACACCACCTGCTGGATGCGGCCGGCGTCGAGCCGCATCTGGGGTAACGCCGCGGCGACGTCGGCCTTCAGGCTCACGCCCTTGTCCTCCGCCGCGGGCCGCAGTGAATCGACCACGCCTTCAAGCAGCGCGGCCGGCGCGACGATGCCGAGATCGAGCCGGAGCTTGCCGGTCATGGCCGCGGAGACGTCCAGCAGATCCGCGGTAAGCCGCGCCTGCAGGTCGGCGCTGCGCTCGATGGCATCCAGGGCGCGCACCTGCCGCTCAGGGCTCAGTTGTCCGTTCCTCAGCAACTGGATCCATCCGAGCAGCGCGTTAAGCGGCGTCTTCAGTTCGTGCGAAAGCGTGGTGAGGAACTCGTCCTTCAGCTGGTTGGCTTCCTGCGCCTGCCGGTAGAGTTGCCCGTTGTCGTCGAGCGCCTGGCGCAGCGCTTCCTCCGTCTTGCGCCGTTCGGTGATGTCGAGGAAGGCGCCGATCGCCCCCCGCACGTTCCCCTCATCGTCGACCAGCGGCGTGGCGTACTCGTAAAGGCTCACGCGGGTGCCGTCGGCATGGTCGACGTCGAGTTCGACGTGGCGCACATCGACGCCCAGCCGCGCCGCCCGCTGCAGCGGCAGGTCTTCGGTCGCCACCTCGCGTCCGTTCTGGGTCACGCGAAAGGCCGGCCGTTGGTCCGCGGGCGCCGAGAGCGACGCGTTGCCTGACGGCGGGAGGTGAAGTAATTCGGCAAACGCCGGGTTGACGGTGATGTGCTTGCATTCCGGATCGGTGGCGATGCCGATGCCGATTGGCGTCATCCTGAACAGCGTGGCGAACTCCCTCTCGCGGCGCTGGACATCCTGCCGGGCCCGCCAGAGGCGATCCGACAGCACGGCGATGCCGACGCCGATCAGCAAGTACAAGCCAAGCGGCAGGAGTTCGGCCGAATCGTCCGGCCAGTGCCGGTACGGACGGCGGAAGAAGTATTCGGCGACGATGCCGCCGCCGATGGTGGCCATGAACGACGGCCCGAGGCCGCCGAACAGGCCGGCGGTGAGGATGGGCGCCACAAACAGCGAGAACGCCACCGGGTTGGTGTCGGTCACCGACTGCAGCGCCAGGCCCACCACGGCGGTGAGGGCGACAGCCGCGAAGGCGAGGGCGTAGCGTTGCATGGTCTACCAGGCGCCCCTTCAGGGCTGCTAGAGCGTGTCGTCGATCAAGGCGGCCGACGCGCCGACCCACTTGAAGCCCCGGTTGTGGTCGACGCCCATCATTTTGCCACGGCCCATGCGGATCAGCGTCAGGACCGGGCGGAGCTTGTCGGTCCGGACGTACATCATCCGAATTTCCGCCTGGGTCGCGCCGTCGGGGGTTTCGATCACCGGCGAGAACTCGATGCGTTCCTGGAGGATGTAGTGGTGCCGCTCCGCGGCCGGAATCGCCGCGATATCCGCGTCGGTGGGCGCGAAGATGATGCCGCCGCCGGCGAACGAGAAGAGCGGCTTCAACAGGTACTTCTCCCGATCGTCCGGCAGCCGATCGAGCTCGTGCAGGAACCAGGTCTGCGGCACGGATGGATGCCGCAGCCATGGGATCGAGAACTTGCTGATGCGGAAATACCAGGACGGGTGGCCGGCCCACTCGAGATCGAGATCGTCGCGATAGTCGAAGGGCAGCTGGATCTTCTTTCGCTCGAGCTCATCGGGAATGACGCGGTTGTAGACGCGCTTGATCTGCACGCGGCGTCCATCGCGCTGGTAGTAGAGCCGCCGCCCCTCGCGCGACACCGCTGCGGTGTCCACGGCGCGCACGCCCCACCACGCCTCGGTGACGGCGAAATCGGGCCACGTCTTTTGGCGGCGCGGGTCGATCTCCATCAGCACGACTTCGTTCGGATCGTGCCCGCCGACAATCGCCTCGCCGACCAGGGCGAGGTACGACGTCTTGTCGAGGCCGCCGAGAAACAGCTTGAGCGAGGGCGCCAGCGAGAAGGCGTCGCGGTAGGCCTCGGCGACGGCCAGTTGAAATCCGTAGAGCGATGCGAAGGCCTGCAGCTCAACGAGCTTCGGCGCGATCCCGCCGGTTGGCGGACTTACCAGGCCGAAATCCACCTGGAGAAACGTCGGCTGCGCCTCCGCGCCGGGACCGCGAAAGCGCTCCGGCACCGCGGCCGCGGCGGCCGCCACGACAGCGGGGTTCTCAAGCGCCTGCGCTGCAAGCTCGGCGCCGGTGGCGCTGAGCTCGGTCATGAGCGATCGCGGGAAGAAGCACGGCGTCTCGCTGATCGGAAACCCGAGCGGGCCGTCGGCGTGCGCCTCGAGCCGTGTCCGGACGCCAGCGAACTGGGCTTCGCTCCACGAGGCGTTAAACGCACGGCGGAGGGCTGGAATCATGGAAATGGGATCATTGGAACCTGCTACATTTTTACGGTTTACGTAAGCACATTCATCGGCGTGCGGCGCTTACGTTAACCGTAAAAATGTAGCAGGTTCCCTTATTCGATCAAGAACTTACCGTCTTCCATGATCTGCCGGCCGTCCACCCAAATGTCGAACCGCGTCGCCACCACGTCGATGTGGGTGGCCGAGAACCAGTCGGCGCCGGTGTGCACGCCGTAGGGGTTGCCAAACGCGATGTGGATGCCGGGAAATTTCTCATCCTGGAGGATGTGGCCGATCACGCTCTTCAGCTCGATGTTGGTGCCGAGCGCAAATTCGCCGACGCGATCCGAGTTTTCGTCGGTGTGCGTGTAGTTCCAGAAATCGGCTTCAAGCTCCTTGTTGTCGCTCGTCGCCGACACCAGCCGGTTGTCCTTGACCACCAGCGTGAGCGGCGTGGCCGCCAGGCTCCCGTACTTCTCGCACAGGAAATCGCCCACCACGCCGTCAATCACCAGGGTGCCGTTGACGTCGCCGGGGGTCGTGAACACCTCGCCGCCGGGAAGGTTCCCCCACTTGTCCGGGCTGATGAGGCCGCTCGTCTTGATCCAGCGATAGGCGGGATTCAGCGTTGCCGTGAAGTGGCTGCCGCCCTTGGTGGTGGCGCGCACTTCCTTCGCCCCGCGGACGATGTCGATCACCTTCGTGCTGAGGCGGTCGACCTTGTGGAAGTCGGCGCGCATGCCCTCGAGCATCATCTGCCGGTTGATGTTGACCATGTGGCCATGGCGCATCCTGCGGCGGTTGACGATATCGGTGAGCTGCATGCGCGACTTGAGCTCGTTGCGCTGCACGTGGACGGCGAGGATGCTGACCTGGCTCTTCTCCATGTCAGCGGCGATCACCGCCGGCAGGTCGTCCAGCGGCCGCGGCGCCACGTCTTCGAGGATGAACACCTGGTAGGGCGCGCCGACCTGCTCGATCTCCGCGATCAGGCTGGCCGCGATGTCCTCGCACTCGCGATCGGCGATTACCGTGACGCGTTCGGACGGCTGCACGTTGAGGCAGACCCGAATCGCATTGCGCGCGCCCGGCGCGAGCTCGGTGTCGAAGGTGGTCGTCATCTTGGTTATTGGTTATTGGTTATTGGCTATTGGTTATTGTTTATTGGTTACGTGTTATTGGTTCTTCAAAGCCCGGCCTGTGTTTCCGCCACCATGTATTCGACGACTTTCTTCAAGTCCTGGGTTTCTCCGAACACCTGCAGCTGCCGGTCGGCGCCGCTGCCGCGCTCCAGCATCGTCTTCACGTAATCAATCTCGCGGCGGCTGTCGAGCTCGTCCACCACGTCGTCGACAAATTCAAGGTACTCCAACATCAGGTCCCTGGCCGGGACTTCTTTCTCCTGGCCGAAGTCGATGAGCTTGCCCTCAAGGCCGTAGCGGGCGGCGCGCCACTTGTTCTCCATGATCAGGGCCCGGCTGTACATCCGGAAGCCCTGGTTGCGCGAGTGGAGGTTATAGAGCTTCACCACGGTGGCCTGGATCAGCGCCGCGATGGCCAGCGACTCGTCGGCGCGCATCGGGATGTCGCAGATCCGGACCTCGATGGTGGAGAAGAACGGGTGCGGGCGCACGTCCCACCAGATCTTCTTGGCGTTGTCGATGCAATTGGTGCGGACCAGCAGGTTGACGAAGCCCTCGTAGTCGGCCCAGCTCGTGAAGGTGTCGGGAATGTTGGTGCGCGGGAACTTGTCGAAGACCTTGCAGCGGTACGACTTGAGCCCGGTATTGAGCCCGATCCAGAACGGCGAGTTGGACGACAGCGCCAGCAGGTGCGGCAGGAAATACCGGATCTGGTTCATCAGGTGGATGGCGGTCTCGCGGTCCTCGATGCCGACGTGCACGTGGAGGCCGAAGATCAGGTTCGATCGCGCCACCAGCTGCATGTCCTCGACGACCTGGTAGTAGCGCTCGTCGGGATAAATGTCCTGCACGCGCCAGTCGGCGAAAGGGTGCGTGGCGCCGGCGCAGAGCAATAGTCCATTCTCCTTGGCGAGGGTCACCATCGCCCGCCGAAGCTGCAGGATGTCGGCGCGCGCCTCCTTCATGTTGCGGCAGACACCGGTGCCCACCTCGACCACCGACTGGTGCATCTCGGCCTTGATGCGCTCGTCCAGTTCGCGTTTGCCCTTGGCGATGATTTCCGCGCTGATGTGCGAGCGCAAGTCGTAGGTGACGGGGTCGATCGTCTGGTACTCTTCCTCGATACCGATGGAGAAGCTGGGCCTCATTGGGGTCAAAAGTTAGAAGTCAAAAGTTAGAAGTTAGAAAAGTAGTTGAAGCTCACGGTTCGCCGCGCAGGAGCGCGTCCCAGCGGTACGAGGGTGCCGCGTCGGGGCCGGTGGCCTTCTTGACCGCCAGGTCGGCGACCGCGTTGACGATCCAGTCGAAGTTGGCCTGGCCCACCGAGTGCAGGTCGGCGTCGGGTGCCGGGTTCATGAAGTCGATCGCGTACGGCACGCCGTCTTCGACGGCAAACTCCACCGTGTTGAGGTCGTAGCCCAGGGCCTGGCACAGCGTGCGCGCGTCCTTCTCGACGCGCGCGATCAGCTTGGGATCGTAGGCGGGCGGTTTCAGCACGTAGCGCTCGTGAAACGGCGCCCGCGGATCGTACGGCATGATGTGCACGGCTTCCTGCCCGACGACGTAGCAGCGGAAGTATTCCTTGAAGTTGACACCCCGCTGCAGCGTCATGCACAGCGACTTGGTCTGGTCGTAGGCGGTGTAGAACTCTTCCTCGTTGTTGATCTTGTAGACGTCGCGCCAGCCGCCGCCGTCAAACGGCTTGAGGAACGCGGGGAAGCCGACATACGCGAACACCGCCGGCCAGTCGAGCGGGTACTCCAGGTTGCGCATCGACCGCTCGGTGGTGCCGGTCGGGTGCTCCTTGTGCGGCAGCAGCACCGTGGGCGGGATCGCCACGCCGAGCTTGGTGGCCAGCGCGTAGTTGAAGAACTTGTCGTCGGCGCTCCACCAGAACGGGTTGTTGATGATCTTCGCGCCGCACAGCGCCGCGTTCTTGAGCCAGGCCCGGTAGAACGGGATGTCGTGCGAGATGCGATCGATGATCACGTCGTAGCCGGTCGGCTCGGCCATGTGGACGCCGCCGATGCAGACAAACTCCGCGGTCACGCCGCTGACGTTCATCCCGTTGATGCGCTCGACCACCGCGCCGGGAAACGTGTTTTCCATTCCGAAGAGAATGCCGATCTTTTTCATATCAGGGATCAGGGATCAGGGATCAGGGATCAGGGCTCAGGGGCCGGTTGCTTAGCGAATCATATCGCCGATCCCCTGATCCCCGATCCC
>JBDTMB010000158.1:0-12036 GCA_039934485.1 Vicinamibacterales bacterium
TTGCCGAAAAGCCGGGCTGCGGCAAACCCGGCGTGGGCGCCGCCACCGTTTGCGAACGCCCCGATATCGTGGCGGACAAAGACGCGCCGAGGGCGAGCACGATGGGAAGCGGTCCGGGCAGCTTCATGATGGACAAAAGACCGGGAGGCCGTTCCTCCCGGTCGATGGTCTTCGGGTTCTCAGCACCGTACCCGAGTTTACGCGCGCGAGCGGCGCGAGCGGCGCAACAAGTTGCCGGCGGCCATCGCGCCGGCGCCGATCAACGTGATGAGCGGCAAAATGGTAGCGGTGCGCGGCAGTTCGGTCCGGTCGGTCTGATCGGTCCGGTCCACACGCGCCGGCGGCGCCGGCGTGCGATCCGCCATCGTTGCCGTCGGCTCGGTGCGTGGCGTCGGGGCCGGCTGCGCCGGAGGCGTGGCCTGTGCCGCCTGTTCGGCGGTGCGCGTTCCGCGCTGGATCTCGAGCTCAGCGTCAATGGGACGCGTGTCGCCGGAGACGGTCGCATCGTGTCCATCGCGGTCGATGCGCGTCATGTCGGTTTCGGCGACGGTGTCGCTGACAGGTGAGTCGGTCTTGACGGTGAGCACCGGTTCACCGGTCATCTTCGCGAGCCGTGTCGCCTGGGCACGCGGATACAGGAACTCGTGCCCGACGGTGCGTCCGGGATAGACCCACAGCTTGACTGCGTGCGGGCTGTTGGCGGGACTCTCCATGAACCGGATCTCCGGCTCGTCCGACGGCTTGCTGACCGAGTACGACGGGATGGCCATCACGGTGGCAAACGTCTTCTTCCGGTCGTCACTCATCACGCGAACGACGTGGCGGTTGCTGGGGCTGTCGGCGAGAACGAACAAGTAGCGCCCGGCCGGCAGCGTGGCGCCAGGCACCTCGACCGGTGCGCTGAACTGGAAATACGTGTCCTGGTTGGGCAGGCCGCCCTGCGCTTGCGCGGTCATCGGCAGGGCCGCCGCCGCGACAATGCAGCCCAGTGTGAACTTACGAATCGACGTCATCAATCCTCCTCTTCGGCTCACGCGTCTGTGCGTGGCAGTTGCCGAGTGTCATAGGGACTGATAGGAGCAAGGATGCGGCCAACCGAAGACACCGGAATCGGCTCGGCCATTTCCCTGCGACGCATCACTCAAGGGATCGGAGAGTCGAGAATGGGCAACAGCAGGTCAACCGTTTCACGGGCATAGCGCTTGCAAATGCTCGAGGGGTGAACATCCTGCCGCCCAAACTCAGCCGCTACGCTGCTGTTGCGACACTCCTGTTGAAGTACGGTCCCACTGCGTCCGCCGACGATCAGGATCCAGAGCAACTCGCGCGAGATCTGGAAGCGCTTGGCCCAACCTTCGTAAAGCTTGGACAAGTGCTGTCGACACGGCCTGACCTGATGCCGGCGCCGTACCGAGACGCGCTCACGCGCCTGCAGGACGACGTCAAGCCCTTTCCCTTTGCCGAGGCGAAGGCGATCATCGAGGAGGAATTGGGGGTTCGGCTCTCGAAGGCTTTCTCGATGTTCGACGAGCAACCGTTGGCCGCGGCGTCCCTTGGCCAGGTTCATCGTGCGGCCCTGCGCGATGGCCGGCTCGTGGCCGTGAAGGTCCAGCGCCCGCACGTCGGACCGCAAGTGGCGGAGGACCTCGAGGCGCTCGATGATGTGGCGCGGTTCCTCGAGAAGCACACCGGGACCGGGCGGACCTACGACGTGGTCGGGATGGTGGCCGAATTCCGCGAGGCCATCACCGCGGAACTCGACTACACGCGCGAGGCGGCCAACCTGCAACTGATCGGGCGCAACCTCGAGGAGTTCGAGCTGATCGTGGTGCCGCAACCCGTGGACGGCTATACGAGCACACGGGTGTTGACCATGGACCTTGTGACGGGCACCAAGGTCACGGCGATCAGTCCGCTCGTGAGGCTCGAACTCGACGGCGCGGTGCTCGGGGAGACCCTGATCCGCGCCTACCTCAAGCAGATCGTGATCGACGGCGTTTTCCACGCCGATCCGCACCCTGGCAACGTCTTCGTTACTGACGATGGGATGTTGGCGCTGCTCGACCTGGGCATGATCGGCCGCGTCACGCCGAACATGCAAGAGCGGTTGCTAAAGCTGCTGCTCGCCGTCAGTGAAGGGCGTGGCGAGGAAGCCGCCGACGTAGCGGTGGTGCTCGGCGAGAAGCTCCCGGGCTTCGAAGAGCCGCCATTCAAGAGAGCGATCGCGACGTTGGTCGGCCGCTACGGCCACGAGTCGCTGGCCGATTTCCAGATCGGCCGTGTCTTCATCGAGTTGACGCGCGTGACGCAGGAACATCACATGCGGCCGCCCGCCGAGCTGACCATGCTGGGCAAGACGTTGTTGCACCTGGACGAAGTGGCCCGCGCCCTGGAGCCTGGCCTGGACGTCAACGACGCGATCCGCAGGAACGGCGCCGACTTGATCAGCCGGCGCATGCGCAAGGCGATCACCGCGGGCGGGGCGTTTGCCGCTGTGCTCGAAGCCAAGGAGTTCGCGCAAAAGCTCCCCGGTCGCGTCAACCGCGTGCTCGATGCCCTGGCCGCCAGCGAGCTCAAGATGAAGGTGGAGTTGATCGACGAGGGCGCGATCATCGGCGGCCTCCAGAAAGTCGCCAACCGCATCACGCTTGGCCTGATCCTGGCGTCGTTGATCATCGGCGCGGCGATGATGATGCGTGTCGAGACGACGTTTCGGATCCTGGGCTACCCGGGACTGGCCATGATCCTGTTCCTGCTGGCTGGCACCGGGGCGCTGTACCTGGCGATCCAGATCCTCTTGCACGACCACGCACCGACGCGCCGGTGAGGGCGCTTAGCGGCGAGCAGCAGGCCGACCGAGAGATCGTCGAGGCCGGAGACGAGCGCGATGGTTCGCACCGGCACACCCTGATAGCAGTTCAATCTTGCCGGGGCTCCCTGGGAAGCGGGGGAGGTACGGGCGGTGTCGGTTCGAAGGTGAAGAAGATCGTTGCCGCTGCTTCCTCGGGCGTGAGGCAACTCAAGGGTGCCACTGGCGGCGCGGGCGCCGGCTCACTTTGCGGTGGTGCCGACACGGCCGGCGTCACCGCGGCCGTATCGTCGAACCCGAACCCGTCGATGCCCATATCCGCAGAAAGGCCGTTCGGAACATCACGCAGAGCCGGCTCAGGCGATGCTTCCACAAACTCGATCTCATCGAGGCCCATGGCGTCTTGCAGCTGCGATAGTTTCGTTCTCCACGGCGATAGCATTGGCGGGCTCGCCGGTAACCGTGGCGCGAGGTCTCCACGTGTGCGCTCGTAGTCGGCGATCGCGTCGGCGACCGCCTTGCGGACGATTTGCGCCAGTGCTTCCGGGGTAATCGCGAGCACCTGCCCCGGCGATGCCCTTAAGGCCGCACCGGTGGTCATGGACGCGTCGATCGTTTCCAATGCCGACAGGAACTCGCCGGCTTCCTCACGCGGGTCTTCGTCTACTAGCGCTTCGAACTTGGACTTCAGCAGTCGCACAGGCACCCCTCCGCACAGATTTGCACCGACGCTAATCGCAAGAATCTGGCCAGAGCAGTCGCGAACACTGCTAAGTAATTGACAAATAAAGCCTTAACAGGATTGAGCGCGATTGGACTCTAAAGTCATTTAAAGTCATTTGTGCGTCAGGATGAGGCAGCAAATTGCAGATTCGTAAACGGAGGAGGAGGCGGTGGAGAAACGACGTGGGCGATCGTTCGCCCGCGTCTCCGATGCTGGTGGGTGCCTACCTGGAAGGGACGCCGTGAGCTTCCGAGTCGCCAGCAAACTGGTACTCGGTCAGCACCAACGGCCCGGGGGTATCGCGATCGACCGTCTTGATGAACGTCGCCGGCGCTTTGGCCGAATGCGGCCTGCAATGGAAGGCCACGAGCTCCTCGGCGACGCCCGACGGCCAGACCCGATGGACGCTCGTGCACGGCTCGCCGCGCGCCATCCTCGCATCGTCGTGCAGGAACATCACGGGTCCGACCACGAGAACGCCCGCGATCATCGTCGGTTGCGACACGTTGACGATGGCCCACTTCAAGGCTGGAGTTGTCCCACCGAGGGCCAATGAACCGACCGACAGACACGCAACTAATGAGAGCGCTCCAATAAGAATTCGTGATCGCATAGGCGACCTCCTGTTATGTGGTGCCTGGTGCAAGATGAGTACCCTCGGTA
The DNA here is from genome assembly GCA_039934485.1 of Vicinamibacterales bacterium. Lineage (GTDB taxonomy): Bacteria > Acidobacteriota > Vicinamibacteria > Vicinamibacterales > UBA2999 > 12-FULL-67-14b. Next base: position 4,197 of record JBDTMB010000158.1, read on the forward strand.
TTTGCGAGGAAATACGGGAATTCGAGGTGGCGACCGGGAACTAATCCCGGCGGTTGCGAAGGAATTCGCGAATGCACACCCTAGCGAAAGACGTCGGCCAGGAACCGCTCGGTGTGAAACAGCGACAGCTGACCGCCCAACCCGCCGGTGACGATATCGAACGCATGCTCGGCCCACGGGAGCACGACCAACTCGGAGCGAGCACCAGCCGCCAGCAGGGCTTCGTGGAGCTCCCGCCCGAATCTCGCCTGCACGACGTGGTCCCTGGCTCCGTAGATCAGCAGGCTGCGGGGCGCCGTCGCCGAGACATAGGTGATCGGCGACGCTTCGCGGTAGCGATCGGGAACCTGATCGGGCGTGCCACCGACGTAGGCCTCGAGGACACCGCGCGAACCAATCGGATCCGGCCGCGGCGGTTCACGCCAACCGCGGGCGAGATTGACGGGGCCGTAGTAGCTGACGACCGCCGACACCGCCCGATCCTGCAACGCCGTCACCATCGCGAGCTGTGCGCCAGCCGATCGCCCGACGATCGCCAGCTTCGATGGATCCGCTTCGTACTCAGGCGCGTGCGCGCGAATCCATTCGAGCGCGGCGCGCACGTCCTCCTGCTGCGCCGGCCACTTCCACGTTGGCGCATGGCGATAGTCGATCGCAAACACCACGTAGCCTTGCGATGCGACGTGTCTCGCGAAGACCTCGTCATCGCCAGGCACGCCACGCTGCCAGGCGCCGCCATAGATCTGCACCACGGTCGGGACACGACCCGTCGCTCGAGGTTGATAGATGTCGACCGTCAACGGCACGCCTTGCGGCGCGGCAAATTGCACGCCACGGGTGACGCGCGAGTCTGGCGCGGGAACGCCCAACAGCAGACACCGGACCGAGAGCGGGGCGCCCCGCGGGTACTGGGCGATCGGAACTGCGAACAACGTCGCCGCGATTGCGCAGAGCACCAGCGCGCCGGTTGCGCCGGTCCGCCAGGCGATCACGCCGGCGACGAGGGTGACCACCAGCAAGACCGGGCTGAGCTCCGGGACGCCGACGCCCAGGGCCAGCAGCGCCATCGTCGGCGCCGGCACGACGATCCAGGCCGAAAGGAACAGCAGAAGGCTCGCCGCGATGCGGACGGCCCACCGCCACGTCGCGAGAGTCACGTCATTAGCCATCCGATCGGGCGGTAGGTGCTATTTGACGACGCCGATGTTGGCGATGGTGTCGCCCTTCTTGAGCGACGGCAGCGCTCGCACGAAGAGGATGGTGCCGGTTGCAGGAGCGAGCACTTCCTGTACCTGGTTGTTCACGTAATCGGTGACGATGCCGATCTTGGCGCCCTTGACGACGTGCGCGTCGCGATCGACGCTGGGATAGAAGATGCCGGGCTGCTCGGCCGCGATCGTGACGACTTTCTCGATCCAGATGGTCTTCCGAATCTGAGGGACGGTTCCCGGCAGCATCTTGAGGTGCATCATCGTTCGCTCGACGCCAGCGACCAGGAGATTCACCTCGACCGACGTGACCGGCCCGGAGCGTCCGGCCTCCGCGGTGAAGGACGGCTTGCCGCGCGTGGACGCCGTGTTCTCCAGGTAGCGGGACGCTTTCGGATCCTTCGGTCGATCGGCGGAGATGATGACGTGGTCCAGGCCGAACGCCAGGACCATGGCGCGCGACAACTGGTCCTGCTTGTCATTGCCGGTCACGGTCCAGTAGCTGTAGGGCCGCAGGTTCTCGTCCAGGTCGCCGCCGTGCAGGTCGATCAGGTGATCGCATTGATCGACCACTTCTTTCGTCAGGACGAACGATGCGCGGTCAGTCTGCGTGCCGTTGGCGTCGCCGGGATACCGGCTGTTCATGCTCTTGTTGTCGTTCGGGTTGACGTGCGGGACGATGCGCTCGTAGGACGGGACGTTGATGAGCGGAACCAGGATCAGGGTCCCCGACAGCATGGCCGGATTGATGCGGCCGATCAGTTGTTCCACGGCGATGATCGACGCGTACTCCGTGCCGTGGGCACCCGACGCCACGGCGAGCACCGGGCCCGGCTTCACACCGTGAACCACGACGACCGGAATGTCGTAGCCGCCATCGGTGCCGGCAGGCACCTTGATCACGCCAAAGGCTTTCTGCCCACGGGAAGCGGTGGCGGTGCCCACTGAAAACGTGGGATGTGCATCCTGCGCCAGGACCGGCGCAGTGAAGGCGAGGGTCATCAAGGCGCAGAGGAGCTTCTTCATGGGGCCACTACTCTACAACGAATGGTTGGGCCTGGGGGCTCGTGTGCCGAGCCCCAGGTCCCAAGTCCACCCCACGAGTGCTATGGCGAGGGCTGTAGATCCTCACGAATCGTGAGCGTGCGTTTGGGTTGAATGTGCACGTCGATCGTCAGCGTTTGGAAGCCGGGCATTCGCACTTCGATCTTGTGTCCGCCCTGTTCCAGCCGCAGCGACTGGAAATTGCCGTCGAAGTCGTCGACGGTCCCGGCGAAGAATCCGTCCACGAACACCTGCGCGTCTCGCGGGCGGATGCGAAGGCGAAGTTCACCGGTGTCGAACGTGGTGCTGCCGCCGTATGGCGGATACATGCCGTACAAGCCAGGACCGTAAGAGGGATAGGCCGGTCCGTAGCCATACCCGCCGCCGTAGTTATATCCAAAACTCGCGTAGCCGGCAGTGCCATAGATCCAGGACCATGGAACGTACGACAACGGGCTCCAGCGGTAGGTGCGGAAGGCCCAGCGGTCGTAGTAGGCCGGCGGGTAGTAGGGTCGCCGATACGAATAACCATAGACCGGTGCTGAGGGTGCTCGCGGCGGAACCACGCGCTGGCCCGACGGGCGACCAGCGGGAGACCCGCCCCGGTTTCCACCGCCAGGTCCTTGGCGTCCCCGGCCACGCTGGTCGTCGCCGACATCCGGTGGAGGCGCCGGCGTGTCGGCAGTAATCTCTTTCTTGATGCGGGGCTCTGCGATCCGCGGTCGCGGTGCAGCGGGCGGCTCGGCCTTGATTGCCGGCGCAGAGAGTACAACGGGGTCCGGATCCTGGGCCAGCGCTTTCGACGGCGACCCAAGCCAGATCGCCGCGAGCAGCGGGACCGCAACGATCTTCGCGTTCATGATGTGACTCCTTTAGGCGCCGGCACACCTGTTCAAAGCGGTGAGCAGCAATCAGCTTGCCAGCGTGGAAGGACGGGAATCACTGGCAATCACGCCGATTGGCGCGTGGCGCGTCCTGTATGCGGGACACGGGTGTGAGACACTAGCAAGATGGATCAGACGCTGCACGCCACGACAATCCTGGCCGTGCGCAGGGATGATCACGCCGTGCTCGCCGGCGACGGCCAGGTCACGCTCGGCAACACCATCGTCAAGCACGGCGCCCGCAAGATCCGCCGGCTCTATAACGACAGCATCCTGGCCGGCTTTGCCGGATCGGCGGCGGATTCCTTTGCCTTGTTCTCGCGGTTTGAAGCCAAGCTCGAACAATTCCGCGGCAACCTCGAGCGGTCGGCGGTCGAACTGGCCAAGGACTGGCGCACCGACCGCGCGCTGCGCCGCCTGGAAGCGATGCTGATCGTCATGGATCGCAAGTCGATGTTCCTGTTGTCGGGAACCGGCGACCTCATCGAGCCCGACGACGGCGTGATCGGGATTGGATCGGGCGGCGCCTTTGCCCAGGCCGCGGCGCAGGCGCTCATCCGCAACACGGCCTTGCCGCCCAGGGAGATCGCGCAGCAGGCGATGACGATCGCCTCGGAGATCTGCGTCTTCACCAACGGCAACATCACCATCGAAGAGTTGTGAGCATGTCGATCCCACTTCCGGAGCGCACCGCCACGTCGATTGACTCGCTGACGCCTCGCGAGATCGTCGCCGAACTGGACAAGTACGTCGTCGGCCAGGCCAAGGCCAAGCGCGCCGTGGCCATCGCGCTGCGCAACCGCCTGCGCCGGCAGAAGCTGCCGGCGGAATTGGCCGAGGACGTCGCGCCGAAGAACATCCTGATGATTGGCCCCACGGGCGTCGGCAAGACCGAGATCGCCCGGCGGCTGGCGCGGCTGGCGCAATCCCCGTTCATCAAGGTCGAAGCCTCCAAGTTCACCGAGGTCGGCTACGTTGGCCGCGACGTGGAGTCGATGGTGCGCGATCTCGTCGAGCTGGCGGTGGCAATGGTGCGCGAGGAACGGCTCGAGGACGTGCGCGCGAAGGCGGCGCTGAACACCGAGGAGCGGCTGCTCGACCTGCTGCTGCCGCCGCGCCCGGCGGCGCCGGACGAAGACCCGGGACGCGTGCGCGACGACATGTCGGCCACCCGCCAGCGCATGCGCGAACAGCTGCGCGACGGCCGGCTCAACGAGCGGGTCGTCGAGGTCGACGTCCAGGAGAAGTCATTCCCGTCGGTGGAACTGATCGCCGGCAATTCCATGGAGGACATCGGCATCAACCTGCGCGACATGATGCCCGGGCTCTTCCAGGGCCGCTCGAAGCGGCGCCGGGTGACCGTGGCCGAGGCCCGCCAGCGGCTGGCGCAGGAGGAAGAGCTGAAGCTGATCGACATGGACGCCGTCGCCGCCGCCGCCGTTGAGCGCGTGGAGCAGGCCGGCATCATCTTCGTCGATGAGATCGACAAGATCGCCGGGCGCGAAGGCAGCCACGGCCCGGAAGTGAGCCGCGAAGGCGTGCAGCGCGACATCCTGCCGATCGTCGAGGGCACCACCGTCAACACCAAGCACGGCATGGTGCGAACCGACCACATCCTGTTCATCGCCGCCGGCGCGTTCCACGTCTCGAAGCCCTCGGACCTGATCCCGGAACTGCAGGGCCGCTTCCCGATTCGCGTCGAGCTCGAGCCGCTCGGCCAGCCGGAGTTCGTCCGCATCCTCACCGAGCCGCGCAGCGCGCTGGTCAAGCAGTACATGGCGCTGCTGGCCACCGAGGGCGTCGACCTGAATTTCACCACCGACGGCGTGGCGGTGATCGCTGAATACGCGGCGCTCGTCAACGAACGGACCGAGAACATCGGCGCCCGCCGGCTCCACACCGTGATGGAGCGCCTGCTCGACGAGGTCTCGTTCGAGGCGCCGACGCTCGAAGAAAAGTCGATTACGATCGATGCGCCGTACGTGCGCCGCATGCTCGCCGACATCGTCAAGAACGAAGACCTGTCCCGCTACATCCTGTGACCCGGTCTCTCCTCGCCTTCGGGCTCGTGTGCGTGGCGGCGGCCGCGTGCGGCAAGAAGGGCCCGCCGCTGCCACCGTTCCCACGGGTGCCGGCGCAGGTCGGCAGCGTGGTGGCCGCGCGGGTTGGCGAGGACGTGTACCTGTCGTTTGGCGTGCCGAAGGCCAACGTCGACGGCCATGAGCCGGCGGATATTGCCGCCGTGGAGATCTACGCGGTGACCTCGATGCACCCGCCCGAGACCGAGGAGCAGCGCAAGGTGGCCACGCTCCTCGCCACACTGCCGGTGCGGCAAATCATTCCGCCGCTCCCGCCGCTGAAGGACGGAACCCCCGCGCCGGTGCTGCCGATCCCGCCAGGGCTCGACCGGGGAACGACGGCCGTCTTTCGTGAACCGCTGACGCCGGCATTGCGGGTGCCGGTCACGCTGCCGGCCAAGCCGGGCCCGGTTGCTCCAACACCCCCGGTGAGTGATGTCGAGCCGCTCGCCGGGCCGCTCGTGGCGCCGGCGCCCACCGACCAGCCGCATCGCTACTACTTCGTGGTGGCGGTGAGTCCGCGCGGCCGGAAGGCCGTGGCGTCCGCGCCCGCGCCGGCCACCCTGGACCCGGCCGCCGCGCCACCCAGCGCGCCGGTCGTCACCTATTCCGAGAGAGCGTTCACGCTGACCTGGTCGCCGTCCGCCGAGGCGAGCACGGCGACCATGGAGCCGCCGGCGCCGGTGGTGCCGGCGCCGCCCGCCGCGCCAGGCAACGCGACGCCGGGCAACGTGACGCCGGTGGCGATCGAGCTGCCGGTGCTGCCGGCCAAGTCGCTCGGCTTCAACACGCAGGCGACCACCTACCACGTCTTCGAAATCAAGACGGACGCGCCAGAAGAGGATCCGCTCACCCTCAAGATGCCCCCGGCGCTGACGCCGGCTCCAATCGCGACGGCCGAGTTCGTGCTTCCCGGTGTGACTTACGGCGTCGAGCGCTGCTTCGCAGTGCGCGCCGTCGATACCAGGTCCGGCGCCGTCGTCCAGGGCGCCGAATCGCCGAAGACCTGCATCACGCCACGCGACACGTTCCCGCCGGCCGTGCCGAAGTCGCTCGGCGCGATCGCCGGCGCCGGCGTGATCAACTTGATCTGGGAGCCCAATAGCGAGCCCGACCTGGCCGGCTACATCGTCTTGCGCGGCGAAGCGCCCGGTGACACACTGCAGGCGATTACGCCGGCGCCGGTGAAGGAAACCACGTATCGCGACACGACGGTCCGCCCGGGCGTCCGCTATGTCTATGCCGTCGTCGCGGTTGACACGGCGGATCCGCCGAACCTGAGCGGCCAATCGAACAGGGCAGAGGAAACTGCGCGTCAATAACGAATCATCAATAACCAATAACCAATAACGAATAACCAAACTTATGGACCGTATCTACAGAGTGAAACAGGGAATGGGCGGGCGCTACGCGGTTGAGCGGGGAGGCAAGTTCTTCTGGCTGCGCGGCGACGTGTTCGGCCAGTACGACGCGGGTGACGAGATTGCGCCGGGCGAGCCGATGACGTTTCTCTCCCCCGTGCAGCCGTCGATCGTGGTCTGCATCGGCCTCAACTACAAGGACCATGCCGCGGAGATGAAGAAGAAGCTGCCCGAGGAACCGCTGGTGTTCCTCAAGCCGTCGACGACGGTGATTGCCACCGAAGACGCCATTCGCCTTCCGCTGTGGTCGGGCCGCATCGATCACGAGGCCGAGATGGCCGTGGTGATGGGGCGCCGCGCCGCCAAGATCAAGGCCGCCGACGCGATGGGCTACGTGCTCGGCGTCACTTGCCTCAACGACGTGACCTCGCGGGAATTGCAGGTCAAGGACGTGCAGTACTCGCGGGCCAAGGGCTTCGACACCTACGCGCCGATCGGCCCCTGCATCGCCGTCGGCCTCGACCCGTCGGCGCTCGACATCGAGGGCTGGGTGAACGGCGAGTGCCGGCAAAAGTCGAACACGCGCGAACTGATCTTCCCGGTGCCCTTCCTGGTCGAACACGTGACGAGGTTCATGACGCTCAATCCCGGCGACGTGATCACCACGGGCACGCCGTCCGGCGTCGGCCCGCTGGCGCCCGGCGATCGGGTGATGGTGAAGGTCGAGGGCGTCGGGACGCTGAGCAACCCGTGCGTTGCCGACTGACATGACTCCCCTCGAGCGGCTGGCGGAACGGGAACGGCTCGCGGAGCTCGGCGGCGGCGAGGAGCGCCGCCAGAAGCATCACGAGCAGGGCAAGCTGACCGCCCGCGAGCGGATGGAGCGGCTGTTCGATCCGGAGACCTTCGAAGAAGTCGACAAGCTGGTCACCCACCGCTGCCAGGACTTCGGGATGGAGCAGCAGATCGTGCCGGGTGACGGCGTCGTCACCGGCCACGGCCGCGTCCTCGGGCGCGTCGTCTATGCGTTCGCGCAGGACTTCACGGTGTTTGGCGGATCGCTCTCCGAAACCAACGCCGCCAAGATCTGCAAGATCATGGACCTCGCCGTCCGCAACGGCGCACCGATCGTCGGCCTGAACGACTCCGGCGGCGCGCGCATCCAGGAAGGCGTCGCCTCGCTCGGGGGCTACTCCGACATCTTCCTGCGCAACACCCTGGCCTCGGGCGTGGTGCCGCAGATCTCCGCGATCATGGGGCCCTGC
>JBDTMB010000159.1:0-11970 GCA_039934485.1 Vicinamibacterales bacterium
GCGCCGTCATGTGGTACGCATCGCCGGACATGCCGTAGCCCACCATCTCGGCGTAAATCGCCGCGCCGCGCCGCTTCGCAAATTCGAGCTCTTCGAGAATGACAATGCCGGCGCCTTCGCCCAGCACGAAGCCGTCGCGATCCTTCTCGAACGGCCGCGAGGCATGGGCCGGATCGTCGTTGCGCGTGGAGAGCGCCCGCAGCGCGCCAAACCCGCCGACGCCCATCGGGCACACCGCCGCCTCGGCGCCGCCCGCGATCATCGCGTCGGCCGCGCCGCGCTTGATGATTTCGTAGGAGTCGCCAATCGCGTGCGCCGACGCCGTGCACGCCGTGCACGTCGCCAGGTTGGGGCCCTTGGCTCCATAGCGGATCGAGACCTGGCCCGCGGCCAGGTTGATGATGGAGGAGGGGATAAAGAACGGGGAGATCTTGCGCGGGCCGCCGTCGAGATACGCCTTGTGCTCCTTCTCGATGGTGGTGAACCCGCCGATGCCCGAGCCGATGAAGACGCCGACCCGATGGGCGAACTCCGGCGTGATCTGCAAGCCGGAATCGTCCATCGCGTACTGCGACGCCGCGACGGCGAACTGGATGAAGATGTCCATCTTCTTCAGTTCCTTCTTCTCGATGAACCGCAGCGGATCGAAGTTCTTCACCTCGCCGGCAAAGCGGGTCGAGAACCCCGTCGCATCGAAGCGCGTGATCGGGCCGATCCCGCTCGTCCCGGCACACAGCGCTTCCCAGTTCGCCTGAGCACCCATACCGACCGGCGTCACCAGGCCGATACCGGTCACCACGACACGCCTGCTCACGTCTCCTCCGAAGGTTGTCGGCACCCCTGAAGGGGTGCCCTACAGCTGCAGAGCCGCCGCTACTTTTTCTTCGAGTGAGACTCGATGTAGTCGACCGCTTCCTTGACGCGCGTGATCTTCTCCGCTTCCTCGTCAGGGATCTCGATGCCGAATTCTTCCTCGAACGCCATTACGAGCTCGACGGTGTCGAGCGAATCGGCGCCCAGATCGTCCACGAAGGACGCATCCGGAGTCACTTCTTCTTCATCGACGCCCAACTGCTCCACGATAATGCTCTTCACCTTGTCGGCAACGGCCACTGTCCCCTCCTACATGTACATCCCGCCGTTGACGGCGAGAACTTGACCAGTAATATACGACGCCTCATCTGACGCCAGAAAGCCCACCGCCGACGCGATGTCGGTTGGCGAACCCAGTCGACCGAGCGGAATCTGCGCCGCCCAGTCGTGTTTCGCGCCTTCAGTGAGCGCGCGGGTCATGTCGGTTTCGACCAACCCTGGCGCCACCACGTTCACCGTAACCTGGCGCGAGGCGACCTCGCGCGCCAAGGCCTTGCAAAACCCGATCAGCCCCGCCTTCGACGCGGCGTAGTTGGCCTGGCCCGCATTCCCCATCTGCCCGACCACGGAGCTAATCGCGACGATGCGTCCCGATCGCTGCTTGATCATCGGCTTGAGCGCCGCCTGGCAGAGCGTGAAGGCCGCCGTCAAGTTGGTGGCGATCACCTCGTCCCAATCCGCCCGCTTCATCCGCAGCATCAGCTGATCGCGCGTGATGCCGGCGTTGCTCACCAGGATGTCGATTCGCCCATGGCGGTCGACGGTGTCCTTGATCAACGCTTCCACGGCGGTGGCGTCGGTCACATCCAGCGAGGCCGCGTCCGCCTTGCCGCCGCGCGCCACGATCTCTGCCACCGTCGGCGCCGCGTTCGCGCCGCGCGCCACGCACACCACCGTCGCGCCACCCGTCGAGAGATGTTCGGCAATCGCGCGGCCGATGCCGCGCGAGGCTCCCGTGACGATGGCAATCTTTCCGTCGAACTGTCCCATTGTATCGTTGTGCCGCGCCTAGAACCGGCCCTGCGTCATCTGCCTGAACAAACCCTCGACCGCCGCAAGATCCTCGGGACCCTGGACGTTCAGGACGGTGGCGTTGCGCGAGATCTTCTTCACGAGGCCCGACAACACGTGTCCGGGTCCTACTTCAACATATGCGGTGACGCCCTCAGACGCAAGGCGGCGAATCACCCCTTCCCAGCGCACCGGCGCCGAAACCTGGCGAATCAGCGCGTCGATCGAGTCTTTCGCGGTGCGTTTGGGCTCGGCATCGACGTTGGCCACCACGGGCACGCGCGGATCGTGGCTCGACGCGGCGCGCAGTTCGGGCGCAAGGCGATCTTCGGCCGGCTTCATCAGCGCGCAATGGAAGGGCGCGCTCACTTGCAGCGGAATCACGCGCCGGGCGCCCAGCGCCTTGGCGCGGTCGCCGGCACGGGCCACGGCCGCGGCCGATCCGGCAATCGCGATCTGGCCGGGAGAATTCAGGTTGGCCGGGCTCACCACCTCGCCCGCCGCCGCTTCCTCGCAGGCCTGCAGCACTTTGGCCTCGTCGAGCCCGAGGATCGCCACCATCGCGCCGGCGCCCACGGGCACGGCCTCCTGCATGTAGCTCCCGCGATTGCGCACCAGCCGGACCGCGTCGGCGAAGTCGAGCGTGCCCGCCGCCACGTGCGCGGAGTACTCACCGAGGCTGTGCCCAGCCACGAAGTCCGGCTTCAGGCCCTTCTGGTCGAGCAGGCGCCACGCCGCCACACTCATCGTCAGGATCGCGGGCTGGGTGTTTTCCGTCAGCATCAAGCGTTCGGCAGGGCCATTGAAGATGAGATCGCTCAGCGGTTCGCCGAGCGCAGCGTCCGCTTCCGCAAACGTCCGGGCGCAGATCGGAAACGCGTCGGCCAGGGCCTTGCCCATCCCGACCTGTTGCGCGCCCTGCCCGGGAAACATGAAGGCAATCACGATTTACTCACCGCCGCGCTGCTCATTTCCTGTGTCAACCGTTCCATCATCTGGCCGCCGGCCATCCGCGCCGCCATCGCGACGGCATTCCTGACCGCTTTCACCGACGAGCGCCCGTGGCCGACGATGCACAGACCCGCCACGCCCAGCAGCGGCGCGCCGCCGAACTCCGAATAGTCCACGCGCTTCCGGAACCGCCGGAACGCGCGCCGGGAGAGCAAGTACCCCATCTGCGCCGAGAAGGTGCTGTGCAGCTCTTCGCCCAGCAAATCCTCGACCATCTCGACCAGGCCCTCGCTCAACTTCAGCGCGACGTTGCCCGTGAACCCGTCGCAGACCACCACGTCGGCTTCCCCGGCGAAAATGCCCCGCGCTTCGACGTTGCCGACAAAATCCAGCGCCGAGGCCTTGAGCAGCTGATGCGCCTCGCGCGTCAGCTCGTTGCCCTTGGTCTCCTCTTCGCCAATCGAGAGCAGGCCCACGCGCGGCCGCTCCACTCCCAACCCAACCCGGGCATAGACCGCACCCATCGCGCCGAACTGGCGCAGATGGATCGGCTTGCACTCGATGGTGGCGCCGGCGTCGAGCAACACCGCAAATCCGAGGCGGGTCGGCACCGTCGGCGCCAGGGCCGGACGATCGACGCCGCGCAGCATGCCGAAGGCGGCGTGTGCCGCGACCACCGTGGCGCCCGTATGTCCGGCGCTGAAGAGCGCCGCCGCTTCTCCGGCCGCCACGTGCTCGGCCGCCACGCGAATCGACGCCTTCGGCTTGCGCCGTAGCGCCTGCGCGGGCGATTCAGCCATGCCGATGACGTCGGGCGCGTCGATGACGCGCACGTCCAAGTCGCCGGCGTCTGCATGCCGTTGGAGTTCCGCGTGGATCTCGGCAGCCCGGCCGACGAGATCGATGCCCAGGCCAAGGTGACGCGCCGCCGCCAGCGCGCCGTCGACCGGCCGCGCGGGTGCGTGATCGCCGCCCATCGCGTCAACCGCGATGCGCATCTAGTGGGAGGACGTTAGTCCGTGTCCACGGGACGCACTTGCCGCGCCCGGTAGAAGCCACAGTACGCGCACACGCGGTGGGCGGCCTTCGGCTCGCCACACTGCGGGCATGCGCCCGGCGTGGTGGCCTTGAGGGCATCGTGAGTGCGGCGCTTGCGGCCACGAGTCTTCGAGTGTCTACGTTTTGGATTAGGCATCGTCGTGCTTTCGCTTCGGAATCAACGTCTTCAAACCAGCCATGCGCGGATCCTCCCAGTGCGGACTGCAATCGCACGTGGTGAGGTTCCTGTTCGCTCCGCATTGCGGGCAGATGCCCTGGCATTCCCCCTTGCACAACGGCTTCATGGGTAGCACCAGGTAAAACTGCTCACGCAACAACTCGTTGAGGTCGATGTGTTCGTCCCGATAAAACGTAATCGAGACATCATCGTCAACAACCTCGATCTCTTCGTCGCTCTCGTCGGTTGCGGTCACCGCGGTAGTCGCCGGCAAATACCGCAAGTCAAACATCTGGTCGACCGGCAGCGTAAACGCCTCGAGGCAACGGCTGCAGTCGAGTTCGAGCACCGCCTGCACGGATCCAATCAGTCGAAACCGATCCTGATCCCTGTGGATCGTCATCCTCAGGATGACCGGCGCCATTACCCGATATTCCTCGTCCCCCGCCCCGAGTTCAGCCGGCTGAAAGATCCGGGCAAATTCGGTTTCGGCCTGACGAAATTGGGATAGTTCGAGACGCATAACCTAGCCAGGCAAACCTCAAGGTTTGCCTCCACCTGCGGGCTAACCTTCGACCCCACAGGTACTTCCGGGAATTTTTCCGGACGACAAGACTTTTCAGTATACCACGCGAGGTCCCACCCAGGGCTTGGGGATAAAGAGGCGCTCGAAGAGGTCCACGGCAAAGCGGTCGGTCATGCCGGCCAGGAAGTCCTGGGCGGCCACGTCCACGCCCTCCGCGGCAATGGTCCTGGTGTCCAGGAACTCCTCGGGCCGCTGCTGGACCTTCTCCCATAACCCGCCGAGGATGCCCCGGGCCTTGCCGAACTCGGCCGTGGCAACCTGGTTCTCGTAGACCGCCTCGAACAGGAAGCTCCGCAGCAGCAACAGCGCGTCGAGCACGGGGTCGCTCATCCGGATTTCGGTCAGGCCCCCGGCCAGGGTCTGGTGGACGACGTCGGTGACGAGGCGGCCAATGCGTTCCGACGACGAGTGGCCCAGCAGGTCCACGGCGGCCTTCGGCAGCTCGCTCTCGTGGAGGATGCCGGCCCGTACCGCATCATCGATGTCGTGATTCACGTAGGCCACGATGTCCGCCACCCGCGCGACCTGGCCCTCGATGGTGCTGGCGCGATGCTCGGGCGGTGCGCCCACCGGCAGGCCGTTCTTCCCTTTCGAATGCCGGGCGATGCCGTCTCGCACTTCGAAGGTGAGGTTCAAGCCGCGGCGGTCATTCTCGAGGACATCGACGATGCGCAGGCTCTGCTCGTAGTGATTGAACTCACCTCGCACCAGGTCGTTCAGCACGCGTTCGCCGGCGTGCCCGAACGGCGTGTGGCCCAGGTCGTGCCCCAGCGCGATGGCCTCGGTGAGCTCTTCGTGAAGCTGCAGGACCTTGGCGATGGTTCGGGCGATCTGGGCCACTTCCAGCGTGTGCGTGAGCCGCGTGCGGTAATGATCACCGGCGGGCGCGAAGAATACCTGCGTCTTGTGCTTCAGGCGGCGAAAGGCCTTGGTGTGAACGATGCGGTCGCGATCGCGCTGGAACGCGGGCCGGATCGCATCCTCGGTCTCGGGGCGCAGCCGGCCCCTGGTCTCGGCGCTCTTGGCCGCCTGCGGCGCGAGGATTTGCTTCTCTCGAGCTTCGAGTTGCTCGCGGATCGATCGGGCGTCGGCGCTCATGCTCGTCCCATTATCACCGGCCATCCCATATCTCGGACACAAAGCTGGCGCCGTGCGTGAGCGGACCGACGCCGTAGACCTCGGCCAGGGTCTGGCCCAGGTCGGCAAACGTCGAGCGCGTCCCGATGTTGACGCCGGCGCGCACGTGCTTGCCTGCCAGCAGCACCGGCACGTGCTCTCGCGAATGGTCGGTGGAAGGCGTCGTCGGGTCGTTGCCGTGGTCGGCCGTGATCACCAGCAAATCGTCGTCTCGCAGGCGCGACAACAACCCGGGCACGCGTTGATCGAAGCGCTCCAGGTTGGCGGCGTAGCCCTTCACGTCGTTGCGATGGCCATAGAGCGTGTCGAAGTCCACCAGGTTGGCAAAGATGAAGCCGGTGCCCGGCCGGGCCATCAACGCTTCGACGCGGTCCACGCCTTCGGCATCGCTCTTGGTCGGGTGCGATTCCGCGATGCCCCGCGCCGCAAACAGGTCAGAGATTTTCCCGACCGCCGTGACGTGATGGCCCCTGGCGCTGAGGCGATCGAGCAGCGTCTCCGCCAGCGGCGGCATCGCATAGTCGTGACGATTCGAGGTGCGCGAGAAGGCGCCCGGCCGGCCCACGAACGGCCGCGCGATCACGCGGCCGAGGCCCAGGCCCTCCACGGTGAGTTCGTAGGCGACCTTGCACCAGTCGTAGAGTTGCGCGATCGGCACCACGCCTTCGTGCGCGGCGATCTGGAAGACGCTGTCGGCCGAGGTATAGACGATGGGAAATCCGGTCTCGACGTGGCGCGGGCCCAACTCGTCGATGATCGCCGTGCCCGACGCCACCACGTTGCCAAGCGACGGGCGTCCGATGCGGGCCTCGAACTTCTCGATCAGCGCCTTCGGGAAACCCGACGGAAACGTCGGGAATGGGTGATCGAGGACGACGCCCATCAACTCCCAATGCCCGGTGACCGAGTCCTTGCCGGCGGATTGTTCGGCCAGCCGGCCGTAGGCCCCGGTGGCCGGCGTGGCCGCGGCGGCGCCCCTGAGGGGCACCAGGTGCGACAGCCCCATCGCCGCAAGGTGCGGCATCGTCAACCCGACGCTGGCGGCGATGTTGCCCACGGTGTTACTGCCCGTGTCGCCGTACAGCCCGGCGTCCGGCAATTCACCGATGCCGGCGCTATCGAGCACAATGACGATGGCGCGGCGGAACATCACGAAAGGCAGAAGGCAAAAGGCAGAAGGCAAAAGGCGAAAGGCAAGAAACCATTCGGTTACGTTCTGCCTTCTGCCTTTGGCCTTGTGCCTTGCTCATGGATGATGCGACGAGAAGTAATTCGGCACGCTACGGGGCGTGCGAATCGTCGCGATGGCGTGCTTGAAGATCAAGTGATCCATGCCGGCGTGCTCGACGATCAGCGCGAAGCGATCGAAGTTCTTGATGCGCGCCTCGAACTCGCGGCCGTCGAGCAGGTGCACGGTCACCGGCAACTTCTCGCGGCGGGCATAGTTCAGGAACACGTCCTGGATGTTTGGTGCGCCGGTCTTGGCTTCGGGTATCGGCGACATGGCTGCGGTCCTCACAAACTCTGCAACGGGCCTCGCTCGGTCAGCATGCAAATCACGCTGTCCTGCACGTCCGATGACGTACCGGGCCCTTCAAACCACACAAGGTTAGGCTCTTTTCGGAACCAGATCAACTGTCGACGCGCGTAGCGGCGGTTCTCTTGCGCAATCAATGCGCGGGTCGCCGCCTCGTCGCGCACCCCGAGCAGGTGCTGCATCGCCTGGCGGTAGACCAGCCCGCCAAACGGCCTGGCCTCCGGCGGCACGCCCGACGCCAGGAGCGCCTTGATCTCGTCGAGCAGCCCCGCCGAGAACTGCTGATCGACCCGCCGGGCCAGCCGCTCGGCGAGCCACGCCGCCGGCATGTGGAGCGCGATGGCCGTGACCTGCACCTCGGGGTCGAGGGGCGACACGGTTGCGTCAAAGTGCGCAGTCAGCGGCTTCCCCGTCTGGAAATACACCTCGAGGGCGCGAATCAAGCGCTTGCGGTCGCGAGGCTGGATGCGGAGGGCCGACGGCGGGTCCACGCGGCCCACCATGCGGAACAGCGCCTCGACGCCACGCTGGTCGGCGACGCGTTCGAGCCGCGCCCGCAACGCCGCGTCCTTGCCGGGGCCGGGGAAGAGCCCGCGGGTGAGCGCGCGATAGTAGAAGCCGGTGCCCCCGACGAGAATCGGCAGGCGTCCGCGCGCATGGATGCCGCGGATCGCCGCCGCGGCATCGCGGCCAAACTGCGCCGCCGTGTATTCATCGGTCGGGGCGGCGATGTCGATCAGGTGATGCGCAATCCCCCGCCGCTCGGCCACCGGCACCTTGTCGGTGCCGATGTCGAAGCCGCGATAGACCGCCGTGGAATCGCAATTGATGATTTCGCCGCCAAACCGCTCGGCGATCGCCAGCCCCAGCGCGCTCTTGCCGGTGGCGGTTGGCCCGAGAATCGCGACGAGCGGCTTCACTGACCTGGAGGTGACTCGTTGTAGAAGAACGTCACCGTGAAGAAGGCGTGGTCGTCGGGGTATTCGGGCGGCAGCGGCGAGGTCGGATTTGAGGCCAGCAGCGCGTTGACGGCGGCGGTGTTGAACGACTCGATCTCCGACGGCCGGATCACGGTGACATCGGTGATCGCGCCATTGCGATGCACGTTGAACGTGATCACCACGCGGCCCCGCATGGTCATCGCGGCGTAGGGCACAAACCAGTTCCGCCGGACCTGCGACACGAAACGCCGGACCCACGGCCCGAATTCGACGCCCTTGGTGTCGAACTGCAGCGGCCCGAACTCCTGGACGTTGCCCTTCGGGTTGTTGAAGGATTCGTTCTGGACGTACTTCTGGAGGTTCTTGAGCGCTTCACCGAGCGAGCCGCCGCCGGGTGGTGTTACCTTGGGGCGCTGATTGAGCGCCAGCTGCGGATCGGTTTTCGGGTCGGGCAATTGCGGCTGCTCGACCGGCGGCGCCTCCGGCGCCGGCTGCGGCGCATCGCCCTTGCCCTTCATCACTTCATCGGGCGTGGTCTCGTTGCGCTCGGCGGAATTCCCCTTGGCCGCGGGCAACGGGTTGCTCAGTTCGGGCGGTTTCTCGGTGGATCTGGCCGTGCGATCGACGTCGGACATCTCCGCGCGTTGCGGTGGCTTGAGCGCGGGCAAGTCGACTTTCGGATTGACGACGACGAAACGCGGCGCATCCTCGCGTGGTTGCGGCGGCTGCCGCTGCTGGATCTGCTGCGCGCTCGGTTTGGGCAAATAGTCCGGAGCAAAAACAATCGCGAGAACCAGCAGCAGATGGAAAACGATGGCCATGGCGACGCCGTCACGGCGGTTGATCGCCGATCCGACAGGCTCGATATCCGCGTACCGATCGTCGAAGTCGAAGTACATCAGTAGGTTACAAGATTATACACGGGGGCTTAGGGCCTGGGGCTCAGGGCGTGGGCCGGCCGCAGGTCCCAGGTCCTAAGCCTTCGGCCGTTGACCCGTATAGAGATAGACGATGCCCAGGGCCAATGGCTTGCTGGCGACTTGTGAGAATCCTGCGACATTGAGGATGCGCGCGAAATCGTCGCCCCACGGAAAGGCGCCGATCGACTCCGGCAAGTAGGTATAGGCGGCGCTGTGCCTCGACACGGTGCGGCCAATGCGCGGCAAGATGTGGTTGGAGTACCAGAGGTAGAGCGGCCTCACGGCGGGGATCACGGGCAGCCCGAACTCGAGGATCGCCAGGCGGCCGCCGGGCTTCAGGACGCGCAGCAGTTCGCGGCAGGCCACGTCAGTCTGCTGCACGTTACGGATGCCGAACGCGATGGTCACCGCATCCACCGAGGCGTCGGCCACCGGCAGGCGCATCGCGTCGCCGCGAATCAACTGCACGCGCGAGTCGAGCCGGCCGGCCCGCACTTTCTCCAGGCCGTGGGCCAGCATGGCGCCGGCGAAGTCCACGCCCACCACGCGCGCCGCGCCGCTCGTCCGGCGCGCCGCGCCGATGGCGACATCCGCGGTGCCGGTGCACACATCCAGCAGCCGCTCGCGTCCGGTCAGCTTGAGCGTCGCCAGCGCGCGACGCCGCCAATAGCGATCGAGCCCGCCCGAGAGCACCGTGTTGAGAAGATCGTAACGGCCGGCGATCGCGTCGAACATGCCGGCAATTTTCGCGGGCGACTTGTCCAGCTTCGCGCGGCGCGCTTCGGGGGACAAGTCGCCGGACAGGTCCTTATCGGCTGGCATAGAGCGCGAGACCGATCGTCAGGAAATACAGGATGCCCACCCAGCCATTGAGGTCGAAGGCGCGCTTCACTTGCGACAAATCGTCGGCGCTCACGAGCGATTGTTCGTAGACCAGGAGGGCCGCGACGATCGCCACGCCCCCAAGGTAGATCGGCCCCAGCGGCACGAACCACGCGAGCGCGCCCATGCACAGGATGGTCGCCACGTGCATCACGCGCGAAATCGTCAACGAGCCGGGCACGCCGAAGCGCACCGGGATCGAGTTGAGGCCGTGGGCCCGATCGAACTCGACGTCCTGGCAGGCGTAGAGGACGTCGAAGCCGCCCACCCACAACCCAATCGCCAGGCCCAGGAGCCAGGGTTCCCATCCACCGCGCCCGCCGGCCGCCAGCCAGCCGCCGACCGGCGCCACGGCCATGGCCAAGCCGAGGAAGGCTTGCGTGTAGCTGGTGTAGCGCTTGGCGATCGAATACCAGAACACGATGCCCAGCGCCACCGGCGACAGCATCCCGCAGAGCGAATTCAGCCGCCAGGAGGCGAACACGAACACCGCCGAGGCGACGCCCACAAAGACCGTGGCTTCGCGCGTCGACATCACGCCGCGCGGCAGTTCCCGCATCGCGGTCCGCGGATTCAAGGCGTCGAACCGCGCGTCGACGAGGCGGTTGAAGCCCATCGCGGCACTGCGCGCGGCCACCATCGCCACGATCATCCAGGCCACCTGCAGCCAGCCGATCGGCGTCCGCCGCGCCGCCAGCAGTGCGCCGCTCAGCGCGAACGGCAACGCGAACACGGAGTGGGAGAAGCGAACGAACGACAGATAGGTGGAAAGGCGCGTCACAGGACTTGCACTTGCTCTGGAGTGATTCCGCTCACCAGGTATTCTTCCACATCGCCGTCATGTCCCCGGAGATCGACGGAGATCATGGCGGCGCGCTTTCCCGGGGTGAGCGATCCCAATTCGGCCTCCAGGCCGAGGGCGCGGGCGCCCACCAGGGTCGCGCTCTCGAGGAACCGGCGCGGCGGCACCGATGGCGCGAGGTCGCGCATGGTCTTCAGCTCGCTGAACAGGTTCAGATCCTCGACGCTGGCCAGACTGTCGGTGCCCACCGCCACCGCGACACCCGATTGGTAGAAGCGTTCGATCGGCGGATAACCGACCCCGACCCAGTAGTTGCTGCGCGGGCACGTCACGAGTGTCGCGCCGATGGCCGCGACGCGGGCCAGGCTGGCCGCGGTGAGCTGGACGCCGTGCACGACGAGCGTGCGGCCGTCGAGGACGCCGAGCCCCTCGAGATACTCGACGGGGCCGCGGTTGGGAATCGGCCAGTCGTCGCGCCAGGCGCCGATGAATTCGAGCATGCCGCGCCAGGGGCCGGTCCCGGTGGTCAGCAGCTCAACTTCTTCCTCGGACTCGCCCAGGTGGACGCTCGAAATCGCGCACGCGGAGCGATCCACCTCGTCGCGGATCGCCCGAAAGAGTTCCGGCGAGGTCGAATAGGGCGCGTGCGGCGCCATCGACACCGGGACGCCGTGCGACGCCGCCGCGGCCCGCGCTTCCCGCGAAGCGTCCACGAGCTTCCCATCGCGCTCCTGGAAACCGAGGAGTTCGTGGAAGATGACGCCGCGAAGGCCGGCGGCCGCCATCGGTGCCGCCGAGGCGAGGGAGTTGCTGATGTCGCCAACCGCCACGGTGCCGGAGGCGCGCAGCTCCGCGATGGCCAACTCGAGCGGCGCCATCACGCTCGGATCGCCGGCACGCTCCACCCCGCGCCGCGTGGGGATGAGCTGCTTCACCCAGTCGGTGAACTTGTTGGCCGGCGGCACGCGCCCGCGCAGCCACGACAGTTCGAGATGGATGTGGGCGTTGATGAGACCAGGGAGAAGAACTACATCGCCCAGGTCCCGGTGCTGGGTGCTAGGTGCTGGGTGCTGGGTGCTGGGTGCTAGGTGCTGGGTGCTGGGTGCTAGGTGCT
>JBDTMB010000160.1:0-11910 GCA_039934485.1 Vicinamibacterales bacterium
TGTGTTTATCTGTGGCCTGGCCATGGCGTCGACTGCCGCCGCGCAAACGGCCACACCCGCCGCCGGGGTGCCGCTCGAGGTGGCCACCAGGCGCGCCGCCATCATCAGCGACCTCAAATACGACCTGTCGCTGTCGATTCCCGACGCGCTCGCGGCCCCAATCACCGGCACCATCACGATTCGCTTCGCGCTGAAGGACGCCGCGGCGCCGCTCGTGCTCGACTTCGAGACCGATCGCGACCACGTCAAGACTGTAGACGCCAACGGCAAGCCGGCGGCCTTCACCTACGTCAACGGCCATATCGTGCTGCCCGCCGCTGCGCTCACCACCGGCGCCAACATCGTGCGGATTTCGTTCACCGCCGGTGATGCGTCGCTCAATCGCAGCGCGGATTTCCTCTATGCCCTGTTCGTGCCCGCCCGTGCCCGGCTGGCGCTGCCGGTCTTCGATCAGCCGGACCTCAAGGGGCGATGGACGGTCACGCTCGAACATCCCGTCGCGTGGCAGTCGGCCGCCAACGGCGCGGAGTTGTCGCGCACGCCGAACGGCGCGCGCACCACGGTAACGTTTGCCGAAACGCAGCCGCTCCCCACGTACCTGGTCGCGTTCATCTGCGGCGACTTCAAGCTGGAGACCGCCGAGCGCAACGGCCGCACGTTCCGGATGTTCCATCGCGAGACCGACGCGGCGAAGGTGGCGCGCAACAAGGACGCGATCTTCGACCTGCACGCCCGCGCGCTGGAGTTTCTCGAGGCCTACACCGGCATCCCGTATCCGTTCGGCAAGTTCGACTTCGTGGCGATCCCCGCGTTCCAGTTCGGCGGCATGGAACACGCGGGGAAGATTCTCTACAACGCCTCGGGCCTGTTGCTCGACGAATCGGCCACGCAGAACCAGTTGCTCGGACGCGCGTCGACCATTTCGCACGAGACCTCGCACATGTGGTTCGGCGATCTCGTCACGATGCGCTGGTTCAACGACGTGTGGATGAAGGAGGTCTTCGCGAACTTCATGGCGGCGAAGATCGTCAACCCGTCGTTTCCCACGGTGAACCACGACCTGCGCTTCCTGCTCTCCAACTATCCGTCGGCGTATGAAGTCGACCGCACGGCCGGCGCCAATCCCATCCGCCAGCCGCTCGACAACCTGAACGAGGCCGGAAGCCTGTACGGCAACATCATTTACCAGAAGGCGCCCATCGTCATGCGCCACCTCGAGGCGCTGCTCGGCGCGGACAACTTCCGCGACGGCCTGCGCGAGTACCTGAAGGGCCACGCCTTCGGCAACGCGACGTGGACCGACCTCATCGACGTCCTCGATCGCCGCACACCGGAAGATCTTCAGCAATGGAGCCACGCGTGGGTGGACGAGCCGGGGCGCCCGACGATCACCACCGATCTGACGATCAAGGACGGCAAGATCTCCCGGCTCGCCTTCCGCCAACGCGACCCGCGCGGACGCGGCCTGAACTGGACGCAGCAACTCCGCATCGCCATCGGCTCGGCGAAGGGGCGCGAGCTGATGACGGTGGAAATGAAAGGCCCCGTCGTGGAAGTGCCGAAGGCCGTCGGGATGCCGGCGCCGCTCTACGTCCTGCCGAACGGTGCGGGCTGGGCCTACGGCGAGTTCATGCTCGACAAGGCCTCGCTCGAGTACCTCTCGACGAATCTGCCCGAAGTGGATGATGCGCTGACCCGCGGCAGCGCCTGGGTGACGCTGTGGGATGCGGTGCTCGATCGACAGGTCACGCCCGAGGCCATGCTCGACCTGGCATTTCGCGCCCTGCCTCGCGAGACCGACGAGCAACTCACCTCCCGGGTCCTGGGTTATGCCGCGAACACCTGGTGGCGTTTCCTTGGCGCCGCCGGGCGCGCGCCGCGCGCCGCGCGGTTCGAGTCGCTGCTGCGCGAAGGCCTTGCGCAGGCGAAGACGCCAAGCCAGAAGGCCGCGTGGTTCGGCACGCTCAAGAACATCTCCACCACGCCAGGCACCAACCTCTGGCTGCAGCAGGTATGGGCAAAGAAGGACACGGTCCCAGGACTGCCGCTGGCGGAAGCCGACTACACCTCGCTGGCACTCGAACTGGCGGTGCGAGAGGTTCCGGGTTGGGGCGACATCCTCAAGACGCAGCTGGGCCGCATCGAGAATCCGGATCGCAAGGGCCGCTTTCAGTTCGTCATGCCGGCACTCTCGGCCGATCCTGCCGAGCGCGAGCGCTGGTACGCGTCGCTGAAGGACGTGAACAACCGCCGCCACGAGCCCTGGGTGCTGGAAGGTTTGAATTACATGCATCATCCGCTGCGGGCCGAGGCGTCGAAGAAGGACGTCCAGTCGAGCCTCGACATGCTGTGGGACATCCAGAAGACCGGCGACATCTTCTTTCCGAAGCGCTGGCTGGATTCGGTGCTCGGCGGCCACAGCTCGAAGGAGGTGGCCGACACCGTGCGCGCGTTCCTGAAGGGGTTACCGGCGAACTATCCTGACCGTTTGCGCAACATCACGCTGCAGTCGGCCGACGAACTCTTCCGCGCCGCCGAAATCGTCAAGCAACAGGACTGATGGCGAGTGGCACATACAATGGTTCACGATGCCCCGCTCCACCGGCGTGCGCCTGACGCGCGCGCTCCAGCACCGTAACTTCCGCCTGTTCTTCGCCGGCCAAAGCGTCTCACTGGTCGGCACCTGGATCACCCGCGTCGCCACCAGCTGGCTCATCTACCGGCTCACCGGATCGGAGCTGCTGCTCGGCATCGCCGGCTTCTGCGGTCAGATTCCCACGCTCCTCATCACACCATTTGCCGGCGTCCTCGTCGATCGCGTGGACCGCCGCCGCATCCTCGTCCTGACGCAGGCCGCCTCGCTCGTGCAGTCGGCCCTGCTCGCGGCGTTCACCTTGAGCGGACGCATCACCGTGACGCACATCATCGTCTTGCAGGTCCTGCAAGGCATCATCAACGCCTTCGATACGCCGGCCCGCCAGGCCTTCGTGAGCGAAATGGTGGAGGACCGAAATGATCTGCCCAACGCCATCGCGCTCAATTCGTCGATGGTCAACGGCAGCCGCATCATCGGCCCCTCGGTCGGCGGCCTGCTGATCGCCGGGTTCGGCGAGGGCTGGTGCTTTGCAATCGATGCGGTGTCGTACCTGGGCGTGATCGCGTCGCTGCTGGCGATGCGCGTGACCCCCCGCGTGATCCACGGCACCGCGGACACGCACGTGCTCGAGGAACTGCGCGACGGGGCCCGATACGTCCGCGCGCATCTCCCCATCCGCACGATGCTGATCCTCGTCGCGATCGTCAGCGGCGCGGGCACGCCGTACGCCATCTTGATGCCCGCGATTGCCGCGGACGTGTTGCACGGCGGTCCCAACACGTTGGGCCTCCTCATGGCGGCCAGCGGCGCCGGCGCGCTGACGGCAGCGCTGCACCTCGCGTCGCGCGAGTCGGTGCTGGGCCTTGGGCGCGTCATGATGTGGGCGACGCTGCTCTTTGGGGCCGGCCTCATCGGCTTCTCGCAGATGACCTCGGTGTGGGCCGCGGGCGCGTTCCTGGCGATGGCGGGCGGCGGCTTCATGATGCAGCTGGCCGGCGCCAACACGTTCCTGCAGACGATTGTCGAGGAACGGCTGCGAGGGCGCGTGATGTCGTTCTACACCATGGCGTTCTTTGGGACCGTGCCGATCGGAAGCCTGATCGCCGGCCTGGTGGCCGAACGCGTGGGCGCGTCGACGACGGTAGCGATCAGCGGCGCGATTTGCCTCGCTGCAGGCGCCTGGTTCGCCACGCGCCTGCCGACAATTCGCGCGCTGGTGCGGCCCGTTTACATCGAGCGGGGCATTCTCGCGGTGCCGGCAATGGATGACGTCGGGATCAACGCCGCGCGGTAAGTGCCAACCAGAGGTCGTGGTCGGGCCCGGCCGGCGGCGGCATGTGAGCCGGAGTGCTGCGCACCGTGCTGGCGAGCTTCACTCTCGTGTGTAGCTCAGGTGACCGCGGACCATTCGTGCCGGCGAGACGAGCTGGTGCAACTCGCCTTTCGACGCGTCGCGAAGATGTACCACCGACACACCGAGCGACACCAGCACATCGGCAATGATTCGGCGGTGACAACGCCACCAGAGCACCTCAGCGCACATCACCGCCGTGCGGCACCCTGGCGCCAGCATCAAGAGTTCGGTCAGGCCATTCGCGAATTCCTCGCTGGCCATGTGATCGGCATAGGCGCGGAATGCCGGGTTGCGCCAACCCAGGTTCGTAGAGACGGGATCCGGACGGCGCCGGCCCCCGAGCGCCTCGAGCCACCGGTACTCAACCCGCCGGCGGCGGAGGGCGGCTGCCAATGCTCTCGCTTCAAACTGCGGCAGACGCCGCGAGCCGGGGAACCGCCGCACGTCGGCGATCAACTCAATATCGTGCGCCTTCACCACCGAGAGGAAGTCGCCGATCTGTCGAGTCGAGTGGCCAAGCGTCCAGACCGTCATCACACGCGCCCACCCATGCATAACGCCGCCGGATCACGCATGGCTACTTGAACACGGACTTCGCGATCGTCAGGTGCACACCCTTGGTTTGATCGACGGCCTGCGTGACATGCAGATCACCCGACAGCGAACAGAGCAGGTAGGCATCGTCTCGCGACAAGCCCTTCTCGGCGACGAGGAACTCCACCATCTCGCGCGTGGCGAGCCGCGCCGCTTCATCCAGGTCCGGATCGAGCCCCATTGTCATGTAGTGCGTCGGCGTTTCCGCGCGCGGCCACAGCAGGCGCTTCCCTTTTCGCAAACGGACTTCGATGGTCGCCTTGAGCGAGGTCTCGAGCGCCGTGCCGGTGACTTCGCCGTCGCCTTGCATGCCGTGGCCATCGCCGATCGAGAGCAACCCGCCAGGGACATGAACCGGCAGCGACAGCACCGAGCCGGCGATCAAATCCTTGTTGTCGAGATTGCCGCCGTGCCATCCCGGAGCCGTACTCGAGATCCGACCACTCAGCACAGGCGGAGCGACACCGATCGAACCAAAGAAAGGCGCGAGCGTCAGCCGCACGCCAGGCTTGAATTCCACGCTATCGGCCCCCGCCGGCCAACGCAGTAACTTGAGTTGAGCGTAGGGAAAATCGCCGGGCAGGACGCCGCCACCTGGCGCGAAGGCGACGACACCGAAGTTGTGAAGGAAATCGATCGTCTCCAGTCGCACTTCGATCGAATCGCCCGCGTCCGCGCCCTCGATGTAAATGGGCCCAGTCATCGGATGCGCGCCGGGGCCGCGATCGCTTATGCCGCGTTCGACGGCCATCAGCGACGCCGGGATCTCGGCGTCGGTCGCGCCGGCCATCTTCATCCGCTGCACGCCGCGCGCCACCATGGTCTCCACGCGCACGCGATCGCCCGGGGCGATCCGCAGGACGGGCTTGATGCTGGCGTCGTAGTAGCCCCAGTGCACGTTCGACGGCGTCAGGGGCAAGTCGTGGCTGACCGGCCCCTGGGCCACGGCGAGCGCGGTGAGAGTGAACAGGACGCCGGAAACGACCAGGCCGTATTTCATCGCGGGATTGTGCCATATCGGGTTAACAGCGCGACGATTTCGCTGAGACCGGCCCGCCTCGCCAACTCGAGCGGCGTCTCGCAGTCGTCGATCCTGGTCCGGCATTCAGGATCGGCGCCCGCCCCGAGCAACAGCTCCACCGCCTGCAGATTCCCTTCACTGACCGCCATATGCAATGGCGTGTAGTCGTTGATGCCGCGCTGATTTGGATCGGCGCCGAACTCCAGCAGCAATCGAAGGGTTGCTGTCACGCCGGATCTGGCCGATGCCCCGGGATGGGCTCGACTGCCCGACAACGCCGCGAACAGCGGCGGGAACCCGGCATGATCCGCCGGATTCGGGTCCGCACCGATTTCCAGCAACGTGCGGACGAATGAAAGGGGACTGTGATAAATCGCGTACTCGAGGCAAGGGCCCACCGCCAGGGGCATCGGCCCGTTGGGGACGATGCCGGGATCATCGACCGCCGCTTGCAACGCGGCAAGATCGCCGGCGCGGAACGCGGCGTCGATCCGCCTGAATTTTTCGGCCTCCGCGCACCGCTCTGCCTCGGTTTTCATCGTGTCCTTCCCCGCGCAGTCACCTATCCTCGACGCCGGCAATCGGCCCGGACGAAGAGGTCATCGATCAGCCACGCCGCGCCGCGCGAGGGCTCGTCGATCAGGCTGGAGAACGATTGCGCAGCTCACTTCCCGATCGAGCGGGAAGGACGCCTCCGCGTAAAACGCGCGCATCAGCTCAACGAGTGTCGGGATATCGGAGCGCGTCGCGAGCCGAACCGTCATCACTGTCGCGGCCGCCAGATCGGCACGCGGCGCACGGTCTCGGCCTGCCTCTCCAGCGCCGCCCCCTCCAACACGCGTGTGGACGTGACGACGTAGGTCGTGCCGTCGAACTGGTAGTCGGTGAAGGCCCCCGAGCCGGCGCTCAAGTGACTGTAGGTGGAAATGTTCGGATATCGGTGTGTGCGCTCGGCCTGGATGACAAGAGGACTCCCGAAGAACCGTCCGGTCTTGCGCCGGGTTGCGCCATCGCACAGCACATAGACGCAGCCGCCGTTGCCGCAAAGGCTCGGGGCCGACTGCAGCAAGTAGTCCTCGATGCCGTCGCCGTCCAGGTCGACGGCCACACCTTTCATCGGCTCAGTGTCGTCGTATTCGAGCTCGCCCCCGACGGCGCGGCGAAGGTCCGCCGGCACGCTGAGCGAAGGAGTGCTCTGCGGCTCCAGAGCCCACGGCGCCTTGGGCGGCCGCTGGGCATGGGCGACCTGGCCGACGGCCGCCAGCACGAACGAGAACGCTACGATGAATTTCACAGACCCTGCTTCCATCTCTCCTGTACGGCGACCGTTCGTGCGGCGCCGCAACCCGTAGGGTCTGGCACCTTAACATCGAATTTGTAGCAGGTTTTGCCGTATGGCAGAACCGGTATGGCAGAAACTGCATCGTTTTTGATGTTAAGGTGCCAGACCCCAGACACCACCGGTCCCAAGATCGGGCGCGCCGTGTACTACATGCTGTCGCGAGGCACGGTCTTCTCGATGGACAAGTTCCTCGCGGGATGGCGGGAAGGGAGCGGGTGAGCCAGACGTGTTTCATCGTGGGACTGTGCCACAGCCGCCTCCACCTTCGGATGCGTGGATCGCACTGCGTTGGCGCGATAGAATCACGTTGAAGCTCCGAACGGATGGCTGAAGCCGACCTTTATCGCCCCATCAAGCAATTCCTCGAAGCCCAGGGCTACGTGGTCAAGGGAGAGATCGGCCCCTGTGATGTCGTGGCCATGCGAGGTGACGAGGGCCCCATCGTCGTCGAGCTCAAGGAGAGGCTGAGCCTGACCTTGATCTTGCAAGCGGTCAATCGGCTCAGCGTGTCCGACACGGTCTACGTCGCGTTTCGCGTCGGCAAGGGTCAGAGCGGCAGCTGGCGGTCGCAGGGCGACCAGGTGGTGAGCCTGCTGCGGCGGCTGGGACTCGGACTCCTGACCGTCTCGTCACGTGGCCAGGTGGTGCCGGTCGTGGACCCGGCGCCGTATCGCCCGAGAGCGAACCAAGGCCGGCGCGCGCGGTTGCTGAAGGAGTTCGCCGAACGCATCGGCGATCCGGAAGTGGGCGGCTCCGCATCCAGCAAACGTCTCACCGCCTATCGCCAGGACGCGCTTCGGTGCGCCCGTGAGTTGGCCGCTGTTGGCATCCTCAAGGTCAGCGTCCTCAGCGAGAGAACCGGCGTCACGCGAACAGGACCGATCCTCCGGGCCAATCACTACGGCTGGTTCGACAAGGTGAAGGTCGGCCATTACGCCTTGTCACCAGAGGGCGCGCGAGGCTTGAAGCATTGGTCCCACGCGCTGTTCGAGTTGTCGCCGATCGCCGAAGGGCTGGATAACCCGAGTTCCTGAATGGAATCAGCGAGTCTCGTTCTCAACAGTGGAGATAAAGCTCTCGACGCTGACCTGGGTCGGCTTGGCCTTGGCCATATTTAGCGATGGAGTGTAACGCATCCGTCGCCCGTCGGCCGCGGCAGCTTGGCAGGCGGCCACAGTACCAGAATCTCCAACAGGGCCCTGTCTGGTGGATAATCCCCCCATGCGCACCACGATTCTAGCGTTCCTGATCACCGCGGCTGCCACCGTTGCCCACGCGCAATCAACCGACATCACCATCAAGGCCGCCACCATCATCGACGGCCTCGGCCGCGTCCAGCGCGGCGCGGTCGTCACCGTTCGCGACGGCAAGATCGTGGGCATTGGGCCCGAGCGCGGGCCGGTGACGATCGATCTGGGCTCGGCGACGCTGATGCCGGGCTTCATCGACACCCACGTCCACATCGGCTGGCACTTCGGCAAGGACGGCCGCTACCAGCCGCGCGACGACTCCCCCGCCGACGCCGCGCTCTACGGTGCCGAAAACATGTACACCACGCTGATGAACGGCTTCACCACCGTGCAAAGCGTGGGCGCGATGTCCGACAAGCCGCTGCGCGAAGCCGTGGCGCGCGGCACGCTGCCGGGTCCGCGCTTGCTGTCGTCGCTCGGACAACTCAGCGACGCCAAGATGACGCCCGATCAAATCCGCGACGACATCCGCAAGAAGAAGGCCGACGGCGCCGACCTCGTCAAGATCTTCGCCTCGCTCAGCATCCGCGACGGCGGCGCGCCGACGATGTCGCAGGAGCAGATGAACGCCGCGTGCGGCGAGGCCCGCGCGCAAGGGCTGCGGACGATGGTGCACGCGCACAGCATCGAGTCGATCCGGCGGACGGTGACGGCCGGCTGCAACCAGGTCGAGCACGGTTCGTATGCCGACGCCGACACGCTCAAGCTGATGGCCGACAAGGGCACGTGGTTCGATCCCAACATCGGCCTCGTGATCCAGAACTACCTGGAGAACAAGGCGCACTTCCTCGGCATCGGCAACTACAACGAAGAAGGCTTCGCCTTCATGGAGAAGGCCATTCCGCTGAACAAGACGATGTTCGCGCTGGCGATCAAGACGCCGGGGCTAAAACTGGTGATGGGGACCGACGCCGTGGCCGGCGCGCACGGCCAGAACGCGCGCGAGACCATCGAGCGCATTCGACAGGGACAGAAGCCGATGGATGCGATCCGCGGCATGACATCACTGGCCGCCGAATCGATGGGACTCGAGAAGGTGACGGGCTCGATCGCGCCCGGCCTCGCCGCGGATCTCGTCGCCGTGGACGGCGATCCACTCACCGACGCAGCAGCGCTGCAGCGCGTGAAGTTCGTCATGCGCCACGGGAAAGTCTATAGACGCTAGATCTGGCGATCTCGTGAATTGGCGATCTTGTGATTTGGGATTTGGTGATTTAATGATCTAGTGATCTAGTGATTTCGAGATTTGGCGATTTCGCTACATCACCAAGTCGCAAGTCACCCAATCCCAGGTCACTAAATCCCAGGTCACCAAATCTCAAATCACCAAATCCCAAATCACCAAATCCCAAATCGCCAAGTCCCAAATCACCAAATCGCCAAGTCACAAGATCACCAAATCTTTTGACCGTTCGCTCTTCATCAGCCTAAGCTGGAATAACCATGGACAACGAAAAGAAATGCCCGTTCCCGCATAGCGGCAGGTCGAACCAGGACTGGTGGCCGAATCAACTGAGCCTGAAGCCCCTGCACCAGAACCCTCCCGAACGCGATCCGATGGGCGCGGAGTTCGACTACGCCAAGGAGTTCACGTCCCTCGATCTTGGTGCCCTGCAGAAGGACATCGAGCAGGTGATGACGACGTCGCAGGCCTGGTGGCCGGCCGACTTCGGCCACTACGGGCCGCTCTTCATTCGGATGGCGTGGCACAGTGCGGGCACCTACCGCATCAAGGACGGCCGCGGCGGTGCGGGCGACGGCGAGCAGCGTTTCGCGCCGCTCAACAGCTGGCCCGACAACGTCAACCTCGACAAGGCGCGTCGCCTGCTGTGGCCGGTCAAGCAAAAATACGGGCGGAAGATTTCATGGGCCGACTTGATGGTGTTCGCCGGCAACTGCGCCCTGGAGTCGATGGGATTCAAGACGTTCGGGTTCGGCGGCGGACGCGAGGATGTCTGGGAGCCCAAGGAGGTCAACTGGGGCACCGAGGACACGTGGCTCGCTGACGCGCGCTACAAAGGCGAGCGGCAACTCGACAATCCTCTCGCCGCCGTGCAGATGGGCCTCATCTACGTGAATCCGGAAGGGCCCAATGGCAACCCGGATCCGCTCGCCGCCGCGCATGACATCCGGGAGACGTTCCGCCGCATGGCGATGAACGACGAGGAGACGGTGGCGCTCATCGCCGGCGGCCACACCTTCGGCAAGACCCATGGCGCCGGACCGGCAACCCACGTCGGCCCCGAGCCCGAGGCGGCTCCCCTCGAAGCGCAGGGCCTCGGCTGGAACAGCAGCTACGCCACCGGCAAGGGCGGCGACACCATCAGCAGCGGCCTCGAGGTCACCTGGACCACGACGCCCACGAAGTGGGGCGGCAACTTCTTCTGGAACCTGTTCGGCTACGAGTGGGAGCTGACCAAGAGTCCGGCTGGTGCGCAGCAGTGGAAGCCGAAGCACGGCATGGGTGAGGGCAGCATCCCCGACGCCCACGATCCGTCGAAGCGTCACGCGCCAACCATGCTGACCACCGACCTCTCGTTGCGGTTCGATCCGGCCTACGAGAAGATCTCGCGGCGCTTCCACGAGCACCCGGATCAGTTCGCGGACGCCTTCGCCAAGGCGTGGTTCAAGCTGACGCACCGCGACATGGGGCCCATCGCCCGCTATCTGGGCCCGCTGGTTCCTGCGGAGCCGCAGATCTGGCAGGACCCGGTCCCGAAGGTCACGCACGAACTGATCGGCGCGGCGGACATCGCCGCCCTCAAGGGCACGGTCCTCGCCTCGGGGCTGTCCATCTCCCAGCTGGTCTCGACCGCCTGGGCCTCGGCATCCACGTTCCGCGGCACCGACAAGCGCGGCGGCGCCAACGGCGCACGCATACGCCTCGCGCCTCAGAAGGATTGGGACGTCAATAATCCAACCGAGCTGGCGAAGGTGCTGAAGACCCTGGAGGGGATCCAGAAGACGTTCAACGACGCGCAGGCCGGCGGGAAGAAACAGGTGTCCTTGGCCGACCTGATCGTGCTGGGCGGATGCGCGGCCGTTGAGCAGGCCGCACAGGCGGCCGGCTACGACGTGCAGGTGCCCTTCACGCCGGGACGCACGGATGCGTCGCAGGAGCAGACCGATGTGGAATCCTTCGCCGTGCTCGAACCGGAGGCGGACGGGTTCCGCAACCATCTCGCGCAGGGACACCAGGTGCCGGCCGAGTATCTGCTGCGCGAGCGGGCGCTGATGCTGACGCTGAGCGCGCCGGAGATGACCGTGCTCGTGGGCGGCATGCGGGTCCTCAACGCCAACGCCCGGCCGTCGGGTGTCGGCGTCTTCACGAAGCGGCCGGAGACGCTGACCAACGACTTCTTCGTGAACCTCCTCGACATGAACACGGAGTGGCAGCCGACCTCCGGCGCCGGCGAGACCTTCGCGGGTCGCGGTCGCGGGACGGGCGAGCTCAAGTGGACCGGCAGCCGCGTCGATCTCGTCTTTGGTTCAAACTCCGAGCTCCGCGCCCTCGCGGAGGTCTACGCGAGCGACGACGCCGAGGAGAAGTTCGCGCGCGACTTCGTGGCCGCGTGGGACAAGGTTATGAGTCTCGATCGGTACGATCTGGGCTGAGCAGGGATCAGGGATCGGGGATCAGGAGAGTTCGACGAGTACGATATCGATGCGCCGTTCCTGGTGTTCGGCCGATTGCCACTGCACGAGGATCGGGCTCTGGTAGGTGCCACGGACGAGGCGGGTGGCCCCGGCTTC
>JBDTMB010000161.1:0-11888 GCA_039934485.1 Vicinamibacterales bacterium
AAGGAAGGCGCGTGAAGGGGGCCAGCACTAAGATTTCCCAACGAAGTGGGCGGTGTCGCGGCGGACGGGAGATCGACCGCCCACCGCAACTGACACTGGACGCCGCCCGCGCCCAGAAAGGGGGTGGGGCCGATCGATGAAGGGACTCGGCGTGACAGGCGTGCAATCTGCCGTCGCCGAGCGTCGAGGATCGATCGTCCCCTATCCCGGCTCGTTACCGTGCCGGGCTGACGGCAAGGCGTCCCTTAGCCTGCCGAATTCGCCGCCGTCGGCATGTTACTGACAGGTTGCGTTGCATTCAGTCGTTGCAAGGCCTTGCGTTGGGCGTCGGTGAATGCCGTGAGCGGTTCGCCGGTCGTCTTGTCGTAACAGATCAGCGTGCCATCACAGAGGGGGCTATTCTTTATCCTCATGGTGTTCAACGCCGCCTGATACTCGCGATCGGTGGTGTCGCGTGCGGCGCGCTCGTCGTCGTCGAGCATGGCGTCGTTCAGCGTCGCCTGTGCGGCGTCGTATTGGGCGTCCAGTTCTTTCAGACGTTGTTCGCAGGTCTTCAAGTCCCCCGCGACATAGCGCCACGGATCGACGCCGCGTTCCCAGGTGGGCGTGAAGGCGTTCATCAGTTTGTCGCGCAGCATCGGCGGGATGACCGCCATGCCGTCTCGCCACGACACGCCGAAGTCAATCGCCTGAATGCACGTGGCCACCGACGTCACTCGGGGGTCACGAGGTGGCAACGAAAGCAACAAGTCACCGTATTCTTTCCGCCACAACAGGAACAGTGTCTTTGATTCGACGAACGGCGCTCTCTTCGTGGTGACTTCTTGCTGGATGTTCATGCTTTGCAAAATATGCATGATCCGGCGGTCGAGCGTGGTGCCTTGTTTGATGTACGTCTCACTTTGGCGGGTCGTCCACTCCCCTGGAAACTCTTTGGGGTCCAGCCGTGTCGCACGTTCACCCTGCAATTTCAGCAGTTACGCCCTCGGCACGGGTCAGCGGTGAACCCGTCAGCGGTGGCGCAGGGGACGTGACCGGCGTGCCCACCGAGTCTCAGGTCGTGGGCCAGCCCCGGCCCGCCAAGGCGCCCCGGTCGAGGCCACACCACCACCGATGGTGGCGCTTCCGTCAGCAGATGCCGGCCTGATTTGCCCCGTAGGTTGCCTGCTCGACGGTGTACTTGCCTCCGTGCTCGGACGACAGTTGCTGGATCAAGCCTTGGCAAGAAAATCCAGATATCCTCAGGTACGCCGCAGCAGACCTCACTGCCTGCGATCAGGTTGACGATCGCTTGGTGACGGACCAGGGGGTTCCCGCGCCAGTTCTGCGAGATGAAGCTGAAGAGGCGATGGTCGATCTTGTTCCACTTGCTGGTGCCGGGCGGAAAGTGACAGATCGAGAGCGTCAGGTCGAAGTCGTCGGCCACCCGCTGAAGCGCCCACTTCCAGCGGCGCGATCGCGGTCCGTTGCTGCCGCCGCCATCGGCCGTAATCACGAGCCTGCCGGCGCGTGGAAATCGATGTCGGCCCATTCGCGTCCACCACACCCGATCCGATTCTGAGGACCCTGAGTGATCAGCTCCAGCAGTTCGGGCTCGTCCACACCGCCAGCGAGCTCAATGAGTTCATCGCACGCGCCACGCAGAAGCGCTGGAGTCCCGTCGTGCAGCTCGAACGCCTCGCCCAGGCGGAGCTCGAGGCCCGGCTGCGGTATCGCGTCGAACGCTGGCTCCGGGACGCGCGGCTCGGGCGCTTCAAGCCGATGGTCGATTGGGAGTGGGCGTGGCCGAAAGCGATCCATCGCCCCACCGTCGACCGCGTCCTCACCCTCGACTTTCTCGCCCAACGCGAGAACGTGATCGTCGTCGCGCCCCCCCCGCGGCAAGACGATGATCGCAAAGAACCTGGTCCACGAGGCGATCCTCGCCGGCCACTCCGCACGCTTCCTCACGGCGGCCGATTTGATCCTCGATCTCACGCGGCAAGAGACCGCGCGGGCCCTCCAACATCGGCTCCGCAGCTATCTCCGGCCCAGCCTGCTCGCGATCGACGAAGTCGGCTATCTCGCCTACGACGCGCACGCCGCCGACCTCCTCTACCAAGTCGTCAGCCGGCGCTACGAACAGAAATCGATCGTGATCACTACGAACTTACCCTTCAAACAATGGGACACCTTCTTCCCGAACGCCGCGTGTGCCGTCGCGTTGATCGACCGGCTCACGCATCACGCCGAGATCCTCTCGATTGAGGGGGAGTCCTATCGCAAGCGGGAGGCCGAGCAGGCCCAGAAGCGGAAGCAGGAGCAGAAGCCGAAGCGGTGATCACGCCGTCGCCCTCGGCGACGTCTGTCCAGATTTACGCGCTTTTACATGAACGGCGACAATTCCGAAACTACACGTTTCCAACGGGCGATGTTCGCAGTGTCGTCGGGGGCCAGCCGGTCGTCAAGGTGTGCCCTATTGGACAGACACCTTCCGAATCCATCCGCTATCGTCACGCCAGTCGTGAAGCCCATTCGTTAGCTGAAGGGAAGTGCGTCGTGAAGCGACTCTTCTTGTTCGCGTTGATGCTTGGCGTCGCGGCGTGTGGCGGCGACAAGGGCAGCCCCACCGCACCCTCGTCGCTTATGCAAACGGAGGGCTCTTCCACGTCGATAACCAGCGGCGCGACTGCAGCGCTCACGCCTACGAGTCTGGACGGGGAAGCAGTGCCGTTCCATATCCTGCACCCCGTTCTATTCCCAATGAACCAGGGGCTCGTCGTCTTCCCGCCCCGTAACGAACCCAATGTGTTCTTTCAAAATCTCCAGACTCTCTATCGCGATACTCTTCGACGTCCTCAAGATGCGCCCACGTATGTTGATTCAGAAGGTCAGAACGTTTGGCTCACCGAATACTTCCGGTTCTACCTCAATGGTTGTTCACACGAGGAGGCGTCGTCGCGAACACTGACCGAGATTGCGACAGGGAGCACGCTTCCGACGTGCGGCTCGGAAAACCTCGCCTTTCCCCCGCGCAACCTTCCAAACGACTTTCAGAACCGACTCCAAGCCGCCTACCGCGACGTTCTCCGTCGGCCGCAAACCCTCAGCTACGTTGATAGCGAGGGCGCGAACGTGTGGCTGGCGCAGTATCTCCGCTTCCGCGTCTCCGGTGGTTGTGATCATGCGACGGCTGAAAGCAAAGTGTTCACCGAGATTCGCGGCGGCGGCGTACAGGCTGACTGCGGTCCTCCGTGGACCAGGAGCGGGACTGGTAACACCGTCTTTGACATGCCGAGGACGTTCTCGCGTGTTCGTATCCAAGGTGTGTGGGGCAGGAGAGATAACTCTAACTTTATCGTCTTCATCGGAGGTCGCCTTACCGTAAATGAAATCTTGAGAACATCAATCACGTACGACGGGATTCACCTCACCTCGGGCGGCGTCGTGGAAATCGTGAGTTCTGGCGCGATATCGTGGACATTTACCGAGGTGCGTTAGGTAACCAATGACGGGTGCTCTGCCGCGCAAGCTAGCGTGACGTTTCAAAGCGGGCACCAAAAGCGGCGCCGAAAACTGGTCAGCAGGGCACGATGTTTGGGGCGCAGCCGGACGACGACGAAGAGTGACACTGCGTCGGGCTATTGGTTTCTCCATACACGTCAGTTTACGCGGCCTTCAGCAACAACCGCCCGTTGAGGTGTCGTACCTCTCGGGGTTGTCCGCTCGGGGACGCCAATCCAACCTAAGGATTCGTCCGCCACCAGTCATCGATTTCTCGGATCTGGGTGTCCGCGTCGGGTGTGGTTCCGACCGGCAGGCTCACCGACGCTGACGCAACTCGTCCAGAATGGCGGATGCTGGCCGGAGCCGACCCGCCTCTGCTGACTTCCAGGATGCCGATAGAGCTTGGTGCAAGACGCGGCGCTCCTCATCGGTGAGGTCATCGCCCTCGTCGTCGGCAACCAGATCTACAACCGTTCCCTCCGGCAGTGTTGTCGGCTCGTCGAGCACGAGCCGGCCGTTCTCGACACGGGCTTGAAGAGGGCTCATGGGCCTACTGTAAGGGTTTCCTGGAGGGCCAGCAAGGGGTCAGGCTGCACGCCGAAGCCCGTCGATTCGTTGAAGCCACGCAGCCACTTGGTTCCAACTGGCTGGCACTAGGGGACGCCATCCATTTTTGGCACCTGCTTGACCGTGGCCTGGTGCACGGCCGGCGATGCATGACAACGTAGTGCATGTCTCGCAAGAGTGAGGTCTACACGTGGCGTGTCTCGCCCTCGATGAAGGCCGCGTTCGGGAGAGGTCTCTCCCTCAAATCGCTATGCGCCCCTCTGCGGCGTGGATGTGGGGCCTATAACGTGCGCTCCGTGAACGCGTCGATCGTGCGTGCCAGTCGGACGGCAGTGTCGCGGTCCACATCGACGAAACGAACGGCCACTCCAGACGTGGCGCGATACACCGCCTCGGCATTGACGATGATGGGACCTTCGCGAAGCAGATCGATTTTCAGCCGTAGGGTGGCGCCGGTCGGCTGGTCGTCACCGAAGTCGACGAAGCCGCCGCCGAGGTTCAAGTCGTAAATCAGCACGGGTGTCGTCGCCACGCCCAGGTGGTCACCATCAAATGGACCGCGCACCCGAACATACCTGCGTGTCGAATGACCACTCCTTATTTCGTGCGCCATGGCCGGACTCCCCCGCCTTGGTATCGGATGTTGGCCGGGATTACGATAGCCGCACTGGTGCCTCTTCCCGGCAAGAACAGCAAGCCACAACTCAAGTATTTCCTGTCGTCTGTCTCTCGGGCGCATAATGGCGCTTCCGTTAACGCGGGAGGCTTCGCATGCCTCCATGGCCGGAGGGGACTACGTGAAACACGCTGATGATCGTCTGCGTACTGCTGCGGCGCCGTTCGTTGCGCGCGGCTTCTTGTCCGTCAGCAGTCGAGTCCGGTCCGTGGGCGCCTCGAGCAGGACTTTGGTGCCGCGAGCGCTCGCGCTCGTCGCGCTGGCTGTCGCGCTTGCAGGTCAGACCGGGGTAGCGGCCTACGACGTGTGCACCGACGACTATGCGGGCCAGGGCGTTCTGAGCTGCGCTCACGAGCAGATGTTCGACGAGGCGATGAGGTTCTACACGGAACTGGTGGTGCCGAACCGGTTCAGCCAGGAGATCATCGCCCACGCGGCCGACATCCGCGGCGGCGTCGGCGCGCCCGACGCGGGCGACCCACTCTACGACAACGTCGGCGCGTTCGGCGCGTTGGTCACCATTACGCACTTCTGGGAGCCGGACCAATCCATCGGGCACCCGCAAGTGCAGGTCCTGGACCCGTATGCGAACGCCTTCAACGCGGCGCAGGGGCTCTGGACTCGCGCGCTGGGCGAGTACGCCGCGGGCAACACGGCGCAGGCCTACCGGTTCCTCGGCATGATCGCCCACTTCCTCGGTGACCAGACCGTACCGGCACATGCCCATGGCGACACGCATCCCGAGAACTTCAACGACGGCGATCCGTTCGAGGAGTGGATGAGTAATCCGCAGCTCAATAAGACCCTGCTGACCAATGACGAGTTCGATGGCCTGGTCGCGCAGGGGCTGGTAGATCTGCCGGACTACGAGAACATCGATAAGCTCCTGTGGCTGTTCCTCAACGTGAACCAGGTGGGCGGGTACTTCGCCTCCGACGACAATGACGGCGACGCGAACCTGAATTCGGACCCGCGCTATCCGTACGCGAACGACTACGCGGCCGCCGCCCTCAACGAGGTCATCGCTGCCTGCGCCGCGGACGGGGCCTGTCCGACCGATGCGGATGACATCCAGAACAACGACCAAAATCTCTATCCGTACTACTACAACGACGACGGCGACCTCGACCGCATCCGCAAATACTCCTATGTGCCCGGGGTACGGAGGCTGGCGG
The DNA here is from genome assembly GCA_039934485.1 of Vicinamibacterales bacterium. Classification (GTDB taxonomy): domain Bacteria; phylum Acidobacteriota; class Vicinamibacteria; order Vicinamibacterales; family UBA2999; genus 12-FULL-67-14b. The sequence goes on from JBDTMB010000161.1 coordinate 5,905, forward strand.
CGCTGCTCTCGCTGTGGGAGAAGGCAATCCAGGCCCCAATCCTTACGCTGACCGTCCACGATGTGGAGGAAACGGGTTTCACCGACGCCGTTGTCTGCGCGGGCGCGACCCTCGGGCTCGATGACTGCGGCCAGCCGGATTACTACCTTGGCGTGGTCATGGGCGACCGGAAACGCAGTCCGGTTCCCCCAGGCGCGCTCCTGGAAAGCGACGACGACGACCATTCCTATCGCTCGGACGAGGATCAACCGTTCCCCGCGGCCGCCACCCGGACGGACGCCAACAACACCATCGCCGAAGACAAGACCCACCTCCATCACGATTACCACTTCGGTCAGTCCTTCACGCCGGACGCGAACACCGAGCAATTCGTTGCCGGGACAGACATCATCGATCTCACCTTCATCGTCAGGGATCAGGACGTGACGTTCCCGCTGAGCTCGCCCTACGGGGACGACGATCTCGCCTTCATCCATCCGAACGGCACGGGCCGCGTCGATCTCACGGTCGACCTGCGGGAATGCGCGGACGGAACGTCGAGCGGCATCACCGTCATCGGCGTCGGCACCTTCGCCTGTGCGCCGACGACGGCGGACTCACCGTCCACGATCCTGGTGGGCGGCGGCCGTGGAGGGGCTGACGACTTCGGTGAGGACAGCAGTGACGTGGACGTCCGGTTCTCGGTCAACGTGTTCGTGCCTGACACGAAGCCGCCGGTCATCCACTGCAACGCGCCCGACGGAGTGTGGCACCCGGGCGACGTCGTCATCGCCTGCACGGCGGTGGACGAGGGCTCGGGCCTGGCCGACGCCGCCGATTCGGCGTTCGACCTCTCGACCAGCGTACCGGCCGGCACCGAGACGGCCAACGCGTTGACCGCCAGCCGCGAGGTCTGCGACGCGGTGGGCAACTGCGCGACGGCGGGCCCGATCGGCGGCAACATGGTCGACCGGAAGGCGCCCGGGATCGTCATCATCCAGCCGGCGGCAACCGAGTACACGCACAGCGACACCCTGGTGCTCGACTACAGCGTGACTGATGGCGGCTCCGGCGTCGCCACGGTGACGCCCACGATGGACGGCGACACCATGGTCGCGGGCGCCGGCCTGCAGAGCGGTCGGGCGATCCAGTTGCTGACCGCGCTGCCGCTCGGTGACCACACGTTCGCGGTGGACGCGGACGACCATGTTGGTAACGTGAGCCCGACGCATTCGGTGACGTTCTCGATCGTCGTCACGCCGGAAAGCTTGATCAAGGCTATTACGATCTTCGAGGGCCTGGGCGACATCAAGTCGACACTGGTCAAACCCCTGCTGGCAACGCTCGGCAACGCCGCGCAGAAGTTCAACTCCAGCCAGTGCATACCCGCGCAGAACATGTATCGTGCCTTCATCAATCAAGTGCGGGCGCAGAAGGGCAAGGCGATCACCGCGTTTGCGGCCGATATCCTGATCGCGGACGCGGAGTTCCTGATAGCAGACTGCCCGTAAATTGCTGACCACCTCCAGCTCGTTAGCTGGCATGAAGGGCCGCCGCCACCAGGCCCTTCATGCCGGCACCACGTCTGTCCAGGGCTGCGTCTGCCCAGAGCTGGCCAAGTCGAGTTCTCGTCTGACTTCCCTCTGCTCGACCTTGCCGGGGCGGGCACACGAACGCAGTTCTGAGACGCCAGGCAACCGGCGCGCGGCCTGGCGCCAGGGACGTTCGACGGGACCTTCGAACGCTTCGTCGAGCGCATCCATCCCGACGATCGCGCGTCCGTGGTCGAGACGATCGGGAAGGCCACGGCGTCAGGCGCCGGTTTCTCGATGGTGCATCGCACCGTGTGGCCCGACGGCAAGGTCCGATGGCTGAGCGGCGCCGGTCGCGTTCTGCTCGATGAGGGGGGCACGCCCGTCCGCGGCGTCGGGATCTCTCAAGACATCACCGAGCGCCGGATGTTGGAGGCGAAGTACCAGCAGGCGCAGAAGATGGAAGCCATCGGACGGTTGGCCGCCGGCGTGGCGCACGACTTCAACAACCTGTTGACCGTGATTCTTGGCTACTGCGAACTGCTCTTGGACAATCTCGATCCAGCCGACGCGCGCCATGAAGACATCACGGCCATTCAGAATGCGGGCGGGCTGGCGGCGGGCCTCACGCGCCAGCTGCTGGCGTTCAGCCGCAAGGAGATCATCGAACCCACGCTGCTGGACCTGAACGTGATGGTGGTCGACATTCGGGTGTTGATCGAACGCCTGATTGGCGAGGACGTGAAGGTCGTGCTGGGTGTCGAGCGCCAGCTGGGACGGGTGCTGTGCGATCGCGGGCAGATCGAGCAGCTTGTGCTCACCCTCGCGGTGAACGCGCGCGACGCCATGCCGAATGGCGGCACCTTGACGATCGAAACCGCGAACGTCGAATTCGACAGTGACCGCACCACCACCCACGAAGCCGTGAAAGCCGGTCGATACGTGATGCTGACGGTGACGGACACCGGAACGGGTATGACACCCGAGGTGCAGGCTCGCCTGTTCGAGCCGTTCTTTACGACCAAGGGCATCGGCAAAGGGACCGGGCTCGGCTTAGCGACCGTCCACGGCATCGTCAGCCGATGCGGCGGCAGCCTGAACGTCGAGAGCAAGGTCGGCCAGGGCACGGCGTTCACGGTGTATCTGCCGCGGGCGGACGCCGCGGCGGTGGTGGTGGCGCCGCCGGTGCCGGTGGCCCCGCCGCATGCGGCAAGCGTGACGGTGCTCGTCGTGGAGGACGCGGAGGAGCTCCGCGAGCTGACCAGGCGATTGCTGGAGCGACAGGGCTACAAGGTGCTGGTCGCAGCAAACGCGGACGCCGCGATTGAGCAGTCTGAACGAAACCCGGACATCGACCTGCTGCTGACCGATGTGGTGATGCCGGGCGACAGCGGACCGGAGCTCGTCAAGCGGCTGATGGCTCAACGGCCAGCCCTGAAGGTGCTCTATATGTCCGGATACACGGACGACGCGATCGTTCACCATGGCATCCTCGCCCCCGGGATCGCGTTCCTCCACAAACCGTTCACATCCGAAACACTCGGCCGCAAGATCCGTGACGTGCTCGATCGGTAGCGCATCGCGTACTAGCCGTGGGAACCTTGCAAAGGTTCGAATCCGAGTGGCACCGGCCAGAATAATGCCACACTCCTATCGATTTCGAGAGGCGACGCGGTGGTGGCCGATGCCGTTCACCAGCCAGGGCAAGTCGTGATTGAATCGGTGGAGCCGTATGAGAAGGGCGTTCACGAGAAAACCCGAGGCCGACGCGCCAGCCGCGAGGGTCAAAAACTACATTACCCCGAGCGGCTTGCAGCGACTCCAAGACGAGCACCGGTTTCTCCTCACCAGGGAACGGCCGGCGGTCACCAAGGTGGTGGCCTGGGCCGCCAGCAACGGCGACCGCAGCGAAAACGCCGACTACCAGTACGGCAAGCGGCGCCTGCGCCAGATCGACGGGCGGATTCGCTTCCTCACCAAGCGCATCGATGCCGCGGAAGTGGTGGACCCGGAAACCCCGAGACCCGGGCGGGCGGCGACGCGAGTCTTCTTCGGGGCGACGGTGCGCTATGCCACTGCCGAGGGAGAGGAGCGCGTGGTGAGCGTGGTCGGCGCCGACGAGGTCGATCTCGACCGCAGCCACATCAGCTGGGTGTCGCCGCTGGCGCGCGCGTTGATGAAGTCGGGACCAGGTGACAACGTGGTGCTTCGCGCGCCGGGCGGCACGGAGCAACTGCGAATCCTGGAGGTGCGCTACGAGCGCATTCCCGTGGCACCGTTCCGCGAACCCCCTGGAGCCGAGGCCACGGCGCGATCACCCAAATAGATCAGGCAATCACCAGCTCAACACAGCAATCGATGCTGCGCTCCCCTATTGCGGCTTCTTCGGTTCGGCGTCCCGCCGCTCCTTGGACCGCTCACCGGACAGGATGTTCTCGAGCGCGTGGTTGCCCTCGTGGCAGGCGTACTCGTAGACCATCTCGTCGATGCGATTGAACGGCAGCTCTCCAGTGAACGGCCCGGTGAACACCAACGGATCGTCCATCGTGAACCGGTAGAGGATGGTATCCGGCCCCGTGCGCGTGAACCGCTCGGTGACCTTCAGGTTCTCCGACGCGCCGCGATAGGCCCACAGGATGCTGGTTTGTTCCAGCTGCGTCGGACGAATGTTGGTGGTCTCCACCACCAGGGTGTCGCCTTCCCAGCGGCCGATCGAATCGCCAAACCACGGACGGATGTTCGCCGGCAGGTGCTCGTTCGCGCCCAGGCGGATGATGCGCGCGTCGTGGATCATCTCGGTCAGGATCATCACGTGATCCCTGGTCTGCACGATCGTGTAGTTGTTGTTGTAGAAGTAGTTCGGCAACATCGGCGGCCCGGCGTTCGACCCGAACGAGAGCATGCAACGGTCGGCCAGTGGCCGCACCTCGGGGTGATCGAACTCGCCGAACCGTTTCGCGCGCGTGGCCAGCGCCGCGATGCGCTGCTTGCCGGCGTCGGTCAGCGGCGGGATTCGGCCGTTCGGTGGATCGATGAGGATCGAACTGCGGGCGACACCGTCGATGCGGATCACGTTCAGGCCGGGGTCCAGCCAGAAGCCGTTGTAGCCGCCCACCGCGCCCCCCGCGGCTTCGGAGATCACCTCGATGAACGACTGTTGGCCCGGCGCCGCCAGCTTGCCGGATTCACCGCCCTTGGGCGGCGCTGGACGGTTCGGATCGCTGGCCTTGTCACGATACTCCTCGACCAGCAGCGCCCGCTTCTCAACCGCGGCGGCCTGCTCGTCGGTGAGCGTCCCGCCCTGGGCGCCGCCCATCCGCTCGAGCGGCGTTTGCGTCTCGTTGGTCCAGTTGCCTTGCAAATCTGGCTTGCCGTCTGGGGTACGCGGCACGACCCAGCCCTTCGCTTTTGCCGCCGGCGCCTGCCCGTTGGCGGTTGCGACCGGGCCGACGACACAACCGAGCACGAGCGCGACGACGGCACCGAGGGACTGCTGGGAACGTTGGCTCATGATTCCTCCAGGACGCCTAGGAATTCTAGACTGATTTCAAGCCGTCGAGCGCGGTTCTGATCACTTCCGGAATCGCGACCGGCCGGCGCGTGGCCCGGTCCACGTAGACGTGGACAAACCGGCCCACGGCGCATGGAATGTCACGCCCCTCCCGGAACAGCGCAATGCGGTAGGCAACGCTCGTCGTGCCCAGGCGTTCGATGTCGATGCCGGCGTGGATCGTCTCCGGGAAGCTCATCGCCTCGAGGAACCGGCACCCCGACTCGGCGACGATCCCGATGGCCGGCTGGTCGCGGATGTCGGTACCGCTCGCGTCGATGAGGAATCCATTCACCGCGGTGTCGAAGAACGAGTAGTACGCCACGTTGTTGACGTGGCCGTAGTGGTCGTTGTCCATCCAGCGCGTCGGGATGGGACGAAGCACCTTGAACTGGGATCGGCGAAGGGGGGCGGGTTCGGTCATGCCTTCACCGTACACCACTGGACGCCGGAACAAAGCCGTCGTACTATCCGCGTCCGATGGCTACTCTCACGCGCCGGGCCTTTCTCGTCGTGGCGCCGCTGCTCGCCACGGTCGTGCGTCACGGCGCCGCCGCTCAGCAGACGCCGCCCGCGAGTTCGGCGCCCACGCCGCTGTCGGTCGACGAGTTTCTTCGCCTGTCGCAGCGCCTGGTGGGACGCACCGCGCTCGACGCGGAAGTTGCCGCCACCTACCTCGGCGCGCTCCTGGCCGTTCCCGCGAATGTGCCGTTACTCCCGCAACTCTCCCGCCGCGCGTCCGGTTCCGGCCCGACCGCCGAGCAGCTCGCCCTGGAGCGCACGATTATCGAGTGGTGGTACACCGGAACCTACGCCCTCAAGGGCGAACCTCGCCTGGCGACGCACACGGGTGCCCTGATGTGGACCGCGATGGGCATGCCGGCGCCGGGCACGTGCGTCAACGCCTTCGGCGCGTGGTCGCG
>JBDTMB010000162.1:0-11882 GCA_039934485.1 Vicinamibacterales bacterium
AGGTGGATCACTTTCCGAGCGGCGAATGGATCACTTTCCGCGCGGCGCGCCCAGCACTCTAGCCAGTGTGGCGCGCTTGAACCTCCGCGCCAGTGCCTCCACCGTTTACTAATTTTTGCATCGGAGTCGAAACACTCCGCTTCACGATCGTAGGTGGCGGCAATCTCCTCCATTACCGCGGTGACATCCGGATACTCAAAAGCCGGCTGCTCAGACCACCTTCGGTACTTCGTCGTTCCCGACCTCGCCCCGCGCGCCTTTCTCCATCCGCTCCACCGGCTTGCCCTTCGCGTAGAACCAGAGCAGCGCCTCCATGGCGCCGCCGTCCCTGCGAGCACGCCCTGGCGCAGTTCGTCTCGGTACTCGGGTTATCGACGAAGCGCTGGCGGCCTCGCGCGCCTCGACCGTGACCTTGCGCTGGGTGCGCGGGCGTGCGCCCGCGCAGGTTGCCGGGCTGGACGGGCCGGAACTACCCAGGGTGCCGGGCGGCGGCGGCGGGCCTGATGTTGACAGGAGGGACCGCCGTGACTGCGGCGCGCCCAGCTGAATCCGCATGGCCGTTTATGGGCCGACTCACCTGTTTTGGCTGGACGTTCAATCGAGGACAGCCCGCTCATGCGACCAAGCGCTATTGTCGCGCGATGAGACTCTCAGGCCCCCACCTGTTGGCGTACTCGGCGGCGCTGCTCTTTCTCGCGCGTTACCGCCGGAAGTCCACGGCGGCGACCGCGTAGCCGCGTTAGAAAGTAGGACATTCAAAATGGCGCACTTCACAGTTGATCGTTTCGAGGGTGACGAATGGGCCGTGCTGGAAGACGACCAGGCCCGCACATCCCGCGTCCCGCGGCACCTATTGCCGCCGAACACACGAGAAGGTGACGTGCTCGACGGCACCGAGCACGCCGACGAAGCCGGCGCGCGCGTGATGCGGTTTGAGCTGAACGCGGCGGCACGAGAAGAGCGGTTAACCGAGGCCCGCCGCCTCAGGGACAGCCTACCTCGCGGACCGAAGGGCGACGTGTCAATGTGAGCCTCGCCCGGACAGCGATCACTCTGCTCCTACTCGCATGGGCAGCCAACGTTGCCGCGCAGCCACCCCTTCGCGTCCACTTCGTGGACCTCGGTCAAGGCGATGGCATTCTGATCCAAAGTCCGTCCGGCGAGAACGTCGTCTACGACGGCGGCGAAGAGCCGAGCGCAATAGCGAACTATCTCCAGCGCGTCGGAGTGTCTGGCGTTGAACTCGTCATCGCCTCCCACAATCACGCCGATCACATTGGCGGGCTGGCCGAGATAGTTCGGCGCGTTAAGCCCGGCTTCTACATGGACAACGCTGTCCCTGCGACCACGTTGATCTATCGGCGCCTGCTGGAAGCGGTGGCTGCGTCAGGGGCGCGGCTCCTTGCCCCGACGGCTCGGCGCATTTCTATGGGGAAAGTGGCCCTTCAGATCGTTCCTCCTCCGGGTGTTGCGGCTTGGGATCAGAATGACAATTCAGTCGGTGTGGTGGTTGAGTACGGGAACTTCCGGTTATGGCTCGGCGGCGACGCGGAATCGCGCGAATGGGCGTGGTGGGCAGAGCATAATGGGCCGCTGCTGGGACACGTTCACATCTACAAGGCCAGTCATCACGGTTCAAGCAGTGGCGATACCGATCAGGCTCTGTCACAGCTCTCGCCTGGAGTCGTCATCATCAGCACCGGACGGGGCAACATCTATGGGCATCCGAACCCGGCGGCGCTTCGGTTATATGCGCGCCATGGCGCCACGGTTTTTCGGACAGATTTGCACGGGACCATTGTTGTGGAAGCGCAAACGTCAGGACGGTACACGGTCCAGGTGGAACGAGGTGAAGGCGCTCGACCGCCCACGCCGGCCCTCCGACCTGCCGTGCAGCCCCAAATCGCTCCACTCCCCCCGCCCCAGCCCCAGGGGGCGTGCATCGACATTAACACCGCGACGTTCGAGGAACTCCAGCGCATCATTCAGGTCGGGCCCGCCCGTGCCCTGCAGATCGTGGAGTTGCGGAAAGCGCGGCCCTTCCGGTCGGTCAACGAACTGACGCGCGTGAGCGGCATAGCAGCCGGAAGGCTTGGCGCGATTCTGGCGGAGGGCATCGCGTGTGTGCGTTAGAAATTCTCCAACACCCTGTCGCGCGGTGCCCTCTGAGCTTGATCCGGTGGACATCATCCGAAAGGCGGATATGGTGGCCAGAATGGGAGCTGGTACAACGCCAGTTCAGTGACGAGTTCAGGGCCGGCGGCAGTGCGGTTGGTGTTGGATGAGGCCAAGACGATTGGCGCCACCGCGCACGGGTTGGACCTCACGCCGTCGTCGCTGGCCGGTTGGGTCCGACAGGCTCAGGCCGATCGGACGAAGAGGCTGACGGGCCTGCGCGACTGATGGAGCGCAGCGAACCACGCCCTCTGCTTGAGTCTCCGGGGGCTCATGTGGTTTAAGATCGATCTCACGAGGCTCCAGCCCTGGCGGCTCGCCTGCGACGCAGGCCGCGCTAGGCGGGGACGCGAAACCGCCGCAGTCGTGGTAAATGCGACTAGTATGGGTCTCGAGGTCGCCCAGTGACCCTTGAGCTTGTCTTCCCCGCGCTCGGCAAGGCACTCCCCACTGACCACGCGTACGCCCTGTATGCCGCCCTCTCAGGGGTCGTATCGCAATTTCACGACGAGACCTCGCCTCTACGATTCGCTCCAATCACGGGCCGCGCCACACCTGACGGGCTCCTGCGCCTCACTGAACACTCGTGCCTGCGTGTACGCCTGCCGGCTGACATGGTCCAAGTGGCCTTGCCCTTGGCGGGCAAGCGGCTAACCATCGGCGACGCATTTGTCCGACTCGGAGTACCATCTGTCCGGTCGCTGGTTGGTGCGCCATCGGTGATCGCCCGCCTCGTCACGTTCAAGAACGCTGACACGCCCGAGCAGTTCCTGACGACTGCTCGGGCCAAACTCGCGGACCTCGGTGTGGCCGGAGAAACGCAGTTGCCCCTTCACGTCGATGGGGATCGGGCAGGCACCCCGCAGCGCCGGGTGGTGCGGGTCAAAGGCGTGACCATCCCTGGTTATTCGCTGATCGTGGCGGAACTCTCCGCCGCCGACTCACTGATTCTTCAGGAGTCCGGTCTCGGAGGCCGCACACGCCTGGGTTGCGGGTTCTTCACTTCGATCAAGAGCGCGAGCTGATGGGCCTCGATCCGCGACGACTGTGGGCGAAAGGCCAGCGGTATGACGAAGCTCTGCGCCCATCGATGCACCTCCTCTGTCATCTGCAAGACGTAACCGAGTCCGCGACGCGGATTGTCGAGGCGACGGCTGATACTCAATTGTCCGCGTTGGGGCTCAATGCGAAGAACGACTATCGTGAACGGTTCCGACGGTGTGTGTTGCTAGCTGCGGCGATCCACGATATCGGCAAGGCCAACGACCACTTTCAAGGGATGATCCTCGGGACCCGAGACGTGCAACAGAATCCCCAAGGACTCCGGCACGAGTGGGTGGCGGTACTGCTGCTGAAGGAACTGCGGTCGTGGCTGCTCCCGGCGCTCGGGGGCAGCGAGACCGACTTCGCCATCACCGAATGGGCAATCGCCGGGCACCACCCTGCCTACAACCACGACAGCCCGCCGCGAAGTTGCCCACCCGGCGCCGGAGCAGAGATGCGGGTCCATACCGACCACGCGGACTTTGCTGCCATTCTCGGCTGGTTGAGGAATCGATTTGACCTGGCTGCGGAACCCCCGTTCGTGTCCCACGCCGTTCGACCGTTGGTTGGGGCCGGAAACGCCTTCTCGGAGTTGGCCGCGTGGTCAAAAGCTGCACAGCGGACGTGGGAGGAGAAGCTCAAGAAGTCGGCCGAACGTCGATTGGTCGCGGCGGTGAAGAATTGCCTGATCGCCGCTGATGTGGCGGGCTCGGCTCTGCCACGGGAAGTCCCCGATGAATCGAAACGCTGGGCGAGTATCGACCAGGCCTTCAATCGGATTCCGACCTCGGATGATTTGCAGTTTCTGGCGGAGTACGGTCTGGATGGACATGCGCCCCGTGAATTCCAGACGGCCGTGGCGAATCATCCCGACAGCGTAGTGTTCGTAAAGGCCGGATGCGGGACAGGCAAGACTGTGGCCGCGTACCTGCGTGCCGCGAAGCATTACGTCGGCCGTCGGCTGTACTTTTGCTACCCCACGACGGGCACCGCGACGGAAGGCTATAAGGACTACCTCTTCCCCGAGACCCCCAAGGACGGGGCATTCGATACGCCAAAGGACGCGGCGGATCGACAGCGTCTTGCGGAGGTCTCCGCCGACCTGTTTCATTCTCGTCGCGGTGTCGATTTCGAGATGATCCTCGGCACCGGGCACGATTCCACGACCGCTGATGCCGATGCGTTTGCGAAGGCGGACGCACTTGAATCGTGGTCCACGCCGGTGGTCGCGTGCACGGTCGATACGGTTCTCGGCCTCGTGCAGAATAACAGACGCGGCTTGTTCGCTTGGCCTGCGCTCGCGCAGTCCGCTTTCGTGTTCGACGAAATCCATGCCTACGACGACCGCCTGTTCGGGGCGATGCTCCGGTTCCTTCGAGACCTCCCCGGTTTGCCCGTGTTGCTGATGACGGCGAGCCTGCCAGTTCCGCGTGTTGAGGCCCTTCGCGAAGTCCTGTCCAAGTATCGCGGCCTCGACCTGTCACCGATCACCGGGCCCGAATCGTTCGAAACACGGCCGAGGTACCACAAGGCATCGCCATCGGATGGCGACCCGCTGCCGCTCATCGTGGAGGAGGTGCGGGCGGGTGGCAGAGTCCTGTGGGTGAGCAACACTGTCAAGCGCGTGATGGAGTCGGCGACGCGCGCGGAGGGCGCGGGCATGAGGCCCTTGGTCTACCACAGTCGGTTCAAATACGCGGATCGCGTGCGGCGACATCAAGCTGTGGTCGGGGCATTCAAGCCGGGCCAGGGAAAGGGCGTGTTGGCGGTCACGAGCCAAGTATGCGAGATGTCCCTCGATTTACAGGGCTGCACGCTCTTGGTGACGGAATGCGCTCCGGTCCCCGCGCTGATCCAGCGACTCGGGCGCCTCAACCGTCAGGCCAAAGATGGCGACCCGACGCGGCCGTTCGTCGTCTTGCCCCACGCGGCTCACAACTATTTGCCGTACGCGCCTCGTGACATGGAGGCGGCTGCGGATTGGCTAGCCAAGTTACCGGACGCGAACATTTCCCAGCGCCATCTCGCCCAAGCGTGGGAGCAGACTGCTGAGAATCCGCCCGACATGGTGGCGAGCGCCTGGCTCGACGGAGGACCAGTGACCACGGTCTCCGAGCTACGTGAGGCATCCCCAGGCATCACCGTGATCGTGCAGGACGACGTCGAACGAGCGGCGGGCCGACACTGGAGTAAATACACTCTCCCGATGCCCCCACCGCCGAAGCGGCTCGACTGGCGGTCGTGGCCTAAGCCGCGGGGTATCCCGATCGCCCCGACCGACACAATTGTCTACGACCCGAATCGAGGCGCTGAATGGCGACCGTAGCGAAGCCGCCGGCTCCCGAGCACCTGACGATGAAGTTGTTCGCTCCCGGCATGACGGCGATGCACCGCGCCGGACTGGGTGGTCTGGCCTGCACCTTGAAGGCGATGGAGCGCCAGTACGAAGCCGACCTGCTTCGCGCCAACAAGCTGCCGGGGCCTTTGGTGGATGGCCTCTACCCGTGGGACATCTCAGACGACACGGTGACACTGAGGTTCGGCAAGCCTACACACGCTCGCGACTACCTGAAAAAACTATTCGCTTTCGCGTTCTCCATCACGCGTTCGGGCTTGATTTATCTCCCCGGGCAACATCACAGCCAGCCGTCGGACGCCATTCTTGCCGCCTTGCAGAGCGGGTTCACGCTGACGTTTCTCCAGCACGGGCGGGTTCGCGCATTGGCGAAAGACGTGACCACGGTCAGCTACGACTTCGCGGGGGACGGCGTACCGAGTCTGGTCTTGGAGTACAAGAAGTGTTCCGGGTTCAAGCACCAAGCCGGTTGGGAAGAACTCGTCAAGAAGGACGGCTCACTCGTCGTTGACGTGATCAAGGTCGACGGCCCGATTAGCCCTGGAACCGTCATTCGGCACGTTGCATTCACCAGCCAGACGGGCGCCGAAGATCCCGCCGAGCGAATGTTGCCCCTCTATTTCTCGATGGTCGGATGCCTGTCACTGCCGGTGAACCGTGGGGTGGCCGCGCTGATCGTGCCCGAAGTTGAAGACTTGCTGGAATTCCTTTACGACCGCCCGGCGATGACTCCCTCCAGCGCGATGGATTGCCAAATCGCGAATGCGGCCGACGCCGCGTTTCGCGCACAGGTTCGTGTGCGCGAGAGCGGGACAAGAAAGGCCGAAACAAGGCAGCGGGCCCGGAAATCGATGGCGGGCTCGACGATTCCCGCCTGTTACGCGATGACGTTCATGCCCACACCGTGGGCGAGTCAGCAAAAATCTCGAGTGGCGACCATCCATGTTTCGTCCGGTGACGACGCCGTGCTCGACAGATACCAACTGGCACTCGTACACCTCGCGCCACGGATCGTGACCACGACGGTCCGCGAGTCGGCCGGCCGGGGAAGGCAGAAGACGACGACAGAGCGTCAGGAGTCGTTCCGCTCGGATAGCGTCGTACGACCACTTATTGCCGAGAACCTCGCATTGGGGATCAAGTGGTATGCCGATTTCGTGAATCTCATGACCAAGAAAAATCCGGCCACGGACAAGCCGTACCGGGACCACCTCCACTTTGAGATAAAGGGGCTCCACGCGATGATCACCGAGACAAAAATGTGGGACCAAGACGGCGAACAGCTCGTCGTCGAAGCCATTCACCAAGCCATGCGGCAGCGCATGGCGCAGATTCGGTCAGAGACCGAGGGGGACACGTCCAAGGGCCTTACCCAGGCTACGAAGAACCGCTGGGACCGATTTCGCGAGCGCCTCCGCCTGTCTCTCTGCGGCTCGAAGAAAGAAGATGATGTCCGCTTCGCGCTGATGGACCTCTTCAGTCGTGCCGGGAATATCCCTGCACTTCGCGGGGGATGGCAGCACGTTTTGCCCGTGATTCGGCGGGACTGGCGCCTTTCTCGGGACCTCGGCTTGCTTGCGCTCGCGAGTTATGCCGGACGAGGTGACGCGGGCACCACCGATCAACCCTGAACTGACGACCCTTTCCAAGGAATAAGATCATGAGCCTGCATGTGTTCGCCAACGTTGTCACTCCCTTCGGCACGGCCGCGAACAATCGCGCTGAGAACGAAGGGAACATCACGACTCTCCAAAAGCTCATCTGGCAAGGCGAGACGCACAGCACCGTTTCCGCCGAGGCGATCCGGTTCGCCCTGCGTCGCGTGCTCGGTGCAACAGAGGCCACCAACCGCACCTGGGACGAAGCCACCCGGGCGAATGTGTGGGAAGACCATCAGTTCAAGAATTGGGCGAAGGACACGGGTGCCACGTTTATTGACGACGACCTCTTGGGGTTCATGACGGCCGAGGCCGCAAAGGAAGACGGCAGCGACGATGGGAAGGGTTCGGTTAATGTCCGACGGGCCGTGCTGGAAGTGACCCGAGCGGTCTCGCTGACCCCGTGGGCAGGCGACGTCACGTTCAACGCTGCGTCCCCTGGTGCCACACCGTCCGCGTCCAAGGGGGACAAGAACAAGAGCAAGAACCCTGTCCCCTACGGCACCGAGCTGCACGCGACACGGTATCAGTACGGCATTGCCCTCACTCCGGAACGACTGCGAGACAAGACCCGCGCCGCAAAGGCGATTCACGCACTCTGTAACTTGGGCACCGTGGCCGGTAACCACGGGCGGTTCCTGTTCGATTTCTCGCCGGACGCCGTCGTCATTCGCCTGACCCATGATCCGGCCCCTCGGCTCCTGTACTGCTTCGATACCCCGGATGCAGGGAAGACGGTCCGGGCCTCGGCTCTGCTGAGTCGCATCGCCAATGGCGACATCGATCCCAACGAACTGATCGTCGGCATGAGCGACCTGGAATCGAAGCTGGCGAGCCACCTCAAGGCGAAAGATGTCCAGGTGTTCGGGGTTCGCAAGGCGTGTGACGAAGCCGTCACACAGATCAACGCCCAGATCAAGAGCGGAGCCTGACCGATGGTCGGCGTGTATGTCACGGTGCCGGTCGCGTGCTTCCGCAAGGGGCTGGCGCGGGAGTATCTGGAAACTGAACCACTGCCGCCACCAGCCACCTGTTACGGCTTCCTGCTGTCGCTGGTCGGAGAGACCGATCGCGGCAGGCACGTCGGCTGTCGGGTGGCCCCGGTGCTGCTGAATGAACCGCCAACCAGCGTGGTGCTGCGTACCGTCTGGCGGGTGAAGAAGACGCCCCTCGGTTCGTCGGGCAACACCCGGCCCGACTACCAGCAACTGCTCACCGACGTGCGCCTCGTCATCTGGCTCGACTCGTCCGGCGAGTCGGGCGCTCTCCTTGAAGACCGCGTGCGTGTAGCCCTGAATAGCCCCGTAACCGTTACTCGTTTCGGCGGGTTGTCGCTCGGGGAAAGCACCCACATGATCGATGAAGTCTGCCTACTCGATCGTGTAATTGAGCGAATCGGGAAGAGCGGTCGAGCTTTCCTGATCGCTCCAAAGGGCCGAGTCACGCTGCCCGTATGGGTCGATCACGTCGGTTCGGCCCGTACGCGCTACGCGACTGGCAACCTTGAAGAATCCACCCTTGTGCCGCCGCCCATTGGTCGGATGCCAAAAATTTCCCCAGAATAGTCCCCATGCAGCCACTTGGTACGGGCTCGCACCGGCCACCGGTACGCGTAATGGCGCTCCACGCCCTCGCGTACTGCCCGCGTCTGTTCTATCTGGAAGAGGTTGAGGAGATTCGCCTCGCTGACCAGCGTGTTTATGCGGGCCGGCAACTCCACGCCGCAATCGAGGCTGACGAGGAGGGCGAATCCACGTCGCTGGACCTCTCCAGTGAGTCTCTCGGGCTGCAAGGTAAGGTCGATTGCCTCCGCCGACGGGATGGCTCCTACTTACCCTACGAACATAAGCGGGGTCGGCCAACCCGCGACGCCGACAACGAGCCCGAGGAGTGGCCGTCGGATCGGCTCCAACTCATTGCTTATGCTGTGCTGCTTGAAGAAACCTTCGGCCAGCCGATCCCCGAGGGTCGCATCCGTTACCACGCAGAGAACGCCACGGTGCGGGTGCCGATCGACGATCAGGCAAGAACCGACCTACGAAAGGCGATCAGCGAGGCCCGGCGGCTCCGCGAGACGGTGCAACGCCCGCCGATTACCGACAACTCCCGCCTGTGCGAGAAGTGTTCTCTCGCGCCCGTGTGCCTACCCGAGGAAGTCCGACACGACCGCGACCCGCAACGCGACCCGATCCGGCTGTTCCCACAGGATCGCGACGGCACCACCCTGCACGTCGTCGCCCAGGGCACCGCGGTCGGCGTCAGTGGTGATTCCATTGTGGTAAAGCCACGCGATGGCCCAGAGGCCAAGTACCCGGCCCGTGGCATCGACACGATCCTTCTGCACGGCTTCACGCAGATCACCACGCAGGCCATCCGCAAGTGCGTCCAGTTCGGCATCGGCGTCCACTGGCTCAGCGTGTCCGGTAATCACACCGCCAGCCTCGTCCCGACGGCTGGGCAGGTGCAGCGGCGCATCCGCCAGTATCAGGCGCTCAGCGCCGAAGATACGTGTCTGCGCCTGGCGAAGCAGTTAGCCTCTGCGAAAGTGGAGGGCCAGTACCGTTACCTCATGCGAGCCAGCCGTGGCGACGAAGAGGGTCGCACCGACGTCCAGAAGTCCCTCAACGGAATCCGGCACCTGCTCACTGGTATCGACGCAGCTCGCGACCGTGAGTCCTTGCGCGGCCTCGAAGGATCAGCCGCGGTCCACTACTTTGCGGCGCTTAGGAAGCTGCTTGGCTCCCAAGTCCCCGACGATCTCCGCTCGGACAGCCGGTCGAAGAGGCCGCCGCAGGACCGATTCAACGCTTGTCTGAGTTACGGATACGGCTTGCTGCACACGGCTGTCATGCGCGCGATACTCGCGTCCGGGTTGGAGCCCGCCCTCGGCTTCTTGCACACGCCGCGATCAGCCGCGTATCCTCTCGTGCTCGACCTCATGGAGTTGTTCCGCACCGCGCTGTGGGACATGCCACTGGTCGAGTCCCTGAATCGCGGCCAGTGGGATTCGGTCGAGGACTTCAGTGTCACGAAGGCAATGGTCTGGCTCTCAGAGAGCGGGCGGAAGAAGGCCATTGGGCTGTTTGAGGATCGACTCCAAGAGACGTGGAAGCACCCGGTGCTGAACTACTCCCTTAGCTACGGCCGGAGCATCGAACTTGAGGCCCGCCTACTGGAAAAGGAGTGGACGGGTGAACCCGGCCTCTTCGCCCGAAGCCGTCTGCGCTAGACCTGTCAACCCGAATCCGAGACGTGAGCATGTCCGACACAAAGTGGTGGCTAGTCTGTTACGACATCCGCGACGACAAGCGGCTGCGTCTGTGCGCGAAGCACATGGAAGGCTACGGCCTTCGCCTTCAGTATTCCGTGTTCCGCTGCTGGATGACCACCGTCGAGGTCGAGCGATTGCGCTGGGAACTGACCGAAATGCTCGATCCGGCTGACGACGTTCTGCTGATGCCGTTGTGTCAACGTTGCGTGAGCGATATTGTGGGGATTCATGGTGACGATCGGCCCATCGACTGGCCCAACCGGCCACCGAGGCACAACATCGTCTGACCTCTGCGAATCAAGTTCCTCGGCCCGTTCACCCGCTGTTCAGGCGATGTGGCCGCAAGACACTGACTCATCAGGTGTTAGGTCCTTTCATAACCAGTCAAGGTGCTTGTTTTGTCCGGAATGGCAGGGGTTTTGACCGAGCTGGCCCTCCTTTTCCGACCTCGACGAGGCAGCCCAATGGGAAGTACCCGACATGCTTGAAAGAATGGCTTGGAACATCAAGCGGGGTCACACCTTACAAGCGCGGCGGTGAGCCCATCAATGTCGCCGAAAGGCGTTGAGCACAACTCGTAGAATCCACTCCCGGCGACAAAGAACGGTGAGCCCATCAATGTCGCCGAAAGGCGTTGAGCACAGAACCATCACCACCCCATCCCAGCGCAACCTTCTGGTGAGCCCATCAATGTCGCCGAAAGGCGTTGAGCACAAACCACTTCCGGATCGCCTTGTCGCAGCGCTCGAGTGAGCCCATCAATGTCGCCGAAAGGCGTTGAGCACAACCCAAAGGTGCCGTTGCCGCCGTCGTCCTTGTAGGTGAGCCTATCAATGTCGCCGAAAGGCGTTGAGCACAGAACCACTCACGCTCCGTCCCAGCGCAATCTTCTGCGTGTGAGCCCATCAATGTCGCCGAAAGGCGTTGAGCACTCCGGAAGGCCGACGACTTTGACCTTGTTCACCGCGTGAGCCCATCAATGTCGCCGAAAGGCGTTGAGCACAATCCCGAAGCGGCGAAGTCGGCGCTGGAGCAGGCGGTGAGCCCATCAATGTCGCCGAAAGGCGTTGAGCACGATCAGAACGTCTACACGCACACCACGGGCGCGTGTGAGCCCATCAATGTCGCCGAAAGGCGTTGAGCACTGGATCTACGCTCTGCTCTATCTCGCGGCGATCTTCGTGAGCCCATCAATGTCGCCGAAAGGCGTTGAGCACCGCCACATGGACGAGATGACCGATGCCCAGGTGTGTGAGCCCATCAATGTCGCCGAAAGGCGTTGAGCACAGGATGGATGAGCGAGAGAATCGGATCGTGCCGGTGCGTGAGCCCATCAATGTCGCCGAAAGGCGTTGAGCACATCCCGTCGCCCTCGCCT
>JBDTMB010000163.1:0-11838 GCA_039934485.1 Vicinamibacterales bacterium
CGCCGCTGACGATGGTCGAGTTCACCGACCTGCAGTGCCCCTTCTGCAACCGCTTTGCGCTGCAGACCTTCGACCAG
Source organism: Vicinamibacterales bacterium (assembly GCA_039934485.1). Taxonomy (GTDB): domain Bacteria; phylum Acidobacteriota; class Vicinamibacteria; order Vicinamibacterales; family UBA2999; genus 12-FULL-67-14b. Next base: position 78 of record JBDTMB010000163.1, read on the forward strand.
TTGAAGAAGGACTACATCGACACCGGCAAGGTCCGGTTCATCTCGCGCGACTTCCCGCTGAGCTTCCATCCGTTCGCGTTGCCGTCGGCGAAGGCGGCGCGTTGCGCGGGCGACCAGGGCAAGTTCTGGGAGATGCGGACGACGCTCGTGAAGAATGCCGACAAGCTGTCGCCCGCGTACATCACGGAGACGGCCACGTCGCTCAAGCTCGACATGAAGCAGTTCAGCACCTGCGCGGCGGGCACGCAGTACGACGCCGCCATTCAAAAGGACATCGCCGAGGCCTCGGGCGTCGATGTGTCCGGCACTCCCACGTTCTTCGTCGGCAAGACGACGGCACAGGGCTTTGAAGGCACGCGCATCGTGGGCGCGCAGCCGTACGCGCTGTTCCAGGCGAAGATCGACGAGTTGTTGAAGTAGTTGATGTAGGGCACCCCTTTAGGGGTGCCGGAGTGACGGCGTAAACACACTGCGGTCGCCAGGCGGCCGCAGCAATTCAAAGGAAGGCACCGGACGGATCCCAGGGGATCCGCCGAGGTCTGAAACACCATGGGAATCCTCGACAAGCTCCGTTCGCAACCCAAACACAAACATTCCGATCCGGCCGTGCGCGTCGAAGGCGTGCATGACGCCGACCCTGAAAGCGACGGCGACCTGCTCGTCTCGCTGGCGAAGGACGATCCGGACGCGCGGGTGCGCCGCGCTGCCGTCTCGCGCCTGCATGATGCTGCCGCGCTGGCGGACATCGCGCGCAACGAATCGGACGAGGGCGTGCGCGATCACGCGGTCAGCCAGCTATTGGACCAGGCGTCCAGGCACGACGACGGCGTGGCCTCGGCCGGCGTCGCGGCGCTGGTGGCGCTCGGCCGCGAGCGCGAGCTCGCCATCGTGGCGAAAGCGTCAGGGCCCGAAGCGGTCCGGCGCGCCGCGCTGGCCGGTGTGCGCGACGAGAAGGCACTCGGCAGCATCGCCCGCAACGCGATGGAACCGAGTGCGCGTTTGCTCGCGGTGGAGCGGCTGGCCGACCAGGCCGAGCTCGAAGGCGTGGTGATGCGGGGCGAACACGCGGATGCCGCGGTGGCGGCGCTCGATCGCCTGGTTGACCCGTCGGTGGAATTGCTGACCGCGATCAGCCAGAAGGCGAGGGCCAAGGCCGCGCAGAAGAAGGCCCGGACGTTGATCAAGTCGAACGAAGCGCCCGCCGCGCCGGCGGCCGACGGTCCCAGCTACAAGGACCTCGATCAACAGAAGGCCAGCGAGTTTGTCACCCAGATGACGGCGCTTGGCGCGGTGAACGACTCCATGGCGCAGCGCGAGGCGCTCGCCGCCGCGCGCGTCGCGTGGGTCGAACTGCTGGCCGACGCCGACATCAAGCCCGAGATCGTCTCGGCCTTCGAAGCCGCGTCCGAGGTGGTGCGCCAGCGGCTGGCCGCCGATGAAGCGGCCCGTGCCGAGGCCGAGCGCCAGCGCCGCGCCGTCGAGCAGGAACAGGCCGATCGCGCCGCGGTGTGCGCGCAGGTGGAAGGACTCGCGGGAGACGATCTGGTGGACCGGCTCGCCGACGCGCGGGCGACGTGGGAAGGCATGCCGCCGATGCCCGAGGCCTGGGCGAGCGCGCTCGATCACCGGTTCCAGGAAGCCTGCCGCGCGGCGGACAAGCGCCACGAGCGCCGGCTCCAGGCCAGGCAGTCCGCCGAGCGGTTGCCCAGCCTGGTCCCCGAGATCGAAGCCCTGGCGGCCAATCCCGACTACGCCGCCATTCGCAACCAGTGGTACGCGCTGCGCAAGCAGTGGCAGGCCGTGGCCCGGGACGTGGAGATCGATCCGGCCCTGGTGGCGCAGTACGACGCCGTGGCGCAGGGTCTCGAAGCGAAGGAGCAAACCTATCGCGAGGGCCGTGGCCAGCAGCAGACCGAGAACCTCCATCGCCTGCAGGCGCTCGTCCAGAAATTAGAGATGCGCGCCAACGCCGAGCAACTCACGCTCAAGCAGACCGACCAGCTGCTCAAGGAAGTGAAGCTCGCCGTCGGCACGATGGGGCCGCTGCCGAACAAGCAGGACCGCGAAGACCTGATGGTGCGGCTGCAGGCCGTGCGCACGGCGGTGACGCCGCGGATCCAGGAACTGCGCGAGGCGGAAGAGTGGAAGCGGTGGGCCAACGTCCAGGTGCAGGAAGAGCTGTGCACCAAGATGGAAGCGCTGGTCGCCCAAGCCGAGGCCGATCCGGAAAAGACCTCGGCGGAAATGCGGACGCTGCAGGAGCGGTGGAAGGCGGTGGCCGCCGCGCCGCGCTCGCAGGCCGAGGCACTGTGGACGCGGTTCAAGGCCGCGCAGGAGCAGGTCTACGACAAGTGCAAGGACTTCTTCGCGCAGCAGGCGGTGGAGCGCGTCGAGAACTTGAAGAAGAAAGAAGCGCTCTGCGAGAAGGCCGCGGCCCTGGCCGATTCCACCGACTGGGTGCGCACGGCGGATGCGATCAAGGCGCTGCAGGCGGAGTGGAAGTCGATCGGCGCCGTCACCCGCGGCCACGAGAAAGCCGTGTGGGAGCGATTCCGCGCCTCGTGCGACAAGTTCTTCACGCGCCGCCAGGACGATCTCAAGCAGCGCAAGCAGGATTGGACCGAGAACCTCAAGCGCAAGGAAGCGCTGGTGGCGGAGGCCGAGCAGCTGTCGCAGTCCACTGAGTGGGAGCAGGCCGCGTCGCGCATCAAGCGCCTGCAGGTGGATTGGAAGGCGATCGGCCCGGTCAAGAAGAGCAAGTCCGATGCGATCTGGCAGCAGTTCCGCGCCGCGTGCGATCTGTTCTTCGAGCGATTCAAGAACCGCGACTCGGTGGCCCTCACCGGCAAGATGGCCGATCGCGAGACCACGGTGGCCGAACTCGAGGCCCTGGTGCCGCCCGCCGATGCGCCGGCCGAGGCTGCGGCGCCAGAGGATCTCTACGCCAAGGTCCAGGCGGCGCGCGCGCGATGGGTCCAGGGGCCCGAACTGCCGCGTCACACACTGGCGCCGCTGGCCGAGCGTGTCAACGTCGCGCTCTTTGCGCTCGTCACGCGGTGGCCGGATGGGTTCAAGGGGACCGATCTCGACCCCGAACAGACCCGCGTCAAGATGGAGAAACTGGTGGCGAAGGTGGAGAAGTTGTTGCCCACCGAGAACACCGAACCGGCGAAGAACCTGTCGCCGGCAGAACTCCTGGCGCGCCAATGGCGCGAGGCGCTCGCCGCCAACACCATGGGCGGGGGCGGCGCGGCGCGGCAGGCCGAAGACGCGCGCCAGCGCGCCAACGAGCAGGAAGTGCGCAGCGCGCAGGCGGCGTGGGCGCGCCTGGGCCCGCTGGCGCCGGACCAGCGCAAGCCGCTCCAGGATCGTTTTGATCGAGCGGTGCGGAAGTTCCTCGAGATGCGTCGGCGGTCGTCGGCGCGCACCTAGCCCGAATCCTGCGGTCCAGTCAGAATCCTACGGTGGGGGCAAACCTTCAGGTTTGCCCCACGTCGGCCACCAACGGAACCTTCACACAATTCAACCGGTAAGGCATAGGTAGACGCATGCCTGACGATCTGGACGGCGACCTGCTCGACCGGTTCGTCCAGGGCGATCAGGCCGCCTTCGAGGGGCTCTTTCGCCAGTTCGAGACCGAGGTCTTTCGGTGGATCCTGCGCATCGTGCGGGATCGCAGCGCCGCTGAAGACGTGCTGGTGGAGGCGTTCTGGCGCGCGTATCGCGGGCGCGCCCGATTCGATCCGTCGCGAAGCTTCGGCGCCTGGATGCGGAGGATCGCCACCAACGCCGCGATCGACCACGTGAAGGCCACGCGGTCACAGGCCGGATGGCGGACGGCGGACGACACGTTGCGCGCGCCGGCAGGGCCGGACCGCGCCGTCGCCGAAGCGATCTCCGTGGTGTTCCATTCGCTGCCGGTCAGGCTTCGCGTCGTCGCGACGCTCGCGCTCATCGAGGATCAGCCGCTGGCCGAGATCGCCGAGGCGATGCACCTGCCGATCGGCACCGTCAAGTCGCGCGTCTTTCGCGCGGTCCGGATCCTGAGAAAGGAACTGGCCCGCCTGGGCATTCATCCATGATTGAACACGACCGTCTCGCCCGTCTCCTGCGTGACGCGGTGCCGCCGTCGACTGCGCAGGCGCCTTCGCGCGACCTGTGGCCGGCGGTCACGAGCCGCGGCCACTCCCCAGTGTCATGGACGTGGTTCGACCTCGGCATGGCCGCCGCCGTGGTCATCGTGCTGTCGGCATTTCCCGACTGGCTGTGGCTGCTCGCCTATCACTTGTGAAGGAGGACCTCATGCGATCGCATCCGTTCTTACGGGCGTATATGGCCGGCATCGTCGTGCCGACGCTGTTCCTGCTGGTGCCGATGTCCATCGCGGCCTATCACCAGTACTACTTCGAGGTGACGAGTCAGTTCGTACTGGGGTTTCCGGCGCGGCCACTCGAACGCGCGCTCCTGTTCCCCATGGCCATCGTCCCGAATGTCTGGGGCCTGTGGAACATGCTCTACCTGGCCCTGAAGACTCGTGCGCGCTGGCCGATCGGCGTGCATGGTTCGCTGCTGATCTTCATTCTGGCTCCAGCCGGAGCCGCGCTGGCCTACTCGCTGGAAGTGTTTAGCATTCAATGGCGATATGCGTTGCCCATGGTGCCGATTGGCATGGGGGTTTACTATCTGGCTTGGAAACACGTCGTCGGGTTCCTGAATGCCGAAATGGGCATTGAATGAATGACCAAGCTGGCCAACCACTCGGCTTGCCGCGCAACTGGGCGCGTAGGCGCGATCCGCGCGCCGATCAACCTTCCCGAAGCGCCGACATCGGATCGATGCGCGTAGAGCCGCGCGCCGGCAGGTAGCAGGCGACGAGCGCCACCCCGAGCAGGATCACCGCCACGCCGATGAACACGGGCAGGTCGCGGGTGCCGACCCCGAAGAGCTGGCTCTGCAGGAACCGCGTCAGCGCGAGGGCTCCGGACAGGCCGAGGACCACGCCAGCGACGGCCGTCCGTACGCCCTGCGTCAGGACCATGCGGAGGATCGCCGTCCGATCCGCGCCCAGCGCCTGGCGGATGCCGAACTCGCGAACGCGTTGCGTAACGCCGAACGCGAGCACGCCGTAGATGCCGATCCCGGACAGCAACAGCGCGACGGTGCCGAAGAGCGCGAGCAGGAAGGTCGGGGCCCGGCGGGTCTCGAGCGACCGTCCCACCCACTGATCCATCGTCCGCACGTCGGCAAGCGGTTGTTCCGGGTCAATCGCCTGCACCGCGCCGCGCACCTGTGACACCAGCGTCTGTGGGTCGAGCGCCGTCTTGAGGACCAGCGCCATGCTGGAAATCGGCGCCTGCGTGACCGGGTAATAGAGACGCTCTTTCGTCACCGGCTGGCCGAGGTCGATGCTGTTGATGGTGCCGACGACGCCGACGATCGTGAAGGGCGGAGAATCGGGCCCGCCGCCGCGGCGAATCTGCTGTCCAATCGGGTTCTTGTCCCGGAAATAACGATCCACCATGTATTTGTCGACCACGACCACCCGCGGACTCTCGGGGCCGTCGATGTCGCTGAACAGGCGTCCGGTGATGAGCGGAATCTGCATCGCCTTGAAGTAGTCGCCACCCACCACTTCCTGGCGGCCGTGGGGCGCCGCTTCGGTCGGTCCCGGCGTGTATCCGACAATATTGTAGGAGCCCGAGGCGACCATGCCGTTGAACGGCACGTTGGACGTCAGTCCCACCGTGGTGGCGCCCGGAATCCGGGCGGCCTCGGCGACGAGCCGCGTCCAGAAGCTCCGCCGCGCGTTCTCGTCCGGGTAGCGAGTCGACGGGAGGGCGAGTTGCGCCGTCAGCACGTTGTCGGTCGCGAACCCGGGATTCACGTCCTGCAGATTGGCGTAGCTCTTGATCATCAGGCCGGCGCCGACGAGAAGCATGACGGCCAGCGCCACTTCCGACATCACCAGGCCGGCGCGCAGGAAGCCGGTGCCGCGACCTGCCGACCCGCGCGTGTTGTCGTCGCGAAGCACGTTGACCACGTTGCTCCGCATGGTCGCCAGCGCCGGTACCAGGCCGAAGACCACACCCGTCAACACGGCCATGCCCAGCGTGAACGCCAGCACGGGCAGGTTCAGTGCGGCCGGTGGCGTGCCGGGCAGTTGCTGGCCCACGAGTGCGACAAGTCCGGTCACGCCGGCGACGCCAAGGGCCAGTCCTCCCGCCGCCCCGAACAGAGAGAGCACCAGGCCTTCGGTAAGCATCTGCTTGATCAAGTGCCCGCGCCCCGCGCCGATTGCCGAGCGGATCGCGATCTCGCGGTTGCGTCCGGTGCCGCGCATCAGCAGCAGGTTGGCGACATTGGCGCAGGCGATGAGCAGCACGAGGGCAACGCCGACTTGCAGGAGCAGGAGCGGGGCCCGCACGTTGCCGACGATCTGATCGCGCATCGGAATCGAGTAGCCGCCAAATCCGCTCGACTTGGCAAACCCCTGGAACCGTGGCAGGCGCTCGAGGTTGCGGTTGACGATCGTCTTCATCTGCGCGTCGAGCTGCTCGATGGTCGCGCCCGGCGCGAGCCGCGCCACCATCGCGCTGTACTCGTTGCCGCGCGACTGGTCCGAGGTGTCGTCGGGCGTGAATGAAAATGGCACCAGCAACGAGATGTCGCGCGCGGGCAGCTCGAAGTCGGCGGGCAGCACCCCGACCACGCGGTAGGGGACGGCGTCGAGGCGCACGTCCCTGCCGACGATGCTTTCGTCCCCGCCAAACCGGGAATTCCAGAGGCCGTAGGTCAGGATGACGAACTGATCGGCGCCAGCGGTGGCGTCCGCATCGGCGAACGCGCGGCCCAGCAGCGGGGCGCGCCCGAGGGTCGTGAAAAAGGACGGGGTGACGCGCAAGGCCTTCAACTGCTCGGGCTGCCCACCCTCGGCCAGGCTCAGGCTTCGCTGGGCGAAGAGCATGGCGTCCTCAATGGCCGGCGCCTGCGTCTTGCGGTCGACGTAGTCAGGTATCGAGACGCTGGCCTGCGGCAAGCCCATCAATGGATAGGTGTTCCAGACAAACACAAGTCGGTCCGGGTTGGCGTAGGGCAACGGCCGCAGCAGCACCTGATACAGCACGCTGAAGATCGCAGTGTTTGCGCCTATTCCCACGGCGAGCGTGAGAACGGCGACGAGGGTGAAGAGAGGCTGCCGGCGCAGGCCGCGGATGGCGTACTGGAGGTCTCGCATGCGCGTTTAGACGGATCGCCGCGCCGCTAAGTTGCTATGCTTTCCAGCTGAAGGAGGCGACCGAGGTGTCGCTGAAATACATGTCAAAAAGCCTTGCCGTCGCTCTCTGTCTTATCGGCGTCGGTGTCTCGGCCCAGTCCCGCGCGCCGTCACCGGCGCATTATCAAAGTGGCGGCGTCCCGGCGCTCCCGGCATTGGCCGTCGCCGGGGGCGAGGTGATGCTCGAGGTGGACGTCGCCGCCGATGGCCGTGTGGCGTCAGTCACGCCGCTGCGGGTCACGCCGCCGTTCACCGATGCCGTGGTGAACGCCGTCCGCGGCTGGCGGTTTCAACCGGCAGAGCAGGACGCGCCCCTCCGGCCCGGGCAGACCGGCAAGCCGCCGCGTGTGCCGGTGCCATCGAAGGTCCTGGTTGCGGCCGTCTTCCGCGCACCGGCGCTGACCGGACCAACGCTTGGTCAATTGCCGGCTGAAGTCCGGGCCGCCTCCGCGGAGGTCGCGTTTCCGCTGGCCACCACCATTCCGTCGTTTCCCCCGAATGCGCGCGGCAGTGGCGTGGTCCTTCTCGAAGGGAAGGTTGACGGCGCCGGCGCCGTGACGAGTTCGAGGGTGATTCGCTCGGCGGCCGCTTTTGACGATCCCGCGCGACAGGCCCTTCAGCAGTGGCGGTTCCGGCCGGCGCGCCGGGCCGCCAACGTGTATGTGATCTTCGGGTTTCCGGAGCCGATCGTGCAGCGGTAGCCAGGTTCCCGCGAACTCGATGGTCTGGCATCAAACCGATACTCAGCAGGCGGCCCCACCTGTGCCACAATCCACTCCCATGAAGGGGTCCCGATGAAAAAGCTCGTCCTTATCCTGGCGGCTGCATGCGTGTCGTGCGCCGCGCCAGCCACCGATACGAAACCGGCCGTCAGCAAGGAAGCCGCCGCCTGGCAGCAGCGCGCCCAGGGCATCACCATCGTCCGCGACGACTGGGGCATCGCGCACGTGCACGGCAAGACCGACGCCGATGCGGTGTTCGGCGCGATCTACGCCCAGGCTGAAGACGACTTCAATCGCGTCGAGACCAACTTCATCAACTCGCAAGGGCGTCTGGCCGAAGCCGAAGGCGAGGCCGAGATCTATCGCGACCTGCGCATGAAACTGTTCATCGATCCGGCCGAGATGAAGGCGATGTACGAGAAGGCCCCCGCCAACATGAAAGTGTTGATGGACGGATGGGCGGACGGCCTCAACTACTACCTGGCCACGCATCCGAACGTGACGCCGCGCGTGATTACGCACTTTGAACCGTGGATGGCGCTGACGTTCAGCGAGGGCAGCATCGGCGGCGACATCGAGAGGGTCAACCTGACCCAGCTGCAGAACCTCTACGGCGATGGCCCGAAGCAGACGGCGGTGATCGACGGCTTGGTGTTCCCCGAGGAGCCGACCGGATCGAACGGCATCGCGATTGGCCCGACGGTCACCGCGTCGGGCAAGGCGATGCTCTATATCAACCCGCATACCTCGTTCTACTTCCGCTCCGAGCTGCAGATGACGAGCGACGAAGGCCTCAATGCCTACGGCGCCTCGACCTGGGGCCAGTTCTTCATCTACCAGGGCTTCAACGAAAAGGCCGGCTGGATGCACACCTCGAGCAGCGTCGACAACATCGACGAGTATCTCGAGACGGTGACGAAGAACGGCGACGGCTACACCTACAAGTACGGCACCGAGCAACGGCCCGTCACGGTCAAGAAGATCACCGTGCCCTACAAGACCGCGACCGGGATGGCGACCAAGGAATTCACCGTCTATCGCACGCATCACGGTCCGGTGGTCCGCGCGATCGACGACAAGTGGGTCAGCATCCGCTTGATGGAAGAACCGCTCAAGGCGCTGACGCAGTCCTACATGCGCACCCGCGCCACCAACCTCAAGACCTATCTCGAGGTGATGGAGACGCACACCAATTCGTCGAACAACACGCTGTTCGCCGACGCCGAAGGCAACTTCGGTTACCTCCATTCCAATTTCATCCCGAAGCGCGACAACAAGTTCGACTGGACCAAGCCGGTTGATGGCAGCGATCCCGCCACCGAATGGGGCGCGCCGTTGTCGTTTGCGGAGAGCCCGAACGCGGTCAACCCGAAGGGCGGCTGGGCCCACAATTCCAACAACTATCCGTTCTCGGCCGCCGGCGCCGATAGCCCGAAGCAGAAGGACTTCCCGAAGTACGTCGACGCCGGCAGCGAGAATCCGCGCGGCCTCCATGCGGTGAAGTTGCTTGACGGCAAGAAGGGCTTCACGCTCGACTCGCTGGTCACCACCGGCTACGACAGCTTCCAGCCCGAGTTCGCCATCCTGGTTCCGACGCTGCTGAAGAACTACGACGCGACACCCGCGTCGAATCCGCTGAAGGCGAAGCTGGCCGATCAGATCAAGGCGCTCCGCGGCTGGGACTACCGGTGGGGCGTCGACTCGGTACCGCAGTCGCTCGCCACGTTCTGGGGTGAGGACTTGTGGACGCGCGTGACCGCCGACGCCCGCAAGGCCGGCGTGTCGGTGTACGAGTTCATGGAAACCAAGGCCACGCCGCAACAGCGGCTCGACTCGCTCGCCGCCGCATCCGACAAGCTGGCCGCCGACTTCGACAAGTGGAACACCCCGTGGGGCGACGTCAACCGGTTCCAGCGCGTCAAGAACACCATCGCGCCGGAGTTCGACGATGCGGCGCCGAGCATTCCCGTGATGTTCGCGTCGGCGCGGTGGGGATCGCTGGCGTCGTTTGGCGCGCGCGCCTACAAGAACACCAAGAAGTGGTATGGCTCGAGCGGCAACAGCTTCATCGCCGCCGTGGAATTTGGCGACAAGGTCCGCGCCCGGGCGGTGACCGCCGGTGGCGAGAGCGGCCAGGTCGGCGCCAAGCACTTCAACGATCAGGCCGAGCGCTATGCCACCGGCAACCTCCGGGAGGTATACTTCTACCCGGAGCAGCTGACGGGGCACACGGAAAAGACCTACCACCCCGGCCAGTAGGCCACCGCTCGAACGTAGGGCACCGCTTTAGCGGTGCCTGAGAAAGGCAACACAACTTTCGCGAAAGGCACCCTTCACGGGGTGCCTTTTGTGTTTGGAGGCGTTGATGCCGCAGAACCCAATCACGTTGAAGGGCCTCGTCTACTCGATTCCCGAAATGGCCGCGGTGAAGATTCGTCGCGATGTGCCGTTCGTGGCGGCCGATGGTGGCGAGTTGCTGATGGATCTCTACTATCCACCGCAGAAGGGCCCGGCGCCAGTCGTCGTGATCGTCGAGGGCTACAACGACGTCGGCGCTGAGCGGATTCTTGGTTGCCGGTTCAAGGACATGGTCTGCATCGATCATTGGGGCCGCCTCATCGCCGCCTCGGGAATGGCCGCCGTCGCCGGGACCAACCGGAGTCCCCTCGCGGATGCCCACGCCCTGATTCGGCACCTGCGACAACACGCCGCGGCGCTCGATCTCGATGAAAGCCGAATCGGGGCGTGGGCGTGCTCGGGCCACGGCCCGGTGGCCCTGTCGGTCCTGATGTCCGACCGGCGCTTGAAATGCGGGGCGTTGCTGTATGCGTACACGCTCGACCTCGACGGCTCGACCGCGGTTGCTGATGCGCAGAAGATGTACAGGTTCGAGAATCCCGGCGAGGGGAAGACCGTCGCCGAGTTGCCGGCGGACCTGCCGCTGTTCATCGCCAGGGCGGGGAAGGATGACCTGGGCCTCAACGCGGCTCTCGATCGGTTCGTGTCGGGCGCGCGGGCCCGCAATCTACCCATCACCGTGGTAAATCATCCGGACGGGCCACACGCGTTCGATCTCCTGGATGACAGCGAGACCTCCCGAGACATAATCAAGGGGGCGCTGGCTTTCCTGCATACATGGTTGGCCTGAAATTCACATCGGCGACGGCGAGTGACGCGGTTGAGATCGCCGCGCTGCGGACATGTGCCGGCGCCGCCCTGGCGAAGAAGTACGGCCCTGGCCATTGGGCTGGCCTGGCCACGGACCGCGGCGTCATTCGCGATCTGAAGGCATCGCAGCTTCTGGTGGCGCGATGCCGGGGGAAGATCGTGGGGACGCTCACGCTCGCCACCAAGAAGCCATGGGCCATCGACGTGAGCTACTTCACGCCGTGCCAGAAGGCCTTGTATTTGATCAACATGGCGGTGTTGCCAACGCGCCAGCGCAAGGGCGTGGGGCGTGCCCTGCTGGCCGAAGCGCGGAAGATGGCCGAAGCCTACGCGGCTGATGCCATTCGCCTGGACGCCTACGACGCCCCGGCCGGCGCCGGCGGATTCTACCGGCGCAGCGGATACCGAAAGTGCGGGAAGAAGACCTATCGTGGCGTGCGGCTAGTGTATTTCGAGCTCCTCGTGAGACAGAATAAGGCGTGATCGATCCTCGCCCCATCGTCCTCGAACTCGACAGCATTCGACTCGAACCGCTCGCGCCTGGCCATCACGACGGCCTCGCCGCCGCGGCCGCCGATGGTGAACTGTGGCGCCTGTG
>JBDTMB010000164.1:0-11797 GCA_039934485.1 Vicinamibacterales bacterium
CCTGTCTACCGGCGTCGGCGACGAAGGCGGCTTCGCGCCCAGCCTGAAGTCCAATCGCGAAGCGGTGGAAGTGGTGCTCGAAGCCATCGGCAAGGCGGGCATGAAGGCCGGCGACAACGTCTTCATCGCGCTCGACGTCGCATCCAGCGAATTTTGGAAGGCAGGCCACTACGAATTCCACAAATCGGGCGAACCGGCGCGCGATTCGCAAGGGATGGTGGACCTCTACGTGGACTGGTGCCGGCAGTACCCGATCATCTCCATCGAAGACGGCTGCGCCGAGCAGGACTGGCACGGCTGGAAGCTCCTGACCAAGGCGCTGGGCGACCAAATCCAGATCGTTGGCGACGATGTGTTCGTGACCAATCCGGAGATCCTGAAGAAAGGCATCGCCGAGGGCGTCGCCAATGCCGTGCTCGTGAAGTTGAACCAGATCGGCACCGTCACCGAAACGCTCGACGCCATCGCGATGGCTAACGCGGCCGGTTACCGCAGCGTAATCTCGCACCGGTCGGGCGAAACCGAGGATTCGACGATCGCCGATCTCGCCGTGGGCACCTCCGCCGGTCAGATCAAGACCGGCTCCGCCTCCCGGAGCGACCGCATCGCCAAGTACAACCAGTTACTGAGAATTGAAGAAGAACTCGGCAGCGCCGCGAAGTACGCGGGCCGTTCGGCGATCAAACAACTGAACGGACGTTAACCACGGAGAAAACGGAGGACCGCGCTCCGTGGTTCACGTACGTGGACACCCACATGCACAGACTCGTCCTTCTCCGCCACGGCGAATCGACCTGGAACAAGGAAAACCGGTTCACCGGCTGGACAGATGTGGACCTCAGCGAAAAGGGGCTGGCCGAGGCCGAGGCCGCTGGCCAGTTGTTGAAGGCCGAAGGCTTCACGTTCGACGTCGCGTTCACTTCCGTGCTCACGCGCGCCATTCGCACGTGCTGGATCGTGCTCGATGAGCTGGACCTGCTGTGGCTGCCGGTGGAGCGCAGCTGGCGCCTCAACGAGAAGAGCTACGGCGACCTCCAGGGACTTAACAAGGCCGAAACCGCCGCCAAGCACGGTGAGGCGCAGGTCAAGATCTGGCGCCGGTCCTATGACATCGCACCGCCGCCCATCGCCGCCGCCGACCCGCGCCACCCGTCACACGATCGCCGCTACGAGGGCATGGCGCCGTCGGATTTGCCGGCCACCGAATCCCTGAAAGACACCGTGGCCCGCTTCCTGCCCTATTGGCACGAGACGATCGCGCCACGCCTCAACAACGGCGAGCGCGTGCTGATCGTGGCGCACGGCAACTCGCTGCGCGCGTTGGTCAAGTTCCTGGATGGCATCTCAGACGCGGACATCACAGAGCTGAACATCCCGACGGGAATTCCGCTGGTCTACGAGTTGGACGGGAATTTGCTGCCGACAGGGCACCGCTACCTGGGCGACGCCGAAGCAGCGCGCCAGGCAGCGGAAGCGGTTTCGATGCAAGGCAGAAGGCAGAAGGCAGAAGGCAAAACGTAAGAGCCCCCTTTTGCCTTTTGCCTTTTGCCTTTAGTTAGTCTCCTCCACCTTCGCTTCTTCCGCGGCGATGCGGAGGGAGCGGAGGAAGCGGCGATCGTTCATCGTCATGTCGAACGGCTTGCGCGGCACGAGCGCTTTCGATGTGGCCAGGGCCTTGGCCGGTTCGGCGTTGCCATCACCGGCCGCTTGCACTCGATTCACAAACCCAACCACGGCCTCGAGATTCACCTTCATCTCGTAGCCCGCGGCCCGCGCGCGTTCCCGGCACGCTTCAACTTCTGCACTCTCGGAAACGGCGGCGGCAATGGAGTTGGCCAGCTCTCGCGCGAACCGGTTTACGACGTCATCCATAGGACGGCTCCCTCCTTCACTTGCTGGTGCCAAGCGGCTGGGACCGTCGGCGGTTGCCGATACGTCACCCTCCGGGCGGTGGGTGAGCTTTCGGCGCAAAGTCGTCATCAGGTGGGACGATTCAGTGGGAATTTCTGGCTCATTCTATGAGTCCCCTTGTGTCCTGTCAAGACCAGAACGCTATAAGTTGTGTGATTACTGCAACTTGTAGGGCTCTCCGGGACCTAAGCTCCTGCGAGGCTCGAAGAGCCGAGTCCCTGATTCGTCCTACGAGGCCACAGGGTAGCCGAGTCCAATACAATTCAAGGCGTGCATCACTTCGCGACCGGCCGCGACCTGCCGGGCTTCGACCCAGACGCCGAACTTGGCCTTCCGGGCGAATTCCCGTTCACCCGCGGCATCCAGCCCACGATGTACCGGGGCCGCTTGTGGACGATGCGGCAGTACGCGGGGTTTGGGACCGCGGCGGAATCCAACCAGCGCTACCGCTATCTCCTCTCGCAGGGCGTGAGCGGCCTGAGCGTGGCGTTCGACCTGCCCACGCAAATCGGCTACGACTCGGATCACTACCTCGCGGCCGGTGAAGTCGGCCGGGTCGGCGTGGCGATCGATTCGATCGAGGACATGGCCACGCTCTTCGACGGCATCCCCCTGGACAAGGTCTCGACCTCGATGACCATCAATGCGACGGCCATCATCCTGCTGGCGCTTTACATCGCGGTGGGCCGGCGGCAGGGCGTGGCCCCGAAGCGGCTGTCGGGGACGATTCAGAACGACATCCTCAAGGAATACATCGCGCGCGGCACCTACATCTATCCGCCGCACGCCTCCCTGCGCATCGTCACCGACATTTTTGCGTACTGTGAGCAGGAAGTGCCGCTGTGGAACACGATCTCGATCAGTGGTTACCACATCCGCGAAGCGGGATCGACGGCGGTGCAGGAGGTGGCATTCACGTTTGCCAACGCGATTGCCTACGTGCAGGCGGCACTCGACACGGGGCTCGACGTCAACACGTTCGGGCAGCGCCTCTCGTTCTTCTTCAACGCGCACAACGATTTCCTGGAGGAGATTGCGAAGTACCGCGCGGCGCGGCGGTTGTGGGCGCGCATCATGCGGGATCGGTTCGGCGCCACCAACCCGCGCGCGCAGCAGTTGCGGTTCCACACGCAGACGGCGGGAAGCACGTTGACGGCGCAGCAGCCGGACAACAACATCGTCCGCGTGGCGCTGCAGGCGCTGGCGGCGGTGCTGGGCGGCACGCAGTCGCTCCATACCAACAGCCGCGACGAGGCGTTGGCCCTGCCGACGGAGAATGCGGCAGGGATTGCGCTCCGGACGCAGCAGATCATCGGCTATGAGTCGGGCGTGGCGAACACGATCGACCCGGTGGCCGGTTCGTATTACCTGGAGAAGCTCACCAACCAGATCGAGGCGGGCGCGCAGGACCTGCTGGCGCGGATCGACGCCGTGGGCGGCACGCTGAGCGCGATCGAGGCCGGCTTCATCCAGCGGCAGGTGCAGGAGTCGGCCTACAAGGCGCAGCTGGCGATCGATGCGGGCGAGGCGGTGGTGGTCGGGGTCAATCGTTTTCAGACCGACGAGACGTCGAGCATCGAAGTGTTCCGGGTCGACCCCGAGCTGGAACGGCAGCAGTGCACGCGGGTGCAGCAGGTACGGGCCGATCGCGACAGCGGCCGATGGCAGGCGGCGCTCGACGCGGTGAAGGTGGCTGCCAACGGCCACGACAACCTGGTCCCGCTGATCGTGACCGCCGTCGAAGCGCACGCCACCGTGGGCGAAATTGCGGATACACTGCGCGGTGTGTTTGGCGAGTACCGTGAAGTGAGTCTCGACTAGGTCCTGTTGGCATGAATTTCTCCGCAGTACGCAGATTCTGGAACGGTGTCTGACACCCTGCTCCGCGTTGAGAACCTGACCACCGTCTTCGAGGTGGCGCAGCCCGTGACGGCCGTTAACGGGGTGTCGTTCGAGATCCGCAAGGGCGAAACGCTCGGCCTGGTGGGTGAGTCGGGCAGCGGCAAGTCGGTGACGGCGTTCTCGCTGATCCGCCTGGTCCAGGCGCCCGGGCGCATCACCGGCGGGAAGGTCATTTTTCAGGGCCGCGACCTCCTCACCCTTGGCGAACCGCAGATGCGGCATGTCCGCGGGGCGGGCATCGGCTTCGTGTTCCAGGAGCCGATGGCGGCGCTCAATCCAGTGATGCGGGTCGGTGCGCACATCGCGGAGGCGCTGGTGGTGCATGGGCTCGCCGGCAAGTCCGACGCGCGCGGGCGCGCCATCGAGCTGCTGCGCGCCGTGCGCATCACCGATCCGGAGAAGCGCGTCGACGACTACCCGCACCAGCTCTCCGGCGGCATGCGCCAGCGCGTGATGATGGCGATCGCCATCGCGTGCAAGCCGCCGCTGGTCATCGCCGACGAGCCGACGACGGCGCTCGACGTCACGGTGCAGGCGCAGATCCTCGAACTGCTCCGCGACATGAAGCGCGAATTCGACCTGTCGCTGTTGCTCATCACGCACGACCTCGGCGTGATCGCGGAAACCGCGGACCACGTGGCCGTGATGTACGCCGGACGCATCGTCGAGCAAGGTCCGGTCCGCGAGATCTTCCGCAACCCCAAGCATCCCTACACGCAGGGCCTGCTGGCCTCGATTCCCGACGGCGCCGCGGGATCGCGGCTCAAGGCGATCGAGGGCACGGTGCCGAACCTGGCTGCGCTTCCGCCGGGTTGCTCGTTCGCGCCGCGCTGCGCCGAACGCATGCCGATCTGCGACACCGCGTTTCCGCCCGTCACGTCGATCAATCCGGACCATTCGGTGAGGTGTTATCTCCATGCCTCTCGTTGAAGTCCGGCGCCTCGTCAAGCACTTCGAGCGCGGTGGCGGCTTTCTCCGCGCCAGGACGGTGGTCAAGGCCGTGGACGACGTGAGTTTTGCGATCGAGGAAGGCGAGACGTTCGCGCTCGTCGGCGAGTCGGGGAGCGGCAAGAGCACCACCGGACGCTGCATGCTGAGGCTGGTGGAGCCCACCTCGGGCGAGGTCCTCTTCCGCGGCGAGAACGTGCTCGGCTTTTCGAGCTCACGCATGCGGGCGGCGCGCCGCGACATGCAGATGGTGTTCCAGGACCCCTACTCCTCGCTCAACCCGCGCATGCGCGCCTTCACGATTGTCGAAGAGCCGCTGGTGATTCACCAAATCGGCGCGAAGGCGGAGCGCCGCGATCGCGTGGCCGAGTTGTTCCGGCTGGTGGGCCTCGATCCGGGGCATCTCGATCGTTATCCGCACGAATTCAGCGGCGGCCAGCGCCAGCGCATCGGCCTGGCGCGCGCCCTGGCGCTCAACCCGTCGTTCATCATCGCCGACGAGCCGGTCTCCGCGCTCGACGTGTCGATCCAGGCGCAGGTGATCAACCTGTTGATGGACCTGCAGCAGCAACTGAAGCTCACCTACCTCTTCGTGGCGCACGACCTGCGGCTGGTGCGCCACATCTCGAACCGCGTGGCGGTGATGTATCTCGGCAAGATCGTGGAGATGGGCGACACCGCCAGCATCTTCGAGGACGCGCAGCATGCCTATACGAAGGCGTTGCTCTCGGCGGTTCCGGTCACCGATCCTGACGCGCCGCGAACGCGGATTGAGCTCGATGCGTCGCGGGTCGATCTCGCCGCGCCGCTTCGCGAAGTCTCTGCGGGACACTTTGCGGCCATCTGAATTTGGCGATTGCGCATCGTGCCGCAATAGATCGCACGATTAGATCACGAGATCACCAGATCAAAAGATCAGATCACCAAATCACCAAATCACCAAATCACAAGATGTGTGGCGCTTAAACCGTAACGTGCGCGGCGGGAATAATCGGCACCTGTTTGACGTCCTTCTCCACCTGGCCGTCGCGAATCGCGATGACGCGGTGTGCGTAGGCGGCGATGTCGGGCTCGTGGGTCACCAGGATGATGGTGTTGCCGCCCTGGTGGAGGCGCGCGAAGAGCGCCATGATTTCGATGCCGGTCTTGGAATCAAGATTGCCGGTGGGCTCGTCGGCCAGCAGGATGGACGGGTTATTGACGAGCGCGCGGGCGATCGCCACGCGCTGGCGCTGGCCGCCCGACAGTTCGTTGGGCTTGTGGTTCATGCGCGAGGTGAGCTCGACCTTTTCGATCGCGCCCTTGGCGCGCTCGAGACGGTCCTTCTTCGAGATGCCGGCATACACCAGCGGCAGCTCCACGTTGTGCAGCGCCGTGGCGCGCGGCAGCAGGTTGAAGGTCTGGAACACGAACCCGATTTCCTCGTTGCGGATGCGCGCCAGCTCGTTGTCGTTCATCAGGCTCACCTCCTTGCCGTTGAGGAGGTAGGTGCCCTTGCTGGGCGTGTCCAGGCAGCCAATCAGGTTCATCAGCGTCGACTTGCCCGAGCCAGACGGCCCCATGATGGCCACGTACTCGCCGCGATCAATCTGGATGGAGACGCCACGGAGGGCATGGATTTCTTCGTCGCCCATCACGTAGGTCTTCCACAGGTCCCGGGTTTCAATCAGCGCCATGAATTGAGTCTACCTAAGAACCTACGGGTCCGGGAGTCCAGGGGTTCAGTTGGTCAGCCGCTCGGCAAGCTTTCGCACGACCGCCGAGGCCCCGGCAGGCAAGCGGGCAGACCAGTCGCCCGTATCGACGATGACCACGGAGATCTCGGGCGGTCCGTCCGCCGCCTTCGGCTGGCGGCCCAGGACCTCAACCGCGCGGAGCAGCTCGCTTTGCGACCCAATCCGCCGGGCCAGCAGCAGGACGATCAGCGGCGACTTCGGGACATGCACGCGGGCCCGCGCGGCGTTCGACCACGCCTCGTTGACCGCGGCCGCGTCCGCCAGCTCCACCACTTTCACCAGCACGCGAGGCGGCGTCGCCCCCAGCAATCGCGGACCCTTGGTGGGCACCATGACGAGATCGAAGCCGCGGGCGGAGGGCGTCTGGACGGTGCCGAAAAGACCTTCAACCGCGGTCTGCACGCGGTCGGTCATCGCCCGCAGCAGGATCGCATCGCGCCCGGCACGCTCGGTTTCGAACTGGCGCTTGTTCGACTCCGGCTGCGCGTAGCCGTGGTCCCGGATCTGGCTGTGCTTGTCCGGCTCGGGCGCCGCCGATGGCGCGGATGCCGCGGAGTGCGCCGACGCGGAGTGGGCCGACGCGGCGGCGGGCGCAGCGGGCGGCGACCCGGGCTGTGGCATGGGCGGACCGCCGGACAGCGTGGCGTCGTAGTCGGCGCGCAGCGTACCGTCGGTCAGCGTCTTGTACGCCACGGTCAACTCCGCCGCGCGCACAGCCGCCATCTCCTGGAACTCCTGTCCCAGGTGAATCACCTTGTCGGGGTGATACCGGGCGATCTCCCGGCGAAAAGCCTTCTTGATTGTCTCGACATCGGCTGAGGGGTCGATGCCGAGCACTTCGTAATGGGTCTTCACGTCGGGGGTGCTACGGCAAACCTAAAGGTTTGCCCCCACCCGCGTCAAGCAGGCATCTCAGGTCACGGCATGTTTTTCTTGAACTCGGTGACGTTGGTGATGATGGCCGGCGGGAGCTCGCGCGCGACCTTGCGTTCGCGCAGCCGGCGCTCGGTGCGCCCTTCGGTGCCGCGCGCGCAGTACGGGCAGAACGTCCAGCCAGGCTGGAGCCCGCGCCCGCAGCCCGGGCACGCGCCGCTCAAGCGGTGGCCGCACGACGGGCACGCGACGAAATCCATGGCGACCGGTCCGTTGCAGCCCGGGCAGACGCTGCGAATCTCGCGCACCTCGGTCACGACGCGCAGCAATTCCTCCGCGGTCGTCACCCCGGCCTTCACCTTGGCGAGCGCATCGTCGCCAAGCGACAACATGCCGGTGGCCTGCGCGGCTTCGCGGATGGCGTCTTCCGACGCCTTCTGGGTGATCAGCCGCCGCAGCTTGTCGGTGACCTTCATCACTTCGTAGATGCCGATGCGGCCGCGATAGCCGGTCTGGTGACACTGGTCGCAGCCAACGGGCCGGTAGAACTGGATGTTCGCGGCGTCGGCCTCGGAGATGTTGAGCGCGCGCAACACGTCGGACGGCGGCGTGTACTGGCGGCGGCAGGTCGAGCACAGGCGCCGGACCAGGCGCTGCGCGACGATGCCGATCGTCGCCGAGGCAATCACGTACGGCTCGACGCCGATGTCGGTCAGGCGCGTCACCACCGACGGCGCATCGTCGGTGTGCAGCGTCGTGAGCACGAGGTGGCCCGTCTGCGCGGCCTGCATGGCAATGCGAGCGGTCTCCTGGTCGCGGATTTCGCCGACGAGGATGACGTCGGGGTCCTGGCGCAGGATGGAGCGCAGGGCGCTGGCAAAGGTGAGCTTGATCTTGTCGTTGACCTGCGTCTGGTTGATGCCGGCCAACTGGTATTCGATGGGGTCTTCGATGGTGATGACGTTGGTGCGCTCCGACTGCACCGACAACAACGCCGAGCAAAGCGTCGTCGTCTTGCCGCTGCCGGTCGGACCGACGACGAGGATCATCCCGTGCTGGAAGCGGAGGAACTGGCGCAGGTCGTTCAGCGCCGCGGCCGAGAACCCGAGCTCCTCGAGCGGCGGCACGCCGCGGTTCTGATCGAGCACGCGCAGCACCATCTTTTCGCCGTGCAGCGTGCGCAGCGTCGAGGCGCGGAAGTCCACCTCGCGGCCTTCGTCGGTGGTCACGCGCACGCGGCCGTCCTGCGGCAGCCGCTTCTCGGCGATGTCCATGCCGGCCATGATCTTGAGGCGGGCGATCAATCCCTCGTGGACCCACTTGGGCAGGTCCATCACTTCCTTCAGCAGCCCGTCGAGGCGATGGCGGATGAGGACGCCCTTCTCCATGGGCTCGACGTGCACGTCGCTGGCCCCGGCCTTGATGGCGCTCTTCACGACGAGATCAACCAGGTCGATGATCGGCGCCGCTTCGCTGCGCTCCTTGAGGCCGGCGATGGGCTCGTAGCCCTCCTCGTCGGTGCGGCGCACCAGCGCGGTGTCGCCGCCTGCCGCAGCGTCGCGCGTCGGCGCCGGACGCGTGGCCGGCATCTGGCCGGCGGCGCCGCCGGTGCGCATCAACGCCTTGTCGGGGTAGCCGGCGGCAATGGCGTCCATGATGTCGGCGCGGGTCGCCACGACCTGCTTGATGCGATAGCCGGTCTGGAATTCGAGATCCTGCACGAGGCTGAAGAGCAGCGGATCGGCCATCGCCACGGTCAGCAGGTTCTTGTCGAGCCGAATCGCCACGCACGACCGCTTTAACGCGACCTCTTTGGGGATGAGGATGACGATGTTGGGGTCCGGCGGCATTTCAGAGAGGTTCAGGTAGGGGAAGCCCAGCTGATAGGCGAGCGCCTTCGCGATCTGGCGCTCGGTGGCCAGATTGAGGCGCACGAGCACCGCGCCCAGGCGTTCGCCTGTGCGCTTGTGTTCGGTCAGCGCCGTTCGAAGGTCGTCTTCAGTGATGAGGCCTGCTTGAATCAGGCACTCACCGAGCTTTTTTCGCATCGTCCCCTGAGCCCACTACGAAACTGGTCCGTAAGGGTGAAAACGCCATCATAGGTAGGGTTAATACCCCAATTCAACCTACTGTGTTGCAGTGCGGACATAATGTGCAGTTCCGGACACACCGCCAGCTGTACATATTGTCCCTCTAACTCTTTCGGTTGAGAGAGGTTGCCGCCATAGGGTGATCTGGGGTATCCCTTGAGTACGACATGGGGTCTTTTGACGAAAATGAAACGAATTTAGCGGCGCAGACGGGTGGCGACCTCGATCTGCGCCGCCACGTCGCCCACCATCTTGTCGATCGACGCGACGTTATCGTCGCCGACACGGTGGCGACGTTTCCGCTGGCGGCCGGATCGCGGCGGCTGGACGCGGACTACTGCATGCGCCTCGGCAATCACGTGGTGCGGTTGATGTCGGAAGCCATCCTCGCCGAGCATCTCGATCCACGGTCGGCGGAGATTAGCGACCTGATGGCCATCGTGCTCGAGCGGGAGGTCACGCCGGACCAACTGTTCGGCTTCGTGCAGATCGTGATGACGACCGCAATCGACGAACTGTCGCTCGACGGGCGCGTGGGGGCCAACACCGAACCCTGGCCGCAGGCGTCGCAGATCGTGCGCCGGGCGGCGTTCGACCTGCTGGCGGCCTGGACCACGCGCTCGGTGGACATGCCGCAGCGCACCTCGATCGAAGACGTCCTCACCACGCTGCACACGCGCCCCGTGCTCGACGCCGTGTTGCCCAAGGAATGCCATCGCGCGGAGCGCTTCGAGCACTGGCTGTCGATGATGCTGGTCGACGTCGACAACCTCTCGGCGATCAACAAGGCGCACGGCTACGGTGTGGGAGATCGCATCCTCGAGCGGCTCGGTATCCTGTTGCGGACGTATTTCCGCCAGCACGACTGGGTGGCGCGCTTTTCGGAAGACTGCATGGCGGTGCTGCTGCCGGAGACGACGCCGGCCGACGCGCTCGTGCTCGCCGAGCGGACGCGCACGATGGTCGAGGACCGGCTGACGTTCCGCGACTATCGCACCGACCAGCGCGCCATCGTGACGGTAAGCGTGGCGGTAGTGAGCGCGCGCGCCCTCGAGGGCGAGCCGATCGATGGGGTCACGTTCCAGGCGGCCGTCGAGGAAGCGCTGGAGCGCGCCAAGGCGGGCGGACGCAACCGCGTTGAACACGTGAAGCTACAGCCGCGACTGGTCTCCGTGGAAGAGGCGACGGTGATGCTGAACACCGACGTTGAAGGGATCGAGACGCTGGTTGCCGAGGGGCGACTCGAACCGGTCAAGGCCGGCCGGCACGTGCGCCTCGAGCGCACGGTCGTGGAAGAGCTCGCCAAGGATCGGCGGTAGGCGCGTCGGGAAGCGGATCCTCGTCTCCTGACCTCAGCCTGCTACGCCCGCAGGTAATCTCCCTGCCAGTCCTTGATCGCGAGCTTGATCGATTTCTGCGTCGCCAGTTTCCCGGCAAGCACGTCGCGCACGAGGTCCGCCAGTTCCTTGTCGCTGGCGAAGCGCAGCGCCACCATCTGCGCCGGCGTGAGGTCGTTCATGCGGGCCTGCAGGTCCGCGGGCAAGCAGCCGCGCATGCGGGCCTGCAGCTCGAAACGAATCACCCGATCCTGGACCTTGAGCGCCATCGCGCGGGCGGCAAACACCCCCATCAGGATCCCGAACGCCACCAGCGCCGCGAAGGCCGTTGAGCGGTTCGGATACATCCAGACATGCCGCACCTCGTTGACGAAGTTCAGCACCAGGATCGGCAGGGCGATGAAATGAAAGGGCGGGAAGAATCGGGTGTGGTTCTTGTAGGTCTGTCCTGAGTCGGCCATGTGCGTGCTCCCTGGTTATTCCTGCGATTCGTACTGCTCTTTCAACTTCGCCACCACCGCCGGATCCGCGAGTGTCGTGGTATCGCCGAGCGCCTTGCCTTCCGCGATGTCGCGCAGCAGGCGGCGCATGATCTTCCCGGACCTGGTCTTGGGCAGGTCCGCGGCGAAGATGATGTCGTCGGGACGCGCGATCGCGCCGATCTTGTGGACCACGTGCTTCTTGAGGTCGTCGGCGAGGGATTCTGAAATGTGCACGCCTTC
The DNA here is from genome assembly GCA_039934485.1 of Vicinamibacterales bacterium. Taxonomy (GTDB): domain Bacteria; phylum Acidobacteriota; class Vicinamibacteria; order Vicinamibacterales; family UBA2999; genus 12-FULL-67-14b. The sequence continues at coordinate 11,520 of JBDTMB010000164.1, forward strand.
CTTGACGGTGACAAACGCCGAGAGCGCCTGGCCCTTGATCTCGTGCGGGCGGCCGACCACCGCGGCCTCGGCCACCTTGGGATGATCGACCAGCGCGCTCTCCACTTCCATCGTGCCGATGCGATGCCCCGCCACATTCAGCACATCGTCCACGCGGCCGAGCAGCCAGTGGTAGCCTTCCTCATCCTTCTTCGCGCCGTCGCCGGTGAAGTAGAGGTCCTTGCCCCAGCGGCTCCAGTACTGCGTGACGTAGCGCTCGTGATCGCCGTAGATGCTGC